>NZ_CP027942.1:2776290-3084767 GCF_005484985.1 Agrococcus sp. SGAir0287
CTCGACCTGTCCCTCGCCACCTCCATCAAGATCAGCGGACTCGCGATCGGCCCGCTCGCGACGATCGACGCAGAGACGCCGCAGCGACTGGCATGGGCGCCTGCGACCCCACCCCAGCTCGAGATCGGAGACCGCATCGTCATCGCCGACTTCGCGTGGTTCTCGCCGAACAAGGGCAACCAGCACCTGCCGATCTCGAAGCCGAAGGCAGATGACCGGTCTGCGCCGAAGCCCGATTGCGCCGAAGGCGCCTTCGCCGACGCGCCGCATGAACACCAGTGGTGCTGTCGACCGCACGAGTCGCGCGAGTCGGAGTTCTCAGACGAGCTCGCCAGGCGTCGCGAACGCGGCGAGCTGAACCCGCAGGTGTGGCCCCCGGTCGTCGATGCCGACGCCTTCGAGGTCACGGCAGTCGGTGCAGCGCAGGGCGACCCGTTCGCCGAGGCTCGCGTCTCGGCGCCCTCCGACCAGACGTTGGATGACCTCGAATGAGTGACGACCAGCGGGGTCCGTTCACCGCGCCGCTCGATTCGGCGACGAGCGACACGCATCACCACGAGGCTGCGATCCTCAACGACGTCGTCGCCGACGAGGCCAGCCACGAGCTGCAGCTGATGCTCGCAGGCGAGTCGCCGATGCTGCGGATGCTGTTGAAGGCGTCGGCGGGCGCCGGCAAGTCGTACGCGCTGAAGCGCCTCGTCGTCGAAGCAGCCCAGCACACTCGATGCCGTCGTGTCGCGATCACGGCCTTCACCAACAAGCAGGTGCGCCCGCTCGCGATCGCTCTCGGGCAAGCGCTCGGACGTGACCGCGTCGCGCTGCTGTCGGGCAAGGAGTCGTTCATCGACGTGCCGCAGGAGGTCCACGACGCCGCCACGGTCGTCACCCAGGCGAAGCAGCTGCCGCGAGACGTGCAGGTGGTGATCGCGACGGTCGCACGATTTGGCGTGATGAACGAGTCGAAGCGCATCCGCGATCACCTCGGCCCTGCGTTCGACGGCACGTCGGCGTTCGACGTGCTGTTCGTCGACGAGGCCTGGCAGATCGCCCACCATCTCTTCGACAAGATCGCGAAGGTCGCGCCGCGGGTCGTGGGCGTGGGCGACGTCGGGCAGCTGCCGCCGCTCGAGATCGGCGAGAACCCTTGGCGCGGCGACCCGGGCTTCAACCCATACCGTGCGTGGCCGACCGACTTCGACAGCGATGCCGAGACGTGGTCGCGTGAGCTGCCGACCGTCTGGCGCCCCGCTGCCGGCCACCTTGCGCTGTGGCGGGCCTTCTACCCTGAGTGGAAGTCGCTCGACTGCGTCGCTGCGCCGGGTGACCGAGCGATCGACCTTGGGACGATGGACGAGGACGCCGCCGTCGTGTGGTCGCAGGTCGGCTCGGGCGTGCCGACGCTGCTCGAGGTCGGCGGCTTGCCTGACCCCGAGGCTCCCGACGTCGACCTGCCGCTCATGCTGTTCGCAGAGCAGCTGCTCGACGAGTTCTTCGAGCACCGGGCAGGCCTCGTGTCCGCCGCGTACGACATCGACGTACCCGGCCGGCCGACCGGCGCGTGGGAGACGACGCACGCCCGCGGCGATCACGAAAACCCGCTCGTCACCATCCTGGCCACTCGCAACCAGTCGGTCGACGACGCGACCGACGTCGTCGCGCGCCTACGTGAACGCCATGACCTCACCGACCGCGACATCGTCGCGTCGACGGTCGACTCGTGGCAGGGGCAGACGAACGGCATCACTATCGCGATCCACCCGCTCAATGGCGCGTCGCAGCTCGATGCCTTCAACTCGGCGTTCGGCCGGCTCGCCGTCGCCTGCACCCGTGCGACGCATGGGCTGCTCATGCTCGCCCGACCAGGTCTCGACGCATTGCTCGCCGACGCACCGGCACGGCCGGGCACCCCGTTCGGCGAGCCCGGCACGCGGCAGCTGCCGAGGCAGACGCACCAGCGCATCCTCGCGACGTTCGCTCGCGGGGCGATCGACGTGTCGGACGACGCGTGATCATCTCGGCCCGAGAGAATCGTGCCTGCGCCACCACCCCGACGAAGGAGCCTCCGTGTCCCGGCTGAACGACCTGCTGCGCCGTCTCGATCAGACCGACGCGGCCCTCGCGAAGGATCTCCGCCGCGAGGTCGAGGCGCTCACGGATCGCCGCGCGTTCGGCCTGAACTTCGAACGCCACGCGCCCGAGGCGGTGGAGCTGCCGGGCCGCCCCGTGCGCCGTGGCGACAAGGTGCGCGTGCTGCCGCCGCGCGGATCGAAGATCGGCTCCGGCGACCAGCGCCTCTGGCGCGTGACCGGGTTCGCGCGGACCGACGACGACGCACGCTCGGCGAAGCTCGAGCTGCTGGGTAACGAGGCGGAGACGAGCGATGCGCTCGTCGATGACCTCGTGGTCGTCGCAGAGTTCCGCGACCCGATCTACCCCGGTCTCGTGTCGACCGGCAAGGTCGAGCGTGGCGGCGACAAGCCTTACCACGCCGTCATCAACGCTGAGAACTACCACGCGCTGCAGACGCTGCTCTTCACGCACCGCGGCAAGGTCGACGCGATCTACATCGACCCGCCGTACAACACGGGCGCGAAGGACTGGAAGTACAACAACGACTACGTCGAAGGCGAGGACCTCTACCGCCACTCGAAGTGGCTCGCCTTCATGGAGCGTCGCCTGAAGCTCGCGAAGGATCTGCTCAACCCCGACGACTCCGTGCTCATCGTGACGATCGATGAGAAGGAGTACCTGCGGCTGGGACTGCTGCTTGAGCAGGTGTTTCCCGCGGCTGAGATTCAAATGGTTACGACCGTGATCGCGCCTCAGGGCAGTGCCCGAGGCCGCCTGTTCAAGCGGTCTGAAGAGTACATTTTTTGCGTCTTCGTTGGGGAGTCGGCCGTATCCGCGCTACCTCTGGGGCAGGAATGGGGAGGCGCCGGAACGACTGTTCGCGGCACTATCCATTGGGCGAGCCTGAAACGAACCGGCACAGGCGCTCGTCGCGAGGATCGCGAAGGCATGTTCTATCCAGTTCTGCTTAGTGAGGATGGAACGCAGTTCGTGGACGCCGGCACGTCACCCGGCAAGGGCGTGCCACGCGCGAGCGTCGAGTTCCCGCCCCACCTCACCCCCGTGTGGCCGATTCGAACGGACGGCTCCGAGGGACGCTGGCAGGTTGGCCCCGAGACCCTCCGAGACCTCTTCAAACGCGGTTTCGCACGACTTGGCAAACCCAACGGCAGCGAGACCGCAGTCGCCTACCTCAAGTCCGGAGAGCAGGCGAAGGTTGGGAAGGAGTACGCCGTTGTGGGGCATCGCGCGGACGGTTCGATCGTGACCGATGATGCACCGACGGAAGCCAAGTTCCGCGCAACGACTGTCTGGACTCTGGGCCGCCATAGCGCTGGCCATCACGGGAGCAACCTTCTTCGGCAGTTGCTTCCCGGTCGCACGTTCCCGTTCCCCAAGTCGCTGTACGCAGTCGAGGACACGCTTCGATTCTTCGTCGCCGAGAAGCCGAACGCGACGATCGTCGACTTTTTCTGCGGTTCCGGCACGACCGCTCACGCGGTGATGCGACTCAACAAGCAGGACGGTGGCGAGCGACGTGCAATCTCGATCACAAACAACGAGGTTGCAGCTGAAGATCAGCGCGCGCTCCGCGATGCAGGTCTTCGCCCCGGCGACGAGACCTGGGAGCGCTCAGGTATTTGCGAAGCGATCACGAAGCCACGAGTCGCGAGCGCCATCACTGGAAGAACGCCTGATGGTGTCCCCGTCCGGGGGGACTACAAGTTCACGGACGAGTTCCCGATGACCGACGGGCTCCTGGAAAACGTGGAGTTCTTCACACTGACGTACGAAGCGCCGCTCAGCGTTTCGTCGCACCGTGAGTTCGCGAGAATCGCGCCGCTGCTGTGGCTTCGCGCTGGCTCCCGAGGCCGCCGTATCGACGACGTCACCGCAGGTTGGGATGTCGCGGAGTTCTACGGTGTACTCGCCGACCTCAACCACTCCGAAGCCTTCATCGAGGCGCTCGCCGCGTCCGAGACAGCGCGCATGGTCTTCATCGTTACAGACGAGGACCGTCTATTCGAGTCCACGGTGCGCGAGCTGCCCGAGGGCGTCGAGCCTGTGCGCCTCTACGAGGCGTACCTGCAGAACTTCGAGATCGAGACGAGCCGGAGCGCCCTGTGAGGTTCACCCTGAAGGACTACCAGGAGAAGGCGGTTGACGACGTCCTCCGTCAACTCGGCGATGCCAAGACGCTGTGGGAGCGCGACTGCAAGACGACATCGCTCGCACTGACCGCGCCGACCGGAGCCGGCAAGACCGTCATGGCAGCAGCAGCAATCGAGGCGCTCTTCTACGGCTCGACCATGTTCGACGTCGAAGCCGACAAGGGCGCCGTCGTGCTCTGGTTCTCCGACGACCCGAATCTCAACGAGCAGACCCGCATGCGACTGCTCGACGCGTCCGACCGCATCAACCCGTCCGACCTCGTCGTTATCGAGCCGCCGTTCGCGACGCCCAAGCTCGAGCCGGGCCGCGTCTACTTCCTCAACACGCAGAAGTTGTCGAAGACCTCGAAGCTCACTCGCGGGCACACCGAGGACGAGTCGGCGCTCGACTTCGGCGTGGCTGCAACCCCCGACCTGCAAGGCTTCACGATTTGGGAGACGATCGCGAACACGATCGCCGACGAGGATCGGACCCTGTACCTTGTGCTCGACGAAGCCCACCGAGGGTTCAACACGAAGGCGTCGAAGGACAAGACGACGCTCGTGCGCAAGCTGGTGCAGGGTCACGCTGGCTATCCGCCGGTGCCCATCGTCTGGGGTATCTCGGCGACCATCGACCACTTCAACGAGGCGATGGCGGCCGCGGAGAGCGGCGGTTCTGGCCGGTCACGGCTGAATGCCGTCAGGGTCGACGCCTCGCTCGTACAGGAGTCCGGCCTCGTCAAGGACGTCGTGAGCCTCAACATCCCAAACGAGGCGGGCAACTTCGACACGACGCTCGTGACGCTCGCCGCCCAGCGCCTCGTTGCGACGAGTGCGCGGTGGTCCGAGTACTCGCGCGAGCAGGGCCTCACCGAGCCCGTCGTGCCGCTCCTCGTGCTGCAGGTGCCGAACACGCCCGATCCAGACGAGATCGGGCGAGCGCTCGACGCGATCGCCGCCGAGGTCGACGACCTTCGCGGCGCACAGGTCGCGCACGTGTTCGGCGATCACACGCGACAGGAGTTCGGCGCGTGGGACGTGCCGTGGATCGAGCCTCAGCGGGTGCAGGACACGCCAAGCGTGCGCGTGCTCATCGCCAAGGACGCGATCTCGACCGGTTGGGACTGCCCGCGCGCCGAGGTGATGGTGTCGTTCCGCCCCGCGAAGGACAGCACCCACATCACGCAGCTGCTCGGCCGCATGGTGCGCAGCCCGCTCGCTCGGCGCGTGCCCGGCGACGAGGCACTCAACTCGGTCGAGTGCATCCTGCCGTTCTTCGACCGCACGACGGCCGGCAAGGTCGTGCGATTCCTCACAGGTCAGCTCGAGGAGATGCCCGGCAGCGGCGGCTCGAAGAAGATCATCCTCGACGGCAAGTCGCTAGCGCCGAACCCGAACATCCCGGCAGCCGTCTGGGATGCCTGGGACGCGCTGCCGACGCAGACGCTGCCGAAGCGCGGCGCCCGCCCGGTGCAGCGGCTCGTCGCACTCGCCCAGGCGCTGGCGTACGACGGGGTCGTGCCGGGCGCGCTGAAGTCGGTAGAGACCGAGATGCACGCCGTGCTCGACGGCTTCGCCACTCGCTACGCCGCCAAGCTCGACGAGCAGATCGACGAAGTGCTTCGCGTCGACGTGCAGCAGATCGTCGGCACCTCGGGCTCGACGAAGCTCTCGTACCGCGAGTTCTCGATGCGCGCCGACGACCGCGCCATCCGCTCGGCCTTCGAGGAGGCGAAGAAGGCGTTCGGCGCCGACATCGCGCAGTCCTACGTCAACCACCTCGCCGACCGCGAAGGTGGCGACGACGACCTGCGCGACGCGTACGTGAAGGCCTCGGCTCTCGCGACCGTCAAGGAAGTGCGCGCCCGCGTCGACCAGGAAGCGACGGAACTCGCCACCCGCTGGTTCGCTGCGCACCGGGTCGCGATCAAGGGCCTGCCCGACGTGCGCCAGCAGGACTACGACGAGATCCGCGCCATGACGACCGAGCCGCAGCGCGCATCGCTCGGTCGCCCGCGGTCGCGGGTCGAGGACTACAGCGTCGTCGACGAGCACGAGCAGGTGTCGAAGGCTCCGGTGGTCGATCGCCACCTCATGTCCGACGAGGACGGACTCTTCCCGCTCTCGTCGCTCAACTCATGGGAGCAGCAGGTCGTGATGGCCGAGCTCGACCAGCCCGGCGCGCTGGGCTGGTACCGCAACCCGCCGAGGTCGGCGAACGACTCGCTCGGCATCGCGTACCGCGACCCGCAGGGCAGCTGGCGCACGATGTACCCGGACTTCGTCTTCTTCCACGAGGTGCAGGGCGAGGTGAAGGCGTCGATCGTCGACCCGCACGGCACGCACCTCGACGACGCCGTCGTCAAGCTGCAAGCGCTGGCGGAGTTCGCCCAGGAGTTCGGCGCGGAGTTCCACCGCATCGAGTCGGTCGCCGCGGTCGGCAAGCAGCTGCGCGTGCTCGACATGAAGCGCGGCCCCGTGCAGCAGAGCGTGCTGCACGAGCCGAAGACCGCCGTCGACTTCTACACGTCGGACATCGCGGTCGACTACACGGTGTGAGGTGGACGGGCCGTCTGCAAGGCGGCCCGTCTTCGCTCAGCGCGCCGCGGCCGAGCAGATCGAGCGCACGTCGCAGAGGCGGCACTTGCGCCGCTCGGGCTTCGGCTCGAACTCACGCGCACGGAGGCTCTCGACGGTGGCGACGATCTGCCGCTCGGCCGCCTCGATCGCGGCGGTGTCGACCGCCACGTCATGGCGCTGCTCTGCCCCGAGGTCGTGGATGAAGGCTGCGCCGACGTCGAGCCCCTCACGGCGGCCGGCCTCCGTGTAGATCTGCAACTGCAGCGGGTCGACCTTGCCGCCGGTTGACGTTTTGTAGTCCACGATCGCGAGGCGACCGACCTGCCCCTCGTGGTTGTCGTAGATGACGTCGGCGCGGCCGGAGATCACGGCGCCCTCGAGGTACAGCTCGAATGGGCGCTCCGTCGCCCACGTGCGCAGCAGGTCCTGCGGATGCTCTCGCACGTACCGCAGCACCAGCTTGCGGGCCTTGTCGCGCATCTCCCGATGTCCGGCCTTATTGGCATACGGGAGGAAGAACTCCGAGTCGAGCAGCTGGTCGATCTGCGCGGTGCTCGGCACCTCGCCGGTCGCCTGCGTGCGCTCGGCGAGCACCCGCATGGTGTGGTGCACAGCGTTGCCGTAGCCCAGCTCCGGCTGGATGGTGGGCGTGAACCCGAGCTCGTTGCGCAGGAGGTAGCTGCGGGGGCACGACTCATACGCGGCGAGCTCGCTGTAGGTGACGGCGAGGTCCTCCGTCTGCAGGCCGCCCTTCGACGTCGCTGAGGTCGGCGCGCCGGCGCCTCCGAAGGAGGCTGCCACCTCGGTGAAGAACGGCGAGGCCCCACGGTTCTTGCCGCTGGGCTGCAGCGAGAAGCTCGAAAGGAGGAGAGCGTCGCGAGCGCGCGTGACGGCGACGTAGAAGAGCCGCCGCTCGTCTGGGTCAGTCCCTTCGTAGCGGCTGACCTCGAATCGCCCCTCGAGCTCGCTCGGCCACTCCTGTCGGCGCCCGCTCATGCTCGACGGGAACCGGGTCGTGACGAGCGATGGTAGGAAGACGACGGGCCACTCCAAGCCCTTGGACCCGTGCACGGTGCCCAGCGCGACGCCATCCGCCGCGGCGCCTTCCTCACCCTCGAAGTCGTCGTAGTGGCCGGTGGCGTAGTTCACCAGCAGGATCGCCAGGTTCTTGTAGAACCACGCGCCGCCGCTCTGTCCACCGACCTGCTCACCGGGCACCGCGGGATCCTTGCGCGAGCGCCAGCTGACGCCCTCGTAGTCGGCGAGCACGGTCGTGCAGCGCGCGATGGTACCGAGCCGATTCCGCACGAGTGCGTCGCCGAGATCCCACTTACGCACCCCGAGCAGCGACATGAGCGCGTAGAAGTCGCCGACGAGGCTCTCGTTGAAGGTGCTGGCGAGCGCCTGCTCCTTCCAGGTCTCGAGGTGCTCACGAAGCGCAACTGCGCTCGCCCCGTCGAGGTCGAACACGGAGGCGTACTCGGCGACGAGTGGAGCGAGCTCGACGCGCTCGCGCGGCGACCCACGGCCGGTCGACCATTCGACGTCGCTAATCCAGGCGTACGTCTTGCCGAACACCTGCGGCTCGGGCTGCGCGAACAGACCTGACCGCCCGCCCGCCTGCACCGGGATGCCGCCGGCCTCGAGGGCGGCGATGAGCGCCGGATAGGCGGCGCGGCCGCGAACGAGGATGGCGATGTCGCGGTACGGCAGCCCCTGCGCGTGGAACTCGCGGATCTGGTCGGCGATCGCCGCTGCGGCCGAGTGCTCGTCGCCGTCGTCGCGCGCGATCGCCACGCTGGGTCCGTCTGCCTCGCGGAACGGCAGCATCTGCTTGTCGATGCGACCCTCGATTGACTGCGCGAAGCCGTTGGCCACCTCGACGATGCCCGGGCGCGAGCGACGGTTGGTGAGCAGCCGAAACTGCGTGACGTCGTCGTAGCGGTCGGCGAAGGTGACGATGTTCTCGACCGACGATCCGCGCCACTGGTAGATGGCTTGATCGTCGTCACCGACGACCACGACGTCGGCGCTGCCGTGCGGCTTCGCGAGGAGCTCGACCAGTCGCTCCTGGGCCGGGTTCACATCCTGATACTCGTCGACGATGAGGTGCAGCAGCGGAGCGGTCACGGCCGCATGGGTCTCGGGATCGGCGAGCGCCTCGACAGCGCGCACGATCTGCGTGCCGAAGGACATGAACTGGTAGCGATCGAGAGATTCGTAGTAGCCAGCGACCGCCTGCTTGAACGGTCCGGCCGGTAGCGTCTCGACCTCGATGAGCTCGTTCTCGATCACGTCGATGCCGCGCTGGAACACCTCCATGCTCTTGAAGCGTCCTCGCTCGGGCCAGATGTCCGTGATCCCGATGCGATTGCTCTCGCGGTAGATGAAGTTCGTCAGCTGGTTGGCGTCGAGCGGTGTATAGGTCTCGTAGCGAGGCACGTATGTCTGCAGCATGCGGAAGCAGTATGCGTGGATCGTGCCGACGAAGAGGCGTCCGAGCTGATCGGTCGCCTCCACGCCCATGCGGGCCGTGACGCGCTCGCGGATGCGCTCCTTGAGTTCGGCGGCAGCCTTCTCGGTGAAGGTGAACGCCACGATCGACTCCGGCGGCGCCCCATCCGCGAGCAGCGATGCGACCCGCTGCGAGACGACCTCCGTCTTGCCCGAGCCGGCGGCGGCGATGATCTGCAGGTGGCTGCCTCGGTGGGCGACCGCGTCGGCCGCGTCACCGGAGAGGGCCGGGATGTCGGCGTCGTGCGCCTTCGGACCCTTCGTGACGGGCTCGATCCGAACACCGGGCTCGAGGGGTGCCGGGGCGGGCGTGACGGGCAGCTTCGGCGACGGGTGCGCGGGGAGCGCGGCGACGAAGGCCTGCGGCACGACCTGCGTGGCCGTCGTCGGCGCCACCCACTTGAACTTCACGAAGTGCTCCGTTCTGACACGTCGTCGCAAGCGTACTCACGGCGGTCAGGGCAAAGGGCCGACGGCCGCGCGGCGGGGCGAGCGGTCACCCAGGACGTCGACGCCCAAGAGCACCCCGCAACGCGCTCGTGCCATCGCGATCGGTGAATCCTGCAACGTCGACCGCGCCATCCACGCCGACCCGCACCTCGATTCGATTGCGCCCAGGGGCTGCTTCGATCCCCCTGTACCTCTCCGTGAGGTGGATGAGCCTCTGGTTGGTCGACCCGACGAGAGGTCGGTGTTGCTCCGGACGTTCCGCGACGAAGGGTCCGTCGATCAGCAGATCGATCGCACTCAGCAGCTCGACTGCGTCACCGCGCGTCTGCAGGGCCTCGTGGAGGTAGCCTGTGAAGCACAGAACCCCGAGCCCGGCCTCCTGCGCGGCGACCGCGAGACCGCCGGCCCCAGATGCCTGATCGAAGGGTTCGCCGCCGATGAGCGTGAGACCCTCATCGCCCGACTCGAGCGCGCCTCGAACGACGTCTTCGCCTTCGATGAGGTGTCCGCCGGACGCGCGAAAGAGGTGCGGGTTGACGCATCCCCGGCAACGGATGCTGCACCCTTGAAACCAGACCGCCGTGCGACGTCCCGGGCCTTCGGCGACCGTCCCGTGCAGGACGCGCGCGACGCGGATCGTCACAGATCGAGTCGGCGACCAGACGCCGGCCGCGGCGCTGCGTCCGGCGGCTCCACGTCTGCAACGAGTCGTCCGCGCAACTCAGCGAATCGATGCGGTTGCAGGACGGCTCGCGTGACCACAGCGGATGCTTGGGCAAAGGGTTCCTGGGCGCGTGCTGCGACCACCGCGTCCGCCTCGTCGCGGTGCAGACCCGCTGCCAAGAGCGACTCCACGCTCGCACTGTTGAGATCGGCGGAGGCTGGCTCGCTCGCCAGCGCCACCGGGCCGGAGTCGCCCGCTCCCGGTGCCGTGTCCTCTTGGACGGTCGTGACCGCGGGGCTCGTTGCATCGAGATGGGCGCGCGCCTTGAGCCAGGCCTTGTTCGTGAGGATCGTGTGCGCGATCCCCAGGACCCAGAGTCCGAGCGTGACCCAGCCCGACCACGCGTTCTCGGGCACGGGTTCTTCCTTCGTGCCAGTCGGGAAGGCCGACGAGATCGCAATGACCGCGCAACCCGCGACGAAGTAGGCGACGCCGAACACCACCCAGAGTCGGCGCTTCGCGCGCACGCCGATGAACAGGAAGCCCATCCAGGTCGCGAGGCCGACTCCGACGACGCCAGGGAGCATCCAGAGCGAGTGCACCCACTTCCATCGCGGAGAGCAGAGCCGTTCCTCAGGCGTCATGACGGTCCACCCTCTCGATCTGGTGCTGCTGTTGAACGTCGACCACGGCTGCGAAGTCGGCGGTCGTCGCCGAGCTGACGACCTCAGCCCCCGGCGCTAGGCGTCGGGCAGTGGGGATGTGATCGAGGCACTGTTCGCCTGGCGCGTCTTGGATCTCAGTCTTGATCGTCCCGTCAGCGAGGATCCGCATCTCGAATCTCGCCATCATGCCTCCTCGAAGACGAGGCGAATCTCGCCGTCGACGCTCTGCTGCTCGATCAGACGCATCCCCATCGCCTCAGCTTGCGCTCTCGCGCGGGCCACGCCCCGGTGCTGCAGCACAAGTCCCGCCATGCGATCGAACTCGCTGATCATCGCGAGCGTGACATGCTCCGGAGCGCCATCGACTCGGGCCAGCATCACCTCACCGACGAGCCTGAAGGTGCTCCGACCCGCCGGTGTCTCGACGTCGATCGCACCGATCTCGTTCCGGAGCACCCGCCATCCGAGGGCCGCGAGCGTCTCGGTCGCCAATCCCTGATCGCCGACGACCGTGGCACGACACCGTTCGCAGACCGACGTGGCCCTAGCCGCACGTTGTGCCGCGATCGCGGCGATCCCGAGCGGGATCAGCACTAGCTCAACGCTCATCGTCGGTCCTCAGAAGTCGATCTGACGTCCACCGCGCCAGCCCCTGACATCGTCGACCGCAGCCGACGCGTACTCGTCACGATCGAGCTGCTGCGTGGCCGACACGGCGCGAGTCGAGGCCCAGTCCCTGATCGCCGTGATCTGCTCCGCCTGCGTGACTGACAACGGCACCGTGTTCGCGATCGATCGCCGAAGGTCGTCGATCGTCACCGCACGTCTCTCCGCGAATGCGTCGAAGCACGCAGCGATGACGCACTGTGCGATCTCGGCTCCCGAGAAACCCTCGGATGCATCCGCCAGCTCTCGGGTAGTGATCTCATCCGCGACGACCTCGCCGGCCGCTCGCGAGGGAGCTGCCAGGCGGCGCCCAAGGTGGAGGGACCATACGGCCTGACGCTCATCAATCGTCGGCAGGTCGACGAAGAAGACCTCGTCGAAGCGCCCCTTACGGAGGAACTCCGGCGGGAGCCCGTCGATCTTGTTCGCAGTCGCGATCACGAACACCGTGTTGCGCTTCTCCTGCATCCAGGTCAGAAAGGTTCCGAACACGCGCGTGCTGGTCCCGGAATCACCGCCACCCGATTGACCACCGAACCCCTTCTCGATTTCATCGATCCACAAGATCGACGGTGAGACGGCCTCCGCCAACCGAAGCGCTTGGCGCATGTTGGTCTCGCTCGAGCCGACGAGGCCCGAGAAGACTCGCCCCACGTCGAGTCGCAGCAGCGGCAGTTCCCACGCTGACGCGATGCATGCAGCCGTGAGGGACTTGCCGCAACCGGGAACGCCGGTGATCAGAACGCCTTTGGGCGAGGGGATGCCCCACTCGCCTGCGAGCCCCAACCACGAGCCGTTTCTCTTCGCCAGCCAGCGCTTGAGGTTCTCCAGTCCCCCGACCTCGTCGAGTCCGCCTTCTGGCCTGACGAGCTCCAGCAGGCCGGACTTCCGGATCGTCTGGCTCTTCTCCTCGAGCACCACTGCAACGTCCGAGGCATCGAGTCGGCGGTCATTCACGATCGCACGAGCGAACGCGTTCTCGGCTTCGCCGAGCGTGAGACCCTGCGCGGCCTGCACCAGCCGCTGGTGGCCTTCGGCGTCGAGGTCGACCGTGATCGCCGAGGCATTGGCCTGGATCATGTCGTCGAGGACTCGACCGATCTCGCTCGCATCCGGCAACGGCAACTCGACGAGCGTCGCCTCCTTCTCCAAGTCGATCGGTAGAGGCACGGCGGGTGCGGTGATGACCAGCGTGTGCTGAACCGCCCCAACCCGGAAGGCATGCGCTGTATCGAGGAGGGTGCGGATCACGCGGGGATCCGCGGGCCTCGCCCCATCGCCAAGCTGGTGGTGGACGTCGGAGAAGACGAAGATCGTCGGCTCCGTCGTCTTGGTCGTCTGCTGCAACGCCGATTCGACGGTCGAGGGGTTGCCGCTCTCGCCGGGAACGTGCAGGCCGTTGGTCAATGTAAAGGCGACCACTCGCCGAGGCTGGCGCAACTCAGGAGCGGTCGCCACCTTCGACATGAGGGAGACGACGCGCTCCGACTCCTGCGACTCGACCACCAAGATCGGATGGCGAGCTCGGATGTACTCGACCACGGTCGAGACGAAGCGAGAAGACGTGGTGTCCGCAGTCATGCTCTCTCCCTCGGACCGCAACTGGGCCGAGCATACCGAGCGGATGCTGCGCGAACTCCGTCCTTGAGCCATCGCGTCCCTTCTCGACGCGAGTGCCCTTCTCCACAGATCCCCGCAACCCCGCTCCCACCGATCGCGACCCGGCGTATCCTGCCCACAGGTCTCACCGACGAGGGGATACGCCGATGAGCACGCTCGACCGGCTCGCCGCCGCGCAAGGATCGACCAAGCGCGATGTCGCCGCCATGACCACCGCGATCGCAGAGCGCGGCGCGGACGCACCCGTGCGCGCCGTCTTCCGCGAGGACCGATACGGGCTCTTCGAGTACGCCGGCACGGTCGCGACCGTGTCCGACGGGTCGCGGCTCCTCGCGGCGCGCGCGTTCGACTCCGGCACCGGCAAGCCCACCACGCCCCTCCGCGCGTTCGAGGCACTCGAGGCGCTCGACGACCTCGACGGCGACGCCGTCGACGCGGTCGACCTCGCCCACGGCGACCTCGCATCCGCCCGTATCGAGCACTCGCTGTACGGGCAGTTCGACGTCACGGGCGTCGCACTGCAGACGCTCGACGGCGGCCGCACGCTCATCGGCGAGTGGATCGTCGCCGACGCCGGCAAGCCCGCACCGAACGTGACCGAGGTGCGTCGCATCGCGAGCGCCGGCGAACACGACATCGCGGTGCCATCGCAGCTAGCGCACGTCGAGACGGACGTGGTCTGACCATGGCTCCGCGCGCGAAGACCCTCGACATCCCACTGTCGACCGGCCCGATCCGCGTCAACAGCGACGAGCACTACGTGCTCAGTCTCTGCGAGCAGATCGTGGGCCGCAAGGCGCTGCGCGAGTTCTCGTTCGACTGGCTGCGCGCCGACCCGGATGCACGCGGCACCCGCCGCAAGCTGCCTGTCGACGCCTACTGGCCCGAGCACTCCATCGCCGCGCAGTACTACGCGGGTCCGATCATCCCCGACCTCATGACCGCGTCCGTCCGCACGCTGCAGCGCATCGCCTACGACCAGCGCCGCCGCACCGAGTGCGCCCGCTACCGCATCCAGCTCATCGAGATCTCGAGCGAGCAGCTCGCCCACCGGGGCACGAAGCTGCTGCGCGACATCGAGCACGACATCGCCGCGCTGCGACCCCTCGTCGCGGCCGCGATGCCGTAACGACCACCGCGGCAGGATCTCGCCGCTCTCCGGCCGGATCGCGTGGCGCCCCCGGCCCGCCCAGGGTGCGATGATCGCTGCATGCTCGGCGTGACGGACCTCGGCGGCTACCTCGCCGGGTTGGTCGTCATCATCCTCATGCCCGGACCGAACTCGATGTACGTGCTGTCGGTCGCCGCCCGCCGCGGCATCCGCGCCGGCTACGTGGCCGCGTCGGGCGTCTTCCTCGGGGATGCGGTGCTCATCGTGCTCACGGCGCTCGGCGTCGCATCCGTGCTGGCGGCGAACCCGATGCTCTTCACGATCGTGCAGTGGGGCGGCGCCGCGTACCTGGCGTTCCTCGCGATCACGTCGCTGCGGGCGGCGTGGAAGCAGTTCCGGCAGCGCCGCGTGCTGCGCGCGCCCGAGGACACCTCCCCCATCGACCTCGTGCGCCTCGAGGCCGCCGGCATCGACGCGGGCGAGCTCGACGTGAGCCGCGAGGCCCTCGCGACGACGCCGGCGAAGGTCGAGCGACCGTTCCGCCGCGCGTTCATCGTGAGCATCCTCAACCCGAAGGCGATCCTCTTCATGTTCGCCTTCTTCGTGCAGTTCGTCGACCCGACCTATGAGGCGCCGGCGCTGACGTTCACGCTGCTCGGCGGGCTGCTCGAGCTCGGCAGCGCGCTCTACCTGACGACGCTCATCCTCGTCGGGTCGCGCCTCGCGGCGGCGGTGCGGCGGCGTCCGCTCATCGCGGCTGGCGGCAATGCGGCGATCGGGACCGTGTTTCTCGGGTTCGCGGCGAAGCTCGTGACGAGCCCGCTGCACTGAGGCGCGCCGCTCCCCAAGTTTTGCAGGCGATCCCGCCAGCGAAGGGAGCATTCCCCTCGGCTCGCGGAATCACCTGCGAAACGCGAGCATCACGCGTCACTCGCGCGTCGCCTCCCACACCGCGTGCAGCACTCGGTCGAGGTCGCGGCCGTGCTCCTCGTAGATGCGCTCGACCGGCACGAGGCCGCGAGAGCGCGTGTGCACGAAGCCGTCGGTGTCGAGCACCATCGCCACGTCGACGTCGCGCCGCACGACCCACAGGTGCGGGACGAACACCGGATGATCCGAGGCGAACGCGGTCGTGGTCGCGAATGACTGTCGTTGGTGCTCGAGGTCGGCGCGGACGGTCGGCAGCGTCACGGCCTCGCCCAGCGAGGCGATCGTGCGCTCACCCTGGATCGCCGCCGCCGCATCCAGGGGTTCGATCGACCAGTCATGCCGATCGTCGAGGCGAGAGGCGAGGATGCGGGCGGCGAGCCGGTAGACCAGCGTTCGGTGCGTCGTCGAGGGCGCGCTCTCCACAGGTCCGAGCGGAGAGATGCGCTCGATGTGCCGCACGATCGCGTGCGCGTCGCCGGCCTCGAAGACCTCAGCCCACGGGATGAGGGTCGATCCCGACCGTTGCATGATGCGAATGCCGTCGACGAGGTTCGCCGCGACGCCGACGTTCGTCTCGGGCTCGGCGGCCTTGCCGATCCGCTTCGCGAGCAGCACCCCGCCGTGCTGCTCATGCACGAAGCGGTCCATGACCGTGCGCTCGTGCCGACGGCACAGCTCGGACAGGATCCACCACGCTTGCTGCAGCAGGAATCGGTCGGCGATCATCGACGACTCTCCGCCGTTGCCGCGCGCCGGACCGCGTCGAGCAGGAAGCGCTGCGGGCCGTAGTTCGGCAGCGTAGCGGCGACCGAGGCGAGCGCACGGTCGGACTCGACGCCCAGGTGGCGCACCGCATACGTCGCGGCGACAGCAGCGGTGCGGCTGCGCGCCTCGAAGCAGTGCACGAGCACCGTGCGCCCCTCGCGCCGCAGCTCGGCGATGGCATCGGCCGCGTCGGCGAGCGTCCCATCGACGTTCGCGTTCTCGCCGTCCGCATCGACCAGCCACACGAGGTGGTGCTCGCTCGCGGGCACGCGGACCTGCGCAGCGCCGACTCGGCAGAGCGAGACGACCGCGTCGACCTCGCGAGGCAGGCGGTCGAGCGACGCGAGGTCGCCGAGCCAGACGCGCTCGTCGAGCGGGTGCTGGACGAGCGTCGCGTCGGCGCCGACAGGGAAGCGCTCGGCGGCTGGCCATCCGACGCGGTCGACGCGACCGTGCGATGCCGCCAGCACCGCCCAGCGCTGCAGGTCGCGGTGCGTGCCGACCCGGTCGGCGGCAGCCCATCCATGGAGGTGGCGGCGCCAGGCGAAGGGCACGGCGGTGACGCCCTGAGCGGCGCCTGCGAGCGCGCCGGCGATCGCTGCGACGGTGTCGGTGTCGTTGCCGCAGCGCACCGCAAGCACCAGGCGCTGCACGAGCGAGTCCCCGTGCGAGATCGCCGACCACGCTGCCTGCAGCGCCTGCACCACCCATCCGTTCTTCGGGAAGTCCCACGGCATCCGCGTCTCCGCCTCATCGATGCGCTCGCTCCACAGGCCGCGGCGCTCCGAGGGGAGGGCTGCGAGGCCGCCACCAAGGTCGAGCTCGCCGGTGAGGATCGCGTGGCGGATCGCGAGGCTCCAGAGCACGCAGGCATCGCCGGCCTCGGGATCGAAGTGCGTCAGGTCGCTGATCGAGCGGGCCGCCGAGGCGAGCCGTTCGACCGTGCCCGGCCGCTCGTCGAGGAACGCGAGCGCGACCGGCCCCGTACGCATGAGCGAGCCGTTGCCAGCGCTGCGCCCCGTCTGCTCGTGCAGGATGCGGGCCGCGCGCCGCGCATCATCCGCCGTGAGCGAGCGGATGGTGCCGAGCACTCGACCGATCTGGATGCCGACGTCCTTCGCGCCGCGCCGCCAGCCGGACCACTCCGCGATCAGACGGTCGAGCGTCCGATCGTCGTCGAGGCGTCGCCCTTCGGCGAGCGCGCGAAGGATCGGGACTGCCATGGCGGTGTCGTCGGTCCACTCGCCGAGCTCCCACGGGCCGCCAGCACGGAGGACGACGTCGCGGTCGCTCGGGAGCGGCGCCTGGAACTCGTACGGCGCGCCGAGCGCGTCGCCGACTGCCGAGGCGAGGACCGCGCCCACCGCGCGGTCCTTCTGGATGGTGCTGAGTCGCATCTCGACTCCTTTCGTCGCGGCGGTGGATTCGCCTATTTACTCACTTCTGATCTAAGTTGATGCCACCGACATTAGCGCGCATCTGCTTGAATGGCGAGCGTGACCTCGCACCATGACGCATCCGGCAGGTCCCTCGCCGACTACCCCAGGCCCTCGGTCGCCGTCGACACCGCGGTGCTGACCGTCGACGGCGACGCTCTCCGTGTCCTGCTCGTCGATGCTCCCGAGCGCCGCGGACGCCGCCTGCCGGGCACGTTCCTGCACGCCGGCGAGACGCTCGAGGATGCTGTGCGTCGCTCGCTCGAGCACAAGGCAGGCGTGACGGGCGTGCGACCGTCGCAGCTGCACGTCTTCGACGCGCTGGACCGTGACACTCGAGGGTGGGTGCTCTCGGTCGCACACGTGGTCGTCGTCCCTCCCCAGGCGGCAGGGCATGCGTCGCTCGTGCCGATCGACGATGCGCACGGCCTCGACTTCGACCACGACGACATCGTCACCCGCGCGGTCGCGTGGATGCGGGGCCGATACGCGGAGCATCCCGATCCGGACGGCGTGCTCGACGACGCATTCACCCTGCGCGAGCTGCGGCGTGTGCACGAGACGGTCGCCGGCCAGCGGCTGCAGCCCGACACCTTCCGCCGCGCCATGCTGCCGCACCTCGCCGAGACGGGCGAGGTCGCGCGCGGAGGCGTCGGGAAGCCTGCGCAGCGCTTCCGTCGTCGCTGAGCGTTCAGCGACAGCCGGGAGAGGTCGACGGGCGACCCGTCGCCGCATCCCGACCGCTCAAGCCTCGTGGCCGAGCGCGGCGAGGGCGCGTTGCACGACTCCCCATGCGGTCGAGCCGCGAGCCTGCTGAGGCAGTCCTTCGACGAACGTGAGGACGTGCTCGCGCAGGACCTTGTCGTCGGGCGTCAGGGCCGAGTCGAAGCCCTCGCGCAGCAGATAGTCGTGGCTGTCGGCAGACAGCGCGACGAGCGCATCGAGCAGGATCTCGACCTGCCGCCCCGCCCAACCCGTCGCGGAGGCGAAGTCCGCGCCCTCGACGTCCATCGGCACCGCGCGTGCCGTGCCCTGCAGCAGTGCCGCGTCGAGCGGATCCCAGCGCACCTGCAGCGCCGTCGCGGACGGGTGCTCGCCGACATGGCGCACCGCCCGACGCACGTCGTGCACGATCTCGTGGAAGTGATCGTCGCCGAAGCCGAAGCCGACGAAGAGCAGATGATGCGTGATGAGGTGGGCCTTCACGATCGACGAGAGCGCCCCGCGACTCGCAGCGAAGCCGAGGTAGTCGCCTCGCGTGAGCACGATCGTGGCCGGATCCTCGATCGTGCCGTGCAGCTTGAGCAGCCATCGGCGCGCGTCGGGGTCGACCTCGCGGTCGGCGATGACTGCGAGCCGATCGCCTCCCACGTCCTCCGCTGCCTGCTCGAAGAGCCGGTCGTAGTTCAGCGTGATCGCCTGCGACGGAGCGAGGGTCGCCAGCAGCGCAGGCGCGAGCCCGTAGCGCGCCAGCGCGACCTGAGAGGCGATCGCCTCGCGAAACGCGATCCGATCCTCGTCGGAGGCGCCGAATCGGCTCTCGAGGATCGACGCCTGATCGAGCGGCGAGCGGTCGGCGCGGAGCAGGGAGTCGCGTTCGTGGTCGGTCAGCGCGGCCCGGTCCGCGAGCCGCTCGATGAGCGCGCGCCACGTCGGGCCTCCGCCGCTCACGCTCACGCCCGCTCCCATGAACGGCACGAGTCGACCCGCGCGGGCGAACCTGGCGAGCCGCTCCACCTCCACCCGCTGCTCGGCCGTCAGCTCAAGCCAAGGATCGTGCTCACCGCCGGCGGCGCTGCGTCTGCCGTGCTGCACATGCGCGAAGGTCGCCGCATCCTGGATCACGATCGCGACGTCGACCCCATGCTCGGCGGCAGCCGATCGAGCCGTGCGGAGGAGCACCGCGAGCACCTCTCCTCGCACGCGAGCGCCTCCCCCTGCTCCGGTGCCGAACGACGGCATGGCCAGCAGTGGCACGACCCGCGTCGAGCGCGCGCGAGCGACAGCGGCGCCGACGGCGACGAAGTCGCGCACGGCCCGGATGAGGTGCTGCATGCCCCCCGGCGCCTCGACGCCGCGCAGCGGCACGGCCGTGAGGATCGGCGTCGGACCTTCGTGCGTCTCACCCCCCGCCAGTGGCACCGCGAGCCGCCGACCCTCGACGAACTCGTCCGGCACCGATCGTCGGACGCGATCGTGGATGTCCTCCAGATCCCAGCGACCGGTGACCTCGCCGCGTTGATCGCTCGGCAGCAGCCATGCGTCGCAGGCCAGGTGGAGGAGATCGCCGCGCGTGACGAAGACGTGCGAGGCGGGGTGCGGTGCGTCCTCGGCGACGGTCTCGAGGGACGGCTCGTCAGCGATCGTCGCCTCCGACGAGTCGACCGATGCGTCTGCCGCGCTCCGAGTCCGGCGGGCGGGCGCCCACGTCGGCGGGGGCGGCGCGACGATGTAGCCCTCGCGCACGTCGCCGTAGACCTGCAGCGCATCCGATCCCTGCGCCCAGAGCCACGCGAGGTGGGCGCAGAAGATCCCATCGATCTCGTCCTCGACGCGGCCGAGCGCTCCCGGCCCGGTGGCCGCCTCGACGGTGGCGCGGATCGCGAGCCAGCTCGGCGCGTGCTGCAGGCGCAGCGCCGCGATGCCCTCCATGAGCGCGAGGAGCCGCAGCGTCTCCGCGTGCTGCACCGCGAATCCCTGCTTCTTGCGCTTGTACTTCAGCGTCCTGTCGAGCGCGAACAGGCCGACCATCGCGGGATGCGGATAGACCTCGATGGCGACGCGCTCGCGCTGCGCCGACTCCGCGTCGATGCCGAGACCCATCCGTTGCGCCAGCGTAAGCGCGCGGGGCGGATCGAAGTGCGGGTTGGAGGTGTTCGCCGGGTACGCGCCCGCGTCGAAGCGACCGAACGCTGCGTGGATCTCCTGCTCGCAGCGCCGGCTCCCCGATTCGTTGGCCACGATGAGCGGCGCATCCATGGCGACGATCCCGGTGCGGGATGCATGGCGCTCGACCCACGCGACGATCTCGTCGTCGGTCGTGACCGTCGCGGAGGCCAGCAGCGCGCCGCGCTCGTCGACCGCCGCCACACCCGAGCGGTTGCGCGGCCCCCAGGCGAGATCGATGCCGATGTGGACGAGTGATTGCATGAGCGCCTCCTCGCGCGACTTTAGGACGGTCCGCTGGCCGAGCGCCGTGACTCGAGTGGTGCGACCCGTTGGGACACCCACGATGCGAAGCCCGCGAGGTCGGCGACGGTCAGCGCGGGCGCCTTGGCGTACCGGTAGACGAAGTCGGGCGCGTAGTGGTTGAACTCGCTGCTGCCGACCGCGTCGAACTCTGGCGGGAGCGCGAACCAGCTCGGATGCGCCCGCGAGAGCGAGGTGCGCACGTCCTTCGCTCCCTCGTCACGGCCACGCGCGATCGGCTCATCGAAGATGACGGCGCGTCGCAGCTGCGAGCCCTGCAGCTGCCACCCGAGACGCACGTCGAGCCCGTCGTCGACCACGCGGGCGAACGCCTCGACCAGCGGCGTGCCTCTGGTCATGTCGGCCCGGATGCGCCAGCGGTCCCCGAGGTCGAGCGCCCGAAGGTGGCGAGCCACGTGCGTCGCTCGTGCCTTGTGCAGCGCTGCGCGCGTCTGACGACTCCCGATGACGTCGAGGACGCGCGGAGCAAGCCAGACCGACTCGCCCTCCGACCTCACGGCGACCGCGTCGACGAGCGACTGGACGTCACGCGCGAGCGCCGCATACCGACGCATCGTCTCGACCTCGTAGGACGAACCGCTCGGCAGTGCGGCTTCGATCGCCGCCGCCAGCTCGCGGTAGTCGATGTGCGTCCATCTGCCGAGTGCGAAGTCGGGCGTGCTGGCCGCCAGGAGCACGAACGCGGGAGGCGTCGACCACCGCGCCACGGCATCCTCGTATCGACGCAGCTGCACAGCGTCGGGCAGCGCGAACACCTTGTTCTCCACGACGAGCGGAGAGCGGCCCGGAAGGCGCACCACGAGGTCGAGATGAGATCGCTCGCGCTCGATCGAACGGGATGCGACGTCCCCGTCGACCATGAAGGGCCGAAAGACTGCGTCGGCAGCCTCTGGCAACGCGTCGAAGAACCACGCGATCAGGTTGCTGTGGAACAGCTCGCGCTGGCCATGCATCAGCCGTCCGAGCGGATTCGCCTCGATGCTGCGCGCCGCCCGCGCGACCTCGTCGTCCATGGTCCTCGAGCCTACGAGCCGGCGCCCATCGCCGACCCGCGCTCGTCGCCGTCGAAGCCGCGCCGCTCGCCTCGACGGAGGTCGGACATGTAGCGACTCATGGAGGCGCCGGCCGCTCCGACAGCGCCGGGAGCCGGCGCGTAGGTCATGGAGGCATCCCGCGCGAAGCCGAGGCGCGCACCCGTGAGGACCGCGTCCTGGTTCGCGCCGAGGAAGACGAAGTCCCAGCCGAACTCGGTGCGCTGACGCTCGACAGTCGCCTTCACGGACTCGGCCGTCCACTCCTGGCTCGCGTTCTCGAGCCCGTCGGTCACGACGATGACCTGCACGGTGGACGGGCGCGCATGCTCGGGCATGGCGGCGAGCCGAGCTCCGAACTGCTGCACGGCGACGCCGATCGCGTCGTAGAGCGCCGTGGCACCGCGCGGCTCGAGCTCGATGCGCACGACCTCGGGATCGCCGAGCACGACCGCGTGCTCGATGCGGTCGTCGAACGTGACGACGTCGACCGTGAGCAGACCGGGTTCCTTCCGCTGCTCGGCGATCATCACCTCGAGCGCCTGCACCATCTCGTCGCGGATCGTCGACATCGAGCCGCTGCGGTCGATGACGAGGAGCATCGCCGTGTAACTGGGATCGGTCATGCCGGCCTTCCTCTTCGTGAACGATCCTCAGTGTGCTGTGCACCACCGACACGAACTGACCTGTGGACAACTCCACGGTCGTCGCGGAGGCTGCTCGTATGGTCTCGGGCATGGATCGGCGGACGCGGTGGATGCGGTGGGGTGCCGTCGGCGCTGCCGCGGTGGTGGCGCTGGCCGGATGCGGGGGCGGGGATGAGCCGGAGCCTTCCGCCTCCCCGGCTCAGACAGACCCCGAACCGACGCTGTCGAACGATGAGTTCGCGACGAACGCGGCTGACACAGCGATCGAGTTCGTCGCATTGACGGATCGCGCTTTTGCTGACTTGGAAGTGCCTCCCGAACTCTACGAACTCACGACTGATGAGATCGCGGCGAACATCGCGGCCGATGTTGACGAGTACCTGCAGCAGGGATATCGACTCGAGGGCAGTTCGGCTCTCATCAACATCACACCACTCTCCGTCCAGCCGTCCGCGGAGGACAGCGCTGTCGTTTCACTGGAAGCTTGTCTCGACACAAGCGGGAGTCAGGTCGTCGATGGCTCAGGTCAGCCGATCTCGGGCGGCGGTTCGGAGCGCCGACCAGTGACGTTCGAGGTGCGGTGGCAAAACGACATGGGCCGAGTGGTTGCCACCGCATTCCCCGGCACGAGCGGTGATCCAGAATGCGTGTAGTTCCACTTGCCCTTCTACTCGCAATGACCCCACTTGCCGCCGTTGGCACTTCACAATCCGGCTGCTCTCAAGGCGCTGGATGGGGAAGTCAAAACCTTGAGATCGCAGGTTCGTGCTCGGGCGGTTCACCAGCAGTCGACATCGAGGCTGTCGCCGCTCCAAACACACCAACCGACCCATCGCTGCGCGCCCTCACCCCCCGCGAGCTCCGCTGCAACCTCGGCAGCGACGAGCTCTGCAACCCAGCCGAGGGCGCCGCTCCGATCACCATCGCCGACCTCGCGTCCTTCAGGCCAGCCGTCGGCGAGCTCGTCGTGCAACCCGAGAACTGGGGCGTGCTCGGCATCCCGACGAACTTCGTCGCGACTGCGACCGACCACGTGCAGCAGGGCACGCTGCTCGGGCAGCCTGTCGAGGTGCGGTGGCGGCCCGTCGCGTTCACCTTCGACTACGGGGACGGGACCGTCGTGACCACCGACGATGCTGGCGCGCTCTGGCAGGCGAGCGACGACGACTGGACGTCGACCGCGACGAGCCACGAGTACCAGACGCGCGGCGACTACACCGCGACCGTGACGATCACCTTCGAGGCGGACCTCGCCACCGATGGCGCATGGGCGACCGTGCCGGGCACGCTCGAGCTCGCCGCACCTGCTGAGGCGGTGCAGGTCTTCGAGGTGCAGACGGTGCTCACGCGAGGTGACTGCATCGCGTATCCGAACGATCCGGGGTGCTCGCCGTAGCGATCGTTGGTGGGCTCCTTCGAGGCTCGCTTCGCTCGCACCTCAAGGAGCGGGACTTGGAGACGCTCGCACTTCAAGGCGTGCGGGAACGGGACTGAGAGACGAGCACTGGCGGGCTCCTTTCGAGGCTCGCTTCGCTCGCACCTCAAGGAGCGGGATTGGGGTGCGTTGGTGGGATCCTTTCGAGGCTCGCTTCGCTCGCACCTCAAGGAGCGGTCATGGGGAGGGCTTCGGTCGCACCTCGAAGAGCGGTTACGAGGTCGCTTCGCTCGCACCTCAAGGAGCGGACACAGCGGGTCGCCAGGCGCCCTCGGCGCGCGAAGGGCGAGGCCGAAGCCGAGATCCGCGGCGGATCCTCAGGCACGCGGACCCGGGCTCGCCTACCATCCGGACATGGCGTCGCACGCGTACGAGTTCCTCGAGGAGCCGTTCGTGGGCGCGTTCGAGCCGCCGGCTCCGGTCAACGTCTTCACGCTCACCGGCACGGCGCGGGTCGAACCGGTCGCATCCACCGTGCTCGCCTTCCTGCTCGACCCGAACGAGCGCCACCGATTCGGCACGACGTTCGTCGACGCGCTCGTGACCCTGCTCGACGGTGCCGCCACCGAGCGCGGGCCGTTCGACGCCGGCCGCTGCGCGGGCTCGAGCGAGTGGTCCGTGACGACCGAGACCCGCGCCGGGGTCGGCGACCGCGTCGACGTGCTGCTCGAGAACGAGCACCTCGACGTCGCCATCGTCGTCACGACCGGTGCCGAGCCGGGCAGCGACGAGCGCGGCAGGCAGCTCGCACGCATCCGCGACGTCCGCGCCACGGTCGTCGAGGCGACGATCGCCCGGGCACGCACGCGACCCGACCTCGCGACGGACGCTACGCACCGCATCCACTCGCTCGCCTACGACGACCTCTTCGACGCTGCCGACGCCGCGCTCTACGACGTCGGCCCCGTCGCCGAGCAGCGCAGCCTCGAGCTGTACGCGCAGTTCCGCGAGTCCATGAGCGAGAGGATCGCGAGGATGACGATCGAGCACGAGCAGCGACGGCTCGACGAGCTGTGGTCGGCGATCGGCCAGCGGCAGGATCAGGTGCTCGACTTCTTCACCGCGCTCGACGCGGCGAACGCCGTGCTCGTCGCGAGAGCCACACGCCTGCGACGGGCGATCGACGAGCGGCTGCACGCCGCCGGTGCTCCACATTCGTCCTCGATCGTCAATGCGGGTGACCACGCCTGGGGACGCAGCCGCGGCGAGCGCGCCCTCGTCTACCTCGGGTTCGCGCCGAGCACGGGTGGTGCGATCGAGCTGCTCGTCGGCTGGCTGCCGCGCACCGGCACCTTCGGGTACGCCGTGCACGCGCATCGCGAGCGCGAGCGCCCGCCGCGCACGTGGGACCACATCCCCCTCGGCCTTCCCTTCGACGCCGATGAGGATGCGGTCGCCGACCGCTTCGCCCACCTCGCGCTGCGCTGGGCGGCGGGCGAGCGCCCCGACTGACACCGCCGATCGATCCGGATCAGTCCGCGGGCACGATCCCCGGCTCGTCGCCGCATCCGGTCAGCACCGCCTCGGCGGTCGCATGCGACGCCGCCGTCATCGACAGGCCGTAGCGTGCCACGCCCTCGACGATCGTGATGACGAAGCCGCAGCGCGCATCGGCCTCCGGCGGCAGCCACTCCGCGAGATCCGAGTCGCTGCGCGACTGGTTGATGCCGCCCTCGACCGCGAGCAGCAGCGACGTGTCGTTCGCGAACTGCACGCGCTGCTCTGGGCTCCACGCCCACGCACCGCTGCGCCAGGCGAGCGCGAGCGGCACGAGATGGTCGATCTGCACCGCCTGCGACGTCTGCTCGCCGTGCTGGAACGGCACGAGGACGCCGGTGTACGGGTCGTCGAGCACGCCGGTCTGCACACGGCACGAACCGTCGGCGAACATGACGATCTGGTCGAGGTCGCGCATGAGCACGTCCTGCCGCTGGCTGCAGCCGTTGCCGTCGACGTCGATCCACGCGTCGCCGAACTCGGCACGTCGATAGTCGGGCACCCAGGCGGAGGCGTCGGTGACCGGGATGGTCGCCAGTGCCTGCAGCGCACCCTCAGCGGCCGTCGGCGGCGCAGGAGGCGGCGCCGCCTCGACGGGCGCGCTCGGTGACGGCGTCGATGCCGGCTCCGACGGCGTGACGCTCGGCGACGAGCTCGGAGACCCAGACGCGACCGGCTCCGCGGCGGGCGACGACGAGGGCTGCCCCGCTCCGAGCATCCGCGGGAGGACGAGGGATCCGACCAGCGCCACCACCGAGAGCAGCAGGGCGACGATCGAGAGCAGCCCGAATCCCGAGCGGAGGAAGCCGCTCACGTCGTGGCCGTCGAAGCGCGCGTCACGACTCGCAGCCGACGCCGTCGCCGTCGCGATCGAGATGAGGCCCGTAGCCCGGCTGCCCCGCGTAGACCGGCGCAGCACCAGCCTGCCGAGCGGCCGTGCAGTTCTGGTAGTAGACGTTCGACGGCGCGACTGGTGCAGCAGGCGCGGCGGCCTGCGGCACGGCGGCGACCGGAGCGGGCGCGGGTGCGGCAGCGGCCGCCTGCGCGGTCGCGAGCTCAGCCTGCAGGGATGCGATCGTCGCGTCTCGCTCGGCGACGGTCGACTGCGCGGCAGCGAGGTCCGTCTGCGCGGTCGCGAGCTCGGCCTCGACCGACGTCAGCGTCGACGCGAGCTCGTCGACCTCGTCCTCGGCAGCGAGGACGTCCTCGGCCTGCTCGTCGACCAGCAGCTGCAGCTCGTCGGACTCGGCGATCGCACCGGCGAGCTCCGTCGTCGTGGTCGCCAGCTCGCTCTGCAGGCTCTGCACCTCCCCGGCCTGGCCGAGCCCTCCGGCGCACGAGCCGAGCGCGAAGAGGGTCAACGCCCCGGCGCCGATGAGGAGGACGCGCGGCCAGCGGCGCTTCGCGCGTCCGCCGCCATCGAACGGATGCCCTCCACCCGGCGCACCGGCGAAGGCCATGGGATTCGGCACGGCGCCAGGCGAGCGCTGCGGGATGGGTGCCGTCGGCACGGGCACGCCGCCGGGCATCGGCATCGCCGCCGTGGGATTCGGCACCGGCACTGTCGGTCCGGGGGCCGGCGCCATCGGGTTCGGCACCCGCTGCTCGCCGCGCGCCCACGGCAGCGACTGCGCACGCTGCTGCGCCCAGTCCTGCGCGGCCTCGGCCCTGTCGGGCATCCAACCCATCGCACGCTCGTCCATGCGAACCTCCACAGCTCTCGGCTGCGTGAGGAGCAGCGTCGGCCGATCGTATCCCGGCACTGAGGATTCGTCATAGGCCAATGAATAACGATCGCGACACGCTCTCGCCAGCGACGCTCGAGGCGTCGCACGCATCCGCCGATCCCGCAACTGCGTGGACGACCCAGCGCGCCACTCGCCGATCCGTGGCATGCTCACTCGCTATGGCAGACGCACCTGCAGCACGCACCGTCGAACCCGACGAGACCGGCACGAAGCTGAAGCGCGGCATCACGACGCTGCTGCTGTTCTTCTTCATCGTCGGCGACACGCTCGGCGCCGGCATCTACACGCTCGTGGGCACGCTCGCGCAGGACGTCGGCGGAGCCCTCTGGGTGCCGCTGCTCCTCGCACTCGTGCTCGCGCTGCTCACCGCCGGCACCTACGCGGAGCTCATCACCAAGTACCCGCACGCCGGCGGCGCCGCGCGCTTCGCCGAGCGCGCCTTCAAGAAGCCGTTCGTGACCTTCCTCATCGGCTTCCTCATGCTGTCGTCCGGCATCACGACGTCGGCGGCCCTCGCCAACGCGTTCGCGGGCGACTACCTGCAGGCGCTCGTGCCGAACGCGCCGACCGTCGCGGTGACGCTGATCTTCATCGCGCTGCTGATCCTCATCAACATCCGCGGCGTCCGCGAGTCGCTCATCGCCAACGTCGGCGCGACGCTCATCGAGATGACCGGCCTCATCATCATCATCGTCATCGCCGCGCTCGTGATCTTCGGCGGCGGCGGCGACCCGGGCCGGCTCACGACGTTCGCGGATGGGGTGCCCCCGATCTCCGGCGCGTTCGCCGCGACGATCACCGCCTTCTTCTCGTTCCTCGGCTTCGAGGCCGCTGCGAACATGGCCGAGGAGGTCAAGGACCCGTCGCGCTCGTACCCGCGCGCGCTGTTCGGCGCCATCCTCACCGCCGCCGTCGTCTACCTCGCGATCGCGATCGGCGCCGCCGTCGTCGTGCCCACCGACCAGCTCGCGACCTCCGAGGGTCCGCTGCTCGAGGTGATCACCGCATCCGGCTTCTCGTTCCCGTCGTGGCTGTTCGCGATCATCGCGCTCGTCGCGATCGGCAACGGCGCGCTGCTGTTCATGGTCATGGCCTCCCGCGCCACCTACGGCCTCGCCGAGGCGAAGCTGCTGCCGAAGGTCTTCGGCGCCGTGCTCTCGGGCCGCCGCACGCCGTGGGTCGCGATCCTCACCGTCGGCATCGTCACGATGGCGATGTCGTTCGTCGGCGACGTCGGCACCCTCGCCGACACGACGGTGCTGCTGCTCGTGCTCGTCTTCATCTCCGCGAACATCTCGGTGCTCGTGCTGAAGAAGGACCAGGTGCAGCACAAGCACTTCTCGGTGCCGCGCATCGTGCCCGTGCTCGCGCTCATCGCATCCATCGGGCTGCTCACGCAGCAGTCGGGCACGACGTGGCTCATCGCGCTCGGCTACGTCGTCGTCGGCACGATCCTCTTCCTCATCGCCCGCATCGCCCGCAAGCGCGAGCACGAGCGCGGCACGGCCGAGCCGACCCGGGCCATCCCGCTCGAGTGATCCCGCCCGCTCGCGTCGGCGATGACGCGAGCGGACGGATGGATGCGGGGCGGCCCTTCGGGCTCGCCCCGCATTCGTGTGTGGGCCTGGGTGCGGTCGGCGCCGCGTCCTGCTCCCGGCCGCACGGTGGCCACGAAGGGCTGCCCTTCGTGGCCACTGGCCGCCCTTCGTGGCCACCGTCGAACCCTCCGTGGCCGATCGCGACCCTCCGTGGCCACCGTCGAACCCTGCATGGCCGATCGCGACCCTCCGTGGCCACCGTCGAACCCTCCGTGGCCGATCGCGACCCTCCGTGGCCACCGTCGAACCCTGCATGGCCGATCGCGACCCTCCGTGGCCACCGTCGAACCCTGCATGGCCGATCGCGACCCTTCGTGGCCAGCGTCGAACCCTTTTTGGCCGATCGCGACCCTTCGTGGCCACCGTCGGACCGTTCGTGGCCAGTACGGGGGATCGGAGCCGCGCCCGGACGCCGAGCAGGCGGGGCGGGTCGGGAGTATCGAGGGACGCCGCCGCGAGGCGGCCGCACCTCGGTTGGGCGCGAAGGACGGAGGCAGCCGCTCCTGGGTGGGGCGCAGACGACCGAGGCGGCCGCCCCGCACGGGAGCGGCCGCCTCGGCGCGGCGAGGTTCGGTCAGCGCGCCGTCGCCCGGCGGGTCGTCGCTCGGCGGCGCACCGCCGCGCCACCCAGCACGAGCGCGGCACCCGCGAGCAGCATCGGCAGGAGCAGCAGCTCGACGCCGGTGCGCGGCAGCGCATCCGAGCCGCCCGATGCCTGCGCGCCACCCGTCGGGGCGGGCGCCGCAGGCACGGGCGCGACCGGCGGCGTCACGGCGGGCGGGTCGACCACCGGCGGCGTCACGATCGGCCCGGCGATCGTGATCGGCGTGCGTGAGATCGGCGCGTCCGCATCCGCAGCCTCGAGCCGCACGACGATCTCGTGCGCGCCGGGCTCGACGCCACCCGGGATCGTCACCGACATCGCCAGCACGCCGTCCGCATCCACCGCGCCGCGACCGAGCTCGATCGGGGTCGAGTGCAGCTCGACGACGGCGATCGCACCCGCGGGCAGGCCCGAGGCGCGGATCTCGACGACGTCGCCAGCCCGGAGCGTCGAGCCGGCGAGCGCTGCGCCGCCCGGGCCGAGCAGCGTCGGCGCGAAGCGGAAGGGCGTCGCGACGACCGAGACGGCAGTGCCCGCACCGTTTGCGTTGACAGCCGCGACCGAGAGCGTCACGGGCACGCCGTTCTGCAGGCCCGAGACGATCGCCGAGGTGCCGTCCACGACGACGTCGACCGGCACGTCGACGCCGTCGATCGTCGCCGTCACGGCGTGCTCGACGATCGGCGAGCCGCCGTCGAACGCCGGCGCGTCCCAGCGCAGCGTCACGATGCCGTCGCCGGCCGTGGCCTCGAGCCCCGTCACCGCATCCGGCACACGGCTCGGGGTCGCGGTGACGACCTCGCTCCACGCACCCGTGCCCGCGACGTTCGCCGCCGCGACCCGGAAGTCGTAGGTCGTGCCGTCGGCGAGGCCCGTGACGACGACGCCCGTCGACGACGCCTGCTCGAGGCCGGCCGGCGTCGCCCACGCCTGGGCGCCGGCCACGCGGTGCTCGACGATCCACGACTGGATCGGCGCGCCGCCGTCGGTCGCGGGCGGCGTCCACGTCAGCGCCACCGCGCCCGCGCCCGCGGCTGCGGCGAGCGTCGCAGGCGCGCCCGGCACAGACCGCGGCGTGGTGGATGCGTACCCGCTCCAGGGCCCGGTGCCCGCAGCGTTCACCGCCGCGACGCGCACGTCGTACGGCTGCCCGTCGACGAGGCCGGAGACGACCGCGGTCGTGCCGTCGACGTCGACCGACGCCGGCGCGGTCCAACGCGGCGCGCCGTCCTCGTCGACGTCGCCGAGGCGGTGCAGCTCGACGAGGTAGCCGGTGACGTCGTCGCCGCCGTCCCACGCCGGCGCGGACCACTCGACGAGGATGCTCTGCGAAGCGGGGAGCGCGCTCACGCCCGTCGGCGCATCCGGCACCGAGCGCGGCGTGACGGTGACGACGTCGGACCAGAAGCCGCGACCGGCGGCGTTGAACGCCGTCACGCGCACCTCGTAGGCGGTGCCGTCGTCGAGCGGCGCGATCGTCGCGGACTGCGCCGTGATCGGGTCGAGCATCGTCCACGCCGTCTCGCCGACGGCACGGTGCTCGACCAGGTAGCCGCCGATCGGCGCGCCACCGTCGAACGCGGGCGCCGCCCACGTCACATCGGCGCTGCCCGAGCCAGGCGTCGCGACGACGGACGTCGGCGCGTCGGGCACGCGGCGTGGCGTGAACGACTCGATGGCGCTGGGGACCCCGTCGCCGGCCGCCGTGACGGCGTGGACGCGCACCTCGTGCACGACGCCGTCGGCGAGGCCGAAGATCAGCGACGACGGCCGAGTCGCGGGAGCCACGTCGACGACCTCCCAGTCACCGCCCGGCGCACGCACCTCCACGACGAACTCGTCGACCGGCAGGCCTCCGTCGCCGGGCACCGTCCACGACAGGAAGGCACCGCCGGCGTGGGGACCGATGATGATCCAGGTCGGCGCTGCCGCGATCGTGTGCGGCGTGGCCGTCGCGATCGCGCTCCACGCGCCCCGTCCTGCGTCGTTCGCTGCCGCGACCCGCAGCTCCACCGTGCTGCCGTTCGCGAGCCCCGTGAGCACGACCTGCGTGTCGTCGACCCCATCCACCGCCGTCCAGTCGCCGCCGTCGATGCGACGCTCGACCACGACGCTCGTCACGGGCGCGCCGCCGTCGTCGCCGAGCACCCAGGAGAGCGTGACGGATCCGTCGCCGGGCACGGCGACGAGGTCGGTCGGCGCGTCGGGCGCGCGACGCGGCGTGAACGACTCGACGGCGCTGAGGGCACCGTCGCCTCCGCCGGTCACGGCGTGGACGCGCACCTCGTACGTCACTCCGTCGACGAGGCTGGAGAGGAACGTCCACGGCAGGTACCCGGGAACCCGGTCGAAGACCATCCACTCACCGCCCGACGCGCGCAGCTCGACGATGTACCAGTCGATCGGCAGGCCGCCACCGTCGGGCACGGTCCACGAAAGCACCGCGCCGCCCTCGTGCGGAGCGACGGTCTGCCAGTCGGGCGCCGCCGCGAGCGTGTGCGGGACCGCCGTGACGACCGTGCTCCACGGGCCGGTGCCGACCTCGTTGGTCGCCGCGACCCGCAGCTGGACCCTCGTGCCGTTCGCGATGTCGTCGAGCGCGAGCTCGGTGCCCGCGACGCTCGAGACGTCCGTCCACTCGCCGCCCGCGATGCGCTGCTGCACGAGGTAGCCGAACACGTCGGCACCGCCGTCGTAGAGCGGCGCCGCCCACGTCAGGGCGATGGATCGGTCGCCGCCCACCGCGACGACGCCGATCGGCTCGCCGGGTACGGCACGGGGCGTCGCCGTCACGGTGGCGAACGCGCCGAGGCCGAGGCCGTTGCGAGCGGCGACGCGCACCTGCACCTCGACGCCGTTGGCGAGGTCCATGATCCACGCGTACGTGCCGTCGATCTCCGACTCGGGCAGGTCGATCCACGCGTCCGTGCCGACGCGGTACTGCACGACGTACGAGGTGATGGCCGAGCCGCCGTCCTCCGCCGGCGCCATCCACGCGACGTCGATGGTGCCGTCGCCCACCTGCGTCTCGAGCCCGGTCGGCGCATCCGGCTGGCGCATCGGCTGCACCGAGACGGTGCCGGACGGTGCGCCGAGCCCCGAGATATTCTGCGCGCGCACGCGCAGCTGCGAGACCTCGCCGAGCGGGAGTCCGGTCACGTACGTGCCGACCCGGTCGCCGGGGAGGGTCGCGTGCTGCACCCAGACGCCACCGACGAGACGCTCGACGACGTACTGCTGCACGGGCGTGCCGTACGGATCGAATGGCGCGTTCCAATCGAGCCGCACGGAGTCGGAGGAGGTGAAGGACGAGAGCCCGCTGGGCGCGCGCGGCGCCTCCGGCACGTACACGCTGCTGGGCTCGCTGTATGCGCTCTGGCCCACCTCGTTCAGCGCCGAGACGCGGAACTCCTGCACCGTGCCGAGGGGAACGTCGAGCTCGATCGAGAGGCCGCTGACGAAGCGCGTGCCGTTCGGCGTCAGCACCCAGTAGCCGCGCGACGTGCCGCCGTTCATCGCCGGCTCCACCCACGTCACCCGCACCGAGCCCGGACCGACGATCTCCACGGTCGGCGCGGCCGGCGTGGCCGGCTCCGTGATGCGCGTCGCCTGCACGACCGACGGAGCCCCGAAGCCGAAGTCGTTGATCGCGAGGACCGTGACGTCGACCCTGCTGCCGGGTGCGAGGTCGAAGACGAGGGACGTCGCGTCGGTGGTCTGCCAGTCGCGGTCGCCCACGCGCACGCGGTAGGAGAGCGGGAGTCCGCCCGTGTCGCGTGGGGCCGACCAGGTCAGGACCATCTGGTCGCCCTGCTGACCCACCGCGAGGTCCTGCACCATGCCCGGCACCGTGGGGTCGACCCTGATGCTCGCCGCGATCGAATGCGCCCCGAACGCGTTCGTCGCATCGACCGCGAAGTCGAACGTGCCCGCGGCCGTCGGCGTGCCGCTCACCACGCCGCTGGGCGACAGCGTCAGGCCGGGCGGCAGCGAGGTGCCTGGCCACAGCCGCACGGTCGGCGTCGGAGACCCCTGGAGCACGAACCCGGCCGCGTACGGCTGGCCGGCCGTCGCACGCGGCAGGGTGCCGCTGACGCTGGGCGCGGTGCCGGCCTGGACGTACGTGCGAAAGACGAGGTCGTCGCCTGCTCCGGAGATCCCGCCCGGATAGTTCTCGTTCGTCGAGAACCGGACGATGCCGGACCCGGAGCCGGTGAAGGTGACCATGTAGGTCGAGCCCGCCAGGACGGTCGGCGGCTGCGAGATCGGGATGTGCAGCCAGCCGGTGCTCAGCACCTGCGCAGATCCCGAGCCGGCGATCGGCGCGGAGCCACCGACGGCCGAGAGCGTGGCCGTGATGGTGGTGCCCGGTGCGGCGATCTCGTAGACGTCGAAGTCGACGGCGTCGAGCAAGCCCGAGCGGCCGGCGGTGAAGGTCTGCGTCTCCTCGAACGGGACCGTGGCGTCGAAGACGAAGTCGACGGCGGAACGCGGGTTCTGCTGGTCGATCGTGCTCGCCGCCTGCGCGGCGGGCGCCGGCGCGAGCAGCAGCCCGCCGAGCGCGACGGCGGCGGCGGATGCGCCGGCCAGCAGGCTGCGGAGGACGTGGCGGGACCGGACGGATGCGGTGCGGGCTGCGTGTGCCATGGGACGCCTTCGGCATGGAGCGCCGAACGGGCCGCTACGACAGATGAGTCCGGCTCAGGATACGCCGAGGGATCCTCGATCGCCTAGCCACGCCGAGGAGCGCTCGCGCCGGGGCTCCCGCCTCAGACCAGCCCGTGCCGCACGAAGGCGTTCCAGATGCCGTCGTCGAGCACGCCCGTCGTCGACTCCGACGCGCGCTCGCGCACCTCGACGACCGCATCCGCCATCGCGATGCCCGTGCCGACGACGTCGAACATCTCGACGTCGTTCGACGAGTCGCCGATGCCGATCGCCTGCTCGGCGGTGAAGCCGAGCATCGGCAGCAGCGTCTCGATCGCCGCGCCCTTCGTCACGCCCGCGCGGCTCACCTCGCCGCTCGCCGTGCCGAGGTTCGGCATCGTGCCGGTGATGACGTGGAAGTCGGGGCCGAGCGCCTCCGAGATGCGGGCGAAGTTCCCGAGGTCCTCCCCGAGGAACATCGCCTTCGCGACGTGGTCGGTCGGCAGCGGCTCGCGCTGCACGAGCGGCGCGACCCGCGGATGCTCGTGCGGCTCGATGCCCTCGAACGTCTCGCCGGCGAACTCGCGCAGGTACCAGGCGTAGAGGCGGTGCACGCCCTCCGTCGGGTAGACGCCCTCGCGGGACTGCAGGTAGTACTCGACGCCCGCATCCTGGAACACCGCGACCATGCGTGCCACGAGCTCGGCGTCCATCGTGCGCTCGAGCACCTGCTCGTCGCCGATCGCCGCGTAGCCCCCGCCCGCGGTGATCGCGCCGTCGAAGCCGATCGCCGCGACGTGGTCCGGCACCTCTCCGGGCGCGCGGCCCGTCGCGAGCAGCACCGTGTGCCCGTTCGCCCGCGCCTGCCGCACCGCCTCGATCGTCGAGTCGGCGACGCGCGCCGCCTCGTCCATGATCGTGCCGTCCACGTCGAGGAAGACGACGCGGGCGTCGGATGCGTGCGGCATGGATGCCTCTCGAATCGGGTCGGATGCGCGGGTGCGACGCCCGCGCATCCATCCCATCACTCGCCCGCGGTCGGAGCGAATCGGGCCCGAGGGCTCGACGCGGCAGGCGTCAGAGGAACTGCGCCGGGTCGAACTCGTCGATCGAGATGACGCGCACGCGCGGGAGGCGCGACGTGAACGCGCCGACCTCGTACTCGAGGTCGAACGTCTCGATGCCGGGCACCTGGCGCAGGCTCGTGGCGATGAATTCGCCGAACGCGACGAGCCCGAGGCGGCGGCCGTTGCCGGCGAGCGCCGTCATCTGCGGCGCGAAGTCGCCGTCATGGCTCACGAGCATGACGTCGTCGTCGCGGTCGCGCAGCGCCTCCGCCGTGCGCTGGATGGCGATGTCGACGACCTTGCCCTCGCCCTGCAGCGGCACGGGGGTGTAGCCCATCGCGAGCAGCGCCTGCACGAACGACATCGGCAGCGTCTCCTGCACGGCGAGGAAGAAGAGCCCCTTGGCCGGCTGCTGCCACTCCTGCTCGGCGAAGTCGAGCAGCACGTTCCACCGCGGGCGCTCGTGCGGATCCGGGCGGCGGCCGAGCACCGACTGGCCGAGCGTCGCGTCGATGTTCTCGCCGTCGACGAGGAGGTACGTGGTGCGCTCGGTCATGGGTCGACCGTAGTGCCCGGTGCTGGGCGGCACCGCGCGCCGCTTCGCGCCCGCCGTGCGCGACTGCGCGCTCGCCGTCGCCGTTCGCGTCTCGCAGGCGATCCCGGGTCACGAGGGAAGATCGCCCTCCAGCGGCGAGATCGCCTGCGAAACGCAGACGCGTCGCCGCTGCATCGCTGGGATGTCGTTTGCGTTTCGCAGGCGATCCGGGGAGGCGGAGGGAAGATACCCCTCTGCCTACCCTGATCGCCTGCAGAACGCTCCGCGCGCACCGCGGGCACCGCACTCCGTGCGTTTCGCAGGCGATTCAGCCTCACGAGGGAAGATCGCCCTCCAGCGGCGAGATCGCCTGCGAAACGCAATCCGCCCGGGTCTGCCCCGAAGGTCAGCCGTCGCTGACGAGCGCCGCCCGCAGCGCCTCGCGGATCGCACGCTCGAACGCCCGCGAGCCCGGAGCGTCCGGTCGCAGGGTCTCGAACACGTGGTGCGCTCCCGGCACCTCGACGAGCTCGACCTCGACGCCCGCCGCACGCAGCCGCGCGGCGTAGGCGACGTCCTCCGCGTGGAAGAGGTCGAGGTCCCCCACGCCGATCCAGGCGGGCGGCAGGCCCGCGAGGTCCGGCCGCCGTGCCGCCACCGCGCCCGGCGTCGCCGGGTCGACGCCCCTGAGGTACGACGACCATCCGTACCGGTTCGAGGCGGCCGACCACGCGTACCGCCCGCGGTCGTCGACGCGACGCCGCGTGCGGTCGTCGAGCATCGGGTAGATCAGCACCTGGATCGCCAGCTGGATGCCGAGGTCGGTCGCGGTCTGCGCGGTGCAGGCGGCGAGTCCACCGCCAGCGCTGTCGCCGACGACGGCGATGCGGCTCGCATCCACGCCTTCGGCATCCGACGATGCGACGATCCAGCGCAGCGCGTCGACGCAGTCGTCGATCGCGGCGGGGAACGGATGCTCCGGCGCGAGCCGGTAGTCGACGCTCACGACGCGCACGCCGACCTCGGCGGCGATCGTCGAGCAGCGCTCGAGCGACTCGACGGCGTGGCCGAGCACGTACCCGCCGCCGTGGAGGTGCAGCACCGCCGGCAGCGGCTCGTCGCCGTCGCGCTCCGGCTCGCAGACCCACACGCGCACCTGCGAGCCGTCGCGCCCCGGCACGAGCCGGTCGGTGACGACGACGCCGTCGGCGATGGGCGATGGACGCGCGGGCAGGACGCGTGAGAGCGCCGCGAGCGGACGCGCGAGCGGCAGGTCGGGCAGCAGCAGCACGGGCGAGCGGTACTGCGGATCCACCTGCCGAGCCGCCGCCACCTGCCGCGCGGCGACGGCGCCGAGCACGACGCCCGCGGCGACCGTCATCGCTGTGCGACGAGTCATCGAGCCACTCCCCTCCCATCCGAGGCCGCCAGCGCGACCGTGGTCGAGCCGATCCCATCGCCGACTCGCCGCGCCCCGGTCATCGCGGCGACACCCGCGTCGCGAATCCCTCGTAGTCGACGACGACGCCGTCCGCGTCGACGAGCAGGCGGAACGCCCCGTGCTCGCGGTCGCCGTACTGCCAGGCGGCGAGGCCGTCGACCGGCTCGAGCCGCGTGTACGTCTGCTCGACGCGGCGCACCGCGAGCGAGGGCACGTCGACCCACGCCACCGTCATGACGGCCTCCTCGCCCACGGCGAGATGCCCGAGCCTGCGGATGGGGATGGCGTTCGTCAGCGGCGTTGCCGCGACGTCGACGTCGGTGGCGCCGTCGAGCGCCGGGCGGTGCTGGCCGTCGATGCTCCAGCGCCAGCCGTCGGTCGTCAGCTCGACGACGCGCGAGCCGAGCTGCGAGAAGGCGCGCACGATCGCCCGCACGGGGCGCGACTCGCCCGTGACGTCGACCGTGAAGGTGCACGACACGGCGGTCGGCGTCGCGAGCACCTCGGTGCCCTGGTACCGACGGCCGCCGTCGATCGCCGACACGCGCGCGACGCTGTGCCCCGTCGACTCGTCGGCTCGCTGCCAGGCGTACATGCGCATCCCGACCTCCTCGTCAGCCCCCATGCGCGCGACGGTACGCCCGTCGCCTGAGCGTCACCAGCCCTGGCCGCGGGATGTCCCCGGATGCTGCGCCCGCTGAGCGGATGTCGGATGCGCGGCGGCGACGGCCGAAGGCGGCGACGGCGCCGATCCGGTGCACGCCACGCGACCGGGCCTCACCGCTGCGGCGGCGGCTGCGGCGGCCACGGCGATGCCGCGCCCTGCCACGGGCCGGGCGGCGCAGGCACCGGCCCGGGCTGCGGCGGCGGCCCGCCCATCGCACCCACGCCGACGGGTGCGGGAGCACCCCATCCGCCCTCGAGCGCGACCACGAGCCCCAGCGCGCGGCCACGGCGCATCGTCTCGAGGTCGACCGTCGCCGCGCCCCGCACCCACGCGTCGCGCGGATCCTCGAGCCGGCAGCACAGCACCGCCGCGACGGGGATCGTGAGGTAGAGCACGGCGATGGAGGTCGTCTCGTCGTCCATGAGCTGACCCATCGTGCGGGCGACGATGACGGAGCCGAGCACGAGCACCTGCGTCGCGAACGGCCAGACGACCGCGATCGCGTCGCCCTCCTTCGTACCGGTGCGCGGAGCCCCGAGGAAGAGCAGGCCGAGCAGGCTCAGCACGACGATGAGCGCCTGCTCGAGGTCGTCCTTCCACACCCCGGGCAGCAGCTGGCCGGCGTGCGCGGTGGCGAGCGGCACGATGGCGAGGCGCAGCAGCAGGTGCCGGTCGACGACGTCGCGGCGACGGGCCGCGCCCCAGATCGCGAGCGCGAGCACCGCGACGACGATGACGAGCACGATCTGCGACGGCGACGCCGCGAAGCGCGGAAGGGTGACCATGAGCAGGTCGTTGCGGAGGATGAGCCACAGCTGCAGCGGGACCGCCACGACGATCGCGACGATCGCGCCCAGGCGGCCGGTGGACCGGCGGAACCGCGGCACGAGCAGAGGGACGAGCAGCAGCACCGTGCAGGCAAGGCCGAGCAGGTTGCCGTAGACGAGCGTGACGTCGAGCACGGCGTCCGAGAGCTGCTCGCTGCCGCCCAGCGCGCCCACGATCGCGGTCGCCGCGAACGACAGGAACGCCATGCCCGCCATCGCCGCGAGCACGAGGATCGTGAGCACGTGCCCGCGCGGGCGCAGCGGCATCCTGCCCGACCGCGCGACGAGCCAGACGACGAGCCCGCCCACGACGATCGCGTGCGGCCACGAGTGCCACGACGCCCACCCCCACAGGTTGGCGTCGAGGTCGCCGAAGAGGTTCGACAGCGGGCCCATGCGCACGAGCACGACGACGAGCGCGAGCGACGCCGCGAGGACGGGTGCCCACGACGCGACGAGGATGCGTCGACCGATGAGGTCGGCGCGCTCGTGCACCTGCTGCGCGTAGAACGCGACGGCGAGGATCGCGGCGAACGCGACGACGATGAGGGTCGGGAACGCGAGGTCGATCCAGGCGCGCAGGAAGACCCACTGCGTCGGCTCGATGGCGCCCACCCAGGTGACGAGCCCCCACTGGACGACGAGCGCGGTCGCGGCGCCGACGGCGAGGTGCACGCGCGGTCGCGGCAGCAGCACGGCGAGCACTGCGAGCACCGCCGCGACGAGGCCGCTCGCGCCGATGCCTGCGATCCACTGCGGCGCCTGACCCGGTCCCGACACCACCATGTTCAGCGTGATGGCGCTCGACAGGACGGCCACCGGCACGGCGATCCACCGCAGCCGCGCCCGCTCGAGCAGCAGCAGCAGCGTGACCGAGGCGAACCCGAGGCCGAAGGTGATCTGCAGCGCGACCCATCCGATGACGTCGTGCGCCCAGTCGCGGCTCGGCGCCTGGCCGGGGAAGACCTGCACGACGCCGGGCGTCAGCAGGATGTCGGCGAAGAGCACCCACGCGGCGAGGAGGACCGCGGCGAACGCGACGGCCGTCCAGGCGACGCCACGGGGCACGAGGCGGCGCAGGCGGCCGGCCCACCAGGCGCGCAGGACGCGCGTGAAGGTGGTGCGGCCGTCGGGGGTGCGGCGCCGCGATGCGGATGACGTGGGGTGCTGCCAGGGGTGGCTGCCGGTCGGAGGCGGTCCCTGCAACGGCATCGCGCCCGTCGGCACGTGCGCATGCTGCAGCGGCATCGCGCTGGTCGGCGCGCCGTAGGCAGGGGATGCGGGCGGAGTCTCGGGATGCGGGGGCTGCGCCGACCCGTACGCGGGCGACGGCGGCGGCTGGTGCTGCTGCCCGGGCCGGGCCCAGGGCGGAGGCTGCCCCTCGGGCGTCCGTGACGCCGCGCCGCCTGCCGCCTGCGGGCCCGGCGCCGACGGCCACGAGGGGCTCGACTGCTGCTCGGACCCGTGCGGAGCGCCCCGGGGCGCATCCGGGCGCGCATCGCGGTGCGACCACGGCGAGCCCTCGCCGGGCCGCCCCGGCTCGGGCGTGCCACGCGGATCCATGCTGCGAGCATGCACCGCCTGGGTGCGAGGTGCCAGGGAGCCGAGCGCCGGCATCCGCTCGCGGGCGCCCGGGTGCAGGCTGCTCGGGGTCGGCGCGACAGTGCGATCGCACGCCGATCGCAGGCGTCGGCCTCGCAGCTCAGGCGGTCGGCGAGTCCTTGCGCGGGCGATCGCGCCACGCCTCGATGCCGGTCTTCACGAGCACGGCGACGAGGAAGATCGCGAAGAGGACGCTCGCCGCGCGCGGATCGAGGATCGCCGCGACCGTCGCGCCGAGCGCCGTCGTGAGGCACGCCGAGACGCCGACGATCGCGGCCGCGACGAGGTCGACGTTCTTGCGCACGAGGTTGCCGATCGTGCCCGAGATCGCCGTCGGCACCATCATGAGCATCGACGTGCCCTTGGCGACGAGGTCGCTCGACGAGAACAGCAGGATGAGCGCCGGCACGACGACAACCCCGCCGCCGATGCCGATGATGCCCGCGAGCACGCCCGTGAAGAGGCCGACGGCGACGAGGCCGGCGATCGTCCAGCCGGTGAGCGCGATGCCGTCGCCGCGCTCGGGCACGAAGAGGAACAGCTGCACGGCGACCGCGATCGCGAACGCCATGAAGAGGATGCGCACGAACGACACGGGCAGGCGCGCGAGCAGCAGCGCGCCGAGCTGCGCGCCGACGACCGAGCCGGCGGCGAGGATGAGGGCGGCGACGACGTCGACGTGACCGGGGATGGCGTAGGCGACGACGCCGACGGCGCTCGTCGGCACGATCGCCGCGAGGCTCGTGCCGCTCGCGAGCTTGCGCTCGAGGCCGCCGAACGCGAGCAGCAGCGGCACGATGACGATGCCGCCGCCGACGCCGAAGAGCCCCGACATGAAGCCGGCGACGAGGCCGATGAGCACGAACGCCAGGTAGCGGCGCTTCGGACGGGACTCGAGGGGCATCGCATCCATCCTGGCACCGCGCGCGTGCCTCGCGATCCCCCACCGTTTGGGCAGTAGTGGTCCGCGACACGCCGCGCGAGGCGCCACGAGTGCCCAATCGAGCGCAAGCAGTGACCAATCAGGAGGGCGCGGATGCCGGCAGCTCGCCGCGGGGTCGCACGAGCGCGCACACGATGCCCGCCACCACCATCGCCGCGGCGCAGATCGCGACGAGGATGCGGAAGTCGATGACGGCGAGCAGCGCGGCACCGAGCGCGAGGAAGCCGAGCTGCGGCACGTTGATCGCGGCGTTGAGCGCTGCCGACGTGCGGCCCTGCAGCCGCGGCGGCGTGACGCGCTGGCGGTACGTCACGACGCCGACGATCGCCCACGGCACGCTGAAGCCGATCAGCAGCTGCGCCGCGCTCATGCCGGCCCAGCGCATCCATGCCGCGTCCGGCTGCACGATCAGCACCGCGAGCCCGACGACGAGCCCGGCGCCGAGCAGGGCGAGCCCCCACGCGACGAGCAGGCGCTCGCCCGTGCGGCGCATCGCACGTGCCGCGGTCAGGCCGCCGACGACGGCGCCCGCGCCCTGCACGGCCTGCAGCGGTCCGAGCGCCTCGGGCCCTGCGCCCGTGCCGACCTCGACGAAGGGGAACACGGTCGCGTTCAGCAGCCCGTTCGCTGCGAACGCGAGCGCCATGACGATCGTGAGGAGGCGCAGGGTCGGCTCCGAGAGCAGCTGGCGGAAGCCCGCCGTCACCTGCCGCGCCCACGGCTCGTGCGCATCCTCGAGCACCGCGGGCGACTCGTCGATGCGCACCGTCATGAGCACGATCGCCGTGGCGAGGAAGCATGCGGTCGTCAGCAGCACGACGGCCCACGGCCCCAGCGCGACGTAGAGCACGGTGCCGAGCGGCGGGCTCACGATGCGCATCGCGTTGTCGATCGACGAGAGCGTGCCGTTCGCCGAGCCGAGCTCCTCGTCGGGCAGCAGGTCGCGCAGCAGCCCGGACTGCGCGGCGCCGGTGACGTTCGCGACGAGCCCGTAGCCGAACGTCACGACGAAGATGAGCCAGACGTCGCCCGCACCGCGCACGAGCAGCAGGCAGGCGACGAGCGCCGCGCCGCCGAGGTTCGCGGCGATGAGCAGCCTGCGACGCGAGACGCGGTCGACGACGTGGCCGACGAACGGCGCGAGCAGCGTCGGCGCGCCGAGCGCGAGGAAGACGAGCGCGCCCGCGGCATCCGATCCGGTCAGCTGCCGCACCCACACCGCGAGCATGAGGTAGAGCGCGCTGTCGCCGAGGTTCGTCGCGACCCAGCCGACCGTGAGGCGACGGAAGGCGGGCCGGCGGAAGGGCGAGGCCGGGACTGCGGGCGCGGTGGCGATGCCGGCGGGCGGCGCCGGCGGTGCCGGCTCTGGGGTCTGGGTGGGGTCGGCCATGGTCGCTCCGGGGTGCGTGCGAGGGATGCGGTGGGCGGTCGCGCGGGCGCGACGGGATGGCGCGACGCCGGCGCCGGCGCGCGCTGGAGGCTGGAGGCGTCAGGCCTCGGGCGTGGGCGGGGTCCTGGGATCCGGGTTGAGCGTCGCGAAGAGGTGGCCGCGGCGACTGCCTGGCGGTCGCTTGGCGGGGTCGGCCGCGCGGCCCGCGAAGCGGTCGACCAGGTGGCCGATCGTCTCGGCGAGCTCGCGCATCTCGTCGGCCGTGGCCCAGAAGTCGGAGGTGTTGACGACCATCGCGCGGACCCACTCCGGATCCTCCGGCGGGGTGGTCGTGAGGTACTCCATGACCCGGCTCGCCTCGCGCTGCACGTAGAGCGCGCCGACGGCGGCGGACGAGCGGATGGATGCCGGGTCGTGCTCGTCCGGGGTGAGGTTGCGGCCGCGATGCGCGGGCCGCCACGGCTTCGCTGTGCCGCGCTGCTCGCCGCGCACGATGTAGCCGGCCTTCGCGAGCTGCCGCAGGTGGAAGGAGCAGTTCGACGGGCTCTCGCCCACCTGCTCGGCGATCTCGGTCGCGGTCGCCTCGCCGAGCTCGTCGAGGACCGCGAGGATCTCGACGCGCAGCGGGTGCGCGAGCGCTCGGAGCATCGCGGGATCGCTCGTGACGAGCATCCCGCGATCCTCGGCGGACGCGCCGTCGGGCTCGCCGTGCCGCTCCTCGTGCGTCATCGGGCGAAGCCGTGCGTGGCGATCGCCGTCTGGCGCGCCTCGACGTAGCCCTGCTCGGCCGCCGCGGCGATGCGGCGGGCGCGGTGCACCTGCTCGTCGCGCCGCGTGGTCGCGGTGTCGTGAATGCGTCGCATGGTCGGCTCCTCTCGTGCTCCTCGGATGAGGCGATGATTGAAAGACTACTTTCAAAGCGATTGCTTCGCAAGACTTCTTTCAGACGGGCTGCTCGCGATATATCGCGAATGGCTCGGAGGTCACGATATATCGCGTTCGCGGGCGACGCAAGCATCGATCCCGAATCGACTCGCGCGTGCGGTTGGATGGAGGCATGAGCGACCTGACCCGTCCCGAGATCGACGCCCCCACGGGCCCCGCCCCCTCCGAGCTCGTCATCCGCGACATCGTCGTGGGCGACGGCGCCGAGGCGACGCCCGGCGCGACCGTCGAGGTGCACTACCTCGGCGTCGAGCACGACTCCGGCGAGGAGTTCGACGCGTCGTGGAACCGCGGCCAGTCGATCGAGTTCCCGCTGCGCGGCCTCATCGCCGGCTGGCAGGAGGGCATCCCGGGCATGAAGGTCGGCGGCCGCCGCGAGCTGACGATCCCGCCGCACCTCGCCTACGGCCCGGCCGGCGGTGGCCACCGCCTCTCGGGCAAGACCCTCATCTTCGTCATCGACCTGCTCGGCGTGCGCTGACCCGCACCCGCACGCACCTCGCGCAGCGCTCTCCGCGCCCAGCGTATCCACGAGGCCCCCGCCACCCGGCGGGGGCCTCGCTGCGTCTCCGCCTGCCCATGTCTGCCGCAGATCTGAGGTTTTCGGCCCTTTCTGACGTCAGAAGGGGCCGAAAACCTCAGATCTGCGAGGCGGGGGACGCGGGCGGTGTTGACAGCGGGGATGGGCGGGCGTACCGTGATGGATTGGTCGGACCAATGTGGTCAGACCAATGCGAGACTCGATGGAGAGAGACATGGACGATGCGCTCGACGCCCTGGTGGCCCGCCTCGTCGACCTCTCGACCGTCGATCGCGACGGCGCTCGCCGCCTCCCGCCCGAGCGGGAGCTCGTCGAGCAGCTCGAGATGAGCCGCGGCTCGCTGCGCGAGCGCCTCTCGCAGCTCGAGTCCCTCGGCATCCTCGACCGCCGCCAGGGCCACGGCACCTACCTGCGCTCCCCCGGCTCCTCCGTCGTGCGCACGACCTTCGCCCTCATGGGCGCGCTCGGCGGCGTCCGCCCCGAGCAGATCGACCAGGCGCGCGAGATGCTCGAGATCGTCACGACCGTCGAGGCCGCGAAGGTCGCGACCGACGACGACGTCGCCGAGCTCGGCCGCCTGGCCGAGTCGATGGTCGACGCGACCGCCGCCGGCGAGCACGAGGCGGGCCTCGAGGCCGACCTCGCGTTCCACCGCCACCTCTTCACGATCGTCGGCAACCCCATCCTCGACGTCCTGCAGGACGGCCTCGCCGGCATGCTGCGCGACACGCTCGCCGCGCGCCGCGCGAAGGCCCTGCGCACCGAGACGCCCGCAGCCGACGGCACCTACCTCACCGACACCGTGCACCGGCAGATCGTCGCCGCGCTCGCCGAGCGCGATCCCGACGCCGCGCGCATCGCGATCCGCCACCACTTCGACCACCACGACGCCGTCGTCGGCAGCACCGACGACGACGTCACCGCCCGGAGGGACACCCACGCATGACCACCGCCACCTTCGTCGGCCTCGGCGCCATCGGCACGCCCATGTCGCAGCGCATCGCGGGCGCCGGCTTCGCCGTCACGGGCGTCGACCCGTTCGAGGCAGCCCGCGAGCGCGCCGTCGCCGCCGGCATCGACGCCGTCGCCTCCATCGCCGAGGCCCCCACGACCGGCGCCGTCGTCGTCATGGTCGCCACCGGCGAGCAGCTGGATGCGCTCGTGACCCAGGCCGAGCAGGCCGGCGTCGCCGCCGACCGCCTCTGGATCGTCATGTCGACCGTCGGCCCCGCCGCCGTCGAGTCGGCGGGCGCGCGGCTGCAGGGGCTCGGCGCGCGCGTCGTCGACGCCCCCGTCACGGGCGGCGTCGCCCGCGCGACGACCGGCGAGCTCATCATCTTCGCCTCGGGCGCGCAGGCCGACCTCGACGAGGCCGCCGCCGTGCTCGCGCCGCTCGGCACCGTGCGCGTCGTCGGCGACGCGCTCGGCCAGGGCCAGGGCATCAAGGTCGTGAACCAGCACCTCTGCTCCGTGCACATCGTCGCCGCCGCGGAGGCGCTCGACCTCGGGCGGCGCCTCGGCCTCGACCCCGCCGCGGTGCTCGACCTCGTCGCCGGCGGCGCCGCCGGCTCGTGGATGCTGTCGGACCGCGGCCCCCGCATGCTCGAGGACGACCCGCAGGTCACCTCCACGATCGGCATCTTCGTGAAGGACTCGGGCCTCGTCGCCGAGGCGGCCGAGGCCGCCGGCGCCGAGGTGCCCGTGCTCGCCGCCGCGCGCGAGCGCTACCTCGCCGCCGCCGACGCCGGCCTCGACCGCGCCGACGACAGCCAGGTCATCCGCACGTACCAGACCCCCTCCCAGCACTAGCAGCACCTCCGGCGGCGCCGTCGCCGCCCCATCACCACCAGGAGCATCCATGTCCGCACCCACCGTCTCCGGCGCGACGCCGAAGAAGGACAACGCCGTGAAGGTGTCGCTCGCCTCGATGATCGGCACGGTCGTCGAGTCGTACGACTTCTTCATCTACGCGACGGCCGCCGCCACCTACTTCGGCACGGTCTTCTTCGCCACCGACGACCCCATCGTCGGCGCGCTGTACTCGTTCGCGACGCTCGCGATCGGCTTCCTCTTCCGCCCCATCGGCGGCTACCTCGCCGGCCACTTCGGCGACCGCATCGGCCGCAAGCGCGTGCTCATCTGGTCGCTCGTCGTCATGGGCGTCGTCACGACCCTCATCGGCGTGCTGCCGACGTTCGCGACCATCGGCATCGCCGCGCCGATCATGCTCATCGTGCTGCGCATCATCCAGGGCGTCGCCTACGGCGCCGAGTGGGGTGGCGCCGTGCTCATGGCCGTCGAGCACGCGCCCGAGCGTCGTCGTGGCTTCTTCGGCGCGCTGCCGCAGATCGGCATCCCCGGCGGCCTCCTGCTCGCCAACGGCGTCATCCTCGCCACGTCGGGCCTCCCGGGCGACTGGGCATGGCGCGTGCCCTTCCTCCTCGCCTCGGTCATGGTCATCATCGGCCTCTTCATCCGCCTCAAGGTCGCCGAGAGCCCCGCGTTCGAGGCCGTCAAGGAGCAGGGCGAGGTGCTGAAGGCGCCCGCGCTCGAGGCCATCAAGCAGGACTGGCGCTCGATCCTGCGCGTCATCGGACTGCGCCTCGCCGAGACCGGCGGCTACTACGTCACGACGTCGTTCGTCGTCTCCTACGTCGGCCTCGCGGCCATCACCGACTCGCGCAACGTGCTCGTCGGCACGCTCGTCGGCTCGGCCATCGGCCTCGTGAGCCACCTCGCGTACGGCGCATGGAGCGACCGCATCGGCCGCAAGAAGGTCTACCTCATCGGCTCGATCTTCACGATCGCGTTCGGCATCCCGATGTTCCTGCTCATCAACACCGGCTCGCTCGTCATGATCGTCGTCGCCGTCGCGCTGTCGCTCGTGCTGAGCCACGACCCGATCTTCGCCGTCGAGTCGAGCTGGTTCTCGGAGCTGTTCCCCGCGAATCGCCGCACGTCGGGCATCTCGCTCGGCTACAACGGCGCCGCGATCGTCGCCGGCTTCCTGCCCTTCATCGCCACGGCCGTCTACGGCGCCGTCGGATGGATGGGCCCGGCTCTGCTGTTCACGCTGCTCGGCGTCATCTCGACGGCCGTCGCCATCACGGCGCGCGAGACCGCGCCCGCGATCGTCGGTACCGCGAAGGCCGAGCAGCCCATCCTGGAGGGAGTCCGATGACCACCGTCGCACCCGCGACCACCCGGGCCGAGCGCCTCGCGCGGCTCGCCGAGCACGCCTTCAACGTGCGGATGCACGCGCTGCACATGGGCGAGGTGCAGGGCCAGGGCTACGTCGGCCAGGCGCTCGGCGCCGCCGACATGCTCACGGTCGCCTACATGGACCAGCTGCGCTACGACGTCGCCGACGAGCACTGGGAGGGGCGCGACCGCTTCCTGCTCTCGACCGGCCACTACGCGATCGGCCTCTACGCGGCGCTCGCCGAGGCGGGCATCGTTCCGCTGGAGGAGCTCGAGACGTACGGCTCCGACGACTCGCGTCTGCCGATGTCGGGCATGGCGTCGTACACGCCCGGCATGGAGATCTCGGGCGGCTCGCTCGGCCACGGCCTCACGGTCGCGGTCGGCATGGCGCTCGGCCTGCGCCACCGCGGGCTCGTCGAGCAGCGCGTCGTGAACTTCCTCTCCGACGGCGAGCTCGACGAGGGCTCGACGTGGGAGGCCGCGATGGGCGCCGCCCACCACCGCCTCGGCAACCTCCTCGCGCTCGTCGACATGAACGCGCTGCAGGCCGACGGCCCCGCGCAGGGCGTGCTGCGCACCGAGCCCGTGCTCGAGAAGTGGCAGGCGTTCGGATGGCACGCCATCCGCGTCGACGGCAACGACCTCGGTGCGCTCGTGGATGCGTTCGACGAGGCCCGCTCGGTCGCGCAGCCCGAGGGGCAGCCGCAGGTCATCATCTGCGACACGAAGGTCGGCTCCGGCGTCGAGCTGCTCGAGCAGCGGGAGAAGGCGCACTTCATGCGCATCGAGGAGCACGAGTGGGCGATCTGCCGCGAGCAGCTCACCGCCCGCTACGAGGCAGCCAAGGAGGCAGCACGATGAGCACCACGGCAGCGCCCAAGCTGAAGACGAGCGCGATGATCGCGTCGTTCGCGGATCCCGGCCAGAAGACGGCGCCCGCGCCGTTCGGCCACGCGCTCGCGAGGGCCGCGGAGCAGGACGAGCGCATCGTCGGCCTCACCGCCGACCTCGGCAAGTACACCGACATGCACATCTTCGCCCAGGCGCATCCGGACCGGTACTTCCAGATGGGCATGAGCGAGCAGCTGCTCTTCGGCGCCGCCGCGGGCATGGCGGAGGCTGGGCTCACTCCCTTCGCGTCCACCTACTCGGTGTTCGCCGCGCGTCGTGCGTACGACTTCATCTGCCTCGACATCGCCGAGCCGAACCTCAACGTCAACGTCGTCGGCGGCCTCCCCGGCCTCACGACCGGGTACGGTCCGAGCCACCAGGCGACGGAGGACATGGCGATCTTCCGCGGCATGCCGAACCTCACGATCGTCGACCCGTGCGACTCGATCGACATCGAGCAGGCCGTGCCGCAGCTCGCCGCCTCCGACGGCCCCACCTACTTGCGCCTGCTGCGCGGCAAGGTGCCGACGGTGCTCGACGAGTACGACTACGCGTTCGAGCTCGGCAAGGCCAAGGTGCTGCGCGGCGGCGCCGACGTCGTGCTCGTCTCGTCGGGCCTCATGACGATGCGGGCGCTGCAGGCGGCAGAGCTGCTCGCGGCGCACAAGGTCGACGTGGCCGTCGTGCACGCGCCGACGATCAAGCCGCTCGACGTCGACACGATCGTCGCGGAGCTCGACACCCCCCGCCTCGCGGTGACGCTCGAGAACCACTCGGTCGTCGGCGGGCTCTTCGAGTCGGTCGCCTCGGCGCTCGTGCGCCGCGGCGTCACGCGGCGCGTCGTGCCCGTGGGCCTGCCGGACGCATTCCTCGACGCCGGCGCCCTGCCGACGCTGCACGACCGCTACGGTCTGTCGAAGGAGAAGGTCGTCGAGACGGTGCTCGCCGAGCTCGGCTGACCCGCACTCCACCGGACCGCGGCACGGCGGCGATCCCCAAGGTCGCCGCCGTGCCGCCTCTGCGTGCGGCCCGCGCCGCGATGGATCAGGCCGGTCGCCGCCGCAGGACGAGCGTCACGCCGAGGACGAGCAGCAGCGCTGCGAGCGCGGCCGGCACGGACGCATCCGCAGCACCGGTCTGCGGCAACGCGGACGGGGCAGCAGGCACCGCGGCACCGGGCTGCGGCGCGACCGGCGCGGGCGCCGCGGCGACGACCTCGAGCGGCACCGACGCGACCTCCTGACCGTCGAGCAGCAGCGCGAGGCGATGCGCACCGATCTCGGCGGTCGTGGGGATCGTCACCTGGGCATCGATCGTGCCCTCGGCGGTCGATACCGCGGTGCCGAGCGCGAGCGGCGTCGAGCGCAGTTCGAGCGCGTACTCGGTGTCGAGCAGCAGGCCCCACGCCTCGACCGACACCGTCGCACCGGGCAGCACGCGGCTCGAACCGTCGATCGCGATGCCGGGCACGGCGATCCGCCCGCTCGGAGCCGTCGCGACGACGTACGGCTGCGTGTCGGGAGCGCTGAGCGTCGCCTCGGCGAAGACGACCTCGCCGGCGAGGTCGGCGGTCATGGCCAGCTGCGCCGAGGTCGCGCCCGCGATGGGCGTGCCGTCCTCGAGTCGCCACTGCCACGCCACGGCCGTCGGCTCGGGCGTCCAGGTCGCGAGGTCGATGGATGCGGTCAGCACGCCCCCGAGCACGTTGCGTCCGCCGAGCGTCGGAGCATCGCCGGGCACGAAGGACCGCAGGTGCACCGTGGCGCTGAAGGCCGAGTTGGCGGTGACGTACGACTGGGTGCCCGGAGCCTCGAGCGTCGCGACGACGTAGACGGGCGTGCCGAGCAGCTCGCTCGTGACGAGCAGCGAGTCGGCGTCGTCGAGCACCTCCGCTCCCGTGTCGACGCGGTACCAGGTGAAGCGCACCGTCGTCGGCGCGGGCACGGTATCGGACGTGTCGAGGGCGACCCCGAGCGTCGTGCCGACGACCCCCGACCCCTCGACGACGGGCGTGCCGACGCTCGAGAACTCGCCGAGGCGCACCGCGGCAGAGAAGGGCGAGTTGGTGGTGACGACGTCGAGCGCGTCGGGCGCCGACAGCGTCGCGAGCACGTAGACGCCGGTGCCGAGCAGGGCCTCGGTCGCGACGAGCGTCGCGCCGCCCTCCTGCACGAGCGCTCCCGTGTCCACGCGGTACCAGTCGAAGGTGACGCTCGTCGGGGTCGGCGTGGTGCCGGACGCGTCGTAGGACGCCGTGAAGGTGGAGCCGACGACGCCCGAGCCTGCGATCGACGGGGCGCCGACCCCGGTGAACTCGCCCAGCCGGACGGTCGCGGAGAACGGCGAGTTGATGGTGCGGTAGTCCTGGACCCCGGGTGCCGACAGCGTCGCGAGCACGTACACCCCGACGCCGAGCAGTGCCTCCGTCGCGACGAACGTGGATCCGCCCTCCTGCACGAGCGCTCCCGTGTCGTACCGGTACCAGTCGAAGGCGACGGTCGTGGGCGCCGGCGTCGTGCCGGAGGCGTCGTAGGACGCCGTGAAGCTGGAGCCGACGATGCCGGAGCCCGAGATCGACGGCGCACGGACGCCCGCGAACTCGCCCAGCCGGACGGTCGCCGAGAACGGGGAGTTGGTCGTGCGGTACGACGGCGTGCTGGGCTCGCGCAGCGTCGCGAGCACGTAGACGCCGGTGCCGAGCAGGGCCTGGGACGCGACCAGGGTCGATCCGCCCTCCTGCACGAGGGCACCGGTGTCGACGCGATACCAGTCGTAGTCGACGCTCGTCGGCGTCGGCGACGTCGTCGACGCGTCGTACGACGCGGTGAAGGTCGAGCCGACGATGCCGGTACCCGAGATCGACGGTGCGCCGACGCCGGTGAACTCGACGGCGGCCGTGGCGACCGCGGGCGTCATCGTGAGGCCGAGCGCTGCGACGACGGCGACGAGCGCGGACGTCAGGCGGACGCGGAGGGAGGGGCGGGGTGCAGACACGACGTGTCCCTTCTCGGCCGCTCCGCCGGGCGCTCTCGCCCGTGATGAGGATGGCTCATGCCGAGGCTAGCGTGGTACGGAGGATTCGTCACGCATCGCGAGGCGGAGGAACGGCCTCGACCCGCGGCCAGGCTACGACGTGAGCGTCGCCGCCGCGTCCATGTGATGCGCGCGGATGACCGTGACGGCGTGCTCCTCGTCGCCCGTCTCGATCGCCTCGACCATCTCGACATGCCGATCGGTGTCCATGTTCGACGTGGCGCGATCGAGACCCGCGTACATGATCGACATGCGGATCGAGCCCTCGAGCTGCTGCCACTGGTGCACGAGCGTCGCGTTGCCGGGGAAGGACACGAGCGCGCGATGGAACTCGAGGTCGGCCTCGATCAACGCCGTGACCGAGCCATCCTCGGCCGCACGCATCCGCTCGATCGCCGCGTGCAGCACGGGGCGCGCCTCGGCGATCCGGTCCGTGGCGATGATGATGCGGGCCGCGAGCGCCTCGAGCGCGCCGCGCACGAGGAAGATGTCCTCGATCTCGCGAGCGTCGAGGTTGCGCACGCTGAGCCGGCCGCGCGCCCCCGACTCGAGCAGCCCCTCCTGCTGCAGCTGCCGCATGGCCTCGCGCAGCGTGCCGCGGGAGATGCCGAGCCGGTCGGAGAGGTCGGTCTCGACCATGTGGGTGCCCGGCGCGATCTCGCCGCTCGTGATGGCGCGTCGCAACGAGTCCACCGCGAGCTCGCGGAGATTCGTGCGATCGAGCCCGACGAGTGCGCTCATGCCGTCCCCCTGGTCCTTCCGACGAGGATACGGGGCGGATGCTGCGTGCATCCGCCCCGTCGTGGTGGGCGCCCGGCCGCAGTGTCGCTGGCAGCGACCGGACGCCTGTCCGCACGGTGCCCGCCCGCTGTGCTGGGCGGCGGCCGGGCACCGGGTCGACGGCCCGCGTCAGCCGACGCGGGCGAGCCCCTCCGCGTCGGCGGCGGCCTCGGCCTCGTCCGCGAGGCGTCGCTCGCGCGGGCCCCACGTCTCGCGCGTCAGGAGCGCGGCGACGAGGCCGATGAGGGCGTAGGTGCCGAACAGCAGCGCCGGGCCGAGCCAACCGAGCCACACGAACAGCAGCGTCGTGATGAAGGGCGTGAATCCCGAGACCATCGCCGAGAACTGGTACGCGAGCGAGGCGCCCGACGAGCGGGTCTTCGCCTGGAAGAGCTCGGGGAACCACGCGCCCTGCGCGCCGGCGAGGGCGTTCTGGCACACCGAGTAGGCGAGGATCATCGTGAGCACGATGAGGATGAACAGGCCCGTGTTGACGAGCAGGAACATCGGGATCGCGAAGATCGCGGCGAAGAGCGTCACGGCGATGTAGAGCGGGCGTCGGCCGACGCGGTCGGTGAGCGCCGCCCATCCCCAGGTCGCGAAGACGCCGATGCCGGCGCCGATGCAGAGCGCGGTGAGCGTCTGCGAGGGCTCGGCGAGGCCCTCGTCGTTGATGTAGCTGATCATGTAGGTCACCGACACGGCGTAGCCGGCGGTCTCGGCGACGCGCAGACCGATGCCGCGCAGGATGTTGCGCCAGTCCGTCCTGATGACCTCGACGACGGGCGCCTTCGCGACGATGCCCTGGGTCTTCACGTCCTCGAACACGGGCGACTCGGGCACCTTCGCGCGGATCAGCAGGCCGACGACGACGAGGACGATGGATGCGAGGAACGGCACGCGCCACGCCCAGTCGCCCGGCAGGTGCACCGAGACGAGGAAGGTGAGGTTCGCGAGCAGGAGTCCGACGGGGAAGCCCGCCTGCACGATGCCCGTGAAGGCGCCCTTGCGCCTCCATGGCGCGTGCTCGTAGCTCATGAGGATCGCGCCGCCCCACTCGGCGCCGAACGCGACGCCCTGGACGATGCGCACGGTGACGAGCAGGATCGGGGCGAGGATGCCCACCTGCGCGTACGTCGGCAGCAGGCCGATGACGAAGGTCGCCAGCCCCATCGCGATGAGCGAGGCGACGAGCACGGGCTTGCGACCGATCCTGTCGCCGAGGTGGCCGCCGATGACGCCGCCGAGGGGGCGGGCGAGGAAGCCCACGCCGAGGGTCGCGAACGACAGCAGCGTGCCGACGAGCGGATCCTCGGAGGGGTAGAAGACGGTGCCGAAGTAGAGGGCTGCGGCGGTGCCGTAGCCGATGAAGTCGTAGGTCTCGATCACGGCGCCGACGCCGGAGCCGACGGCGACCTTCTTCGCATCGGGAGTGCCGCGGACGGGTCCGCGCATCGCAAGAGCCTCGGTGCTCATGGGTTCCTCTCCTGGTCAAGGATGCCTCGGCGGGAGGGGCTCACGAGCCACACGACGCTGCCGGCAGACGCCAGCATGCACGGAATTGTGTTGACTGTCAACAGTCGACTCGCTACCCTCGCAATCGGCGCGGATCCTCCGCGCGGCTCGGCGCGGAGCGGACCTCGCGCCACGGTGAGGATGGCGACGATGACGTTCCCCGATCGGCTCGGCTGCTCGACGATCTCGTTCCAGCACCTCGCCCTGCCCGACGCCCTGCGCGACGTGCGCGCCCTCGGCTTCCAGGAGATCGACCTCGGCGCCCTCCCCGGCGTCTGCGACCACGTGCCCTTCGAGCTCGACGACCGCGCCATCGACGCCGTCGCCGCGACGATCGCCGACGCCGGCATCCGCGTGCGGTCGGTGAACGGCGACGTGGGCGACCTCAACGTGCCCGCCGCCGACCCCGCGGCCCGTCGCGAGCACCTCGAGCGGCTCCTGCGCCTCACCGCCGCGATCGGTGCCGAGGCGCTCGTGCTGCCGTGCGGTGCGCTCGACCACGAGCCCGCGGCGACGCTCGAGGTGGACGTCGCGCGCGTCGCGCACGAGCTCGCCGTCGCCGGCACGCTCGCGGAGGAGCACGGCACCCGGGTGTGGGTCGAGTCCATCCACTTCCTGCGCCTGTGCTGGAACGCCGAGCGCGCCGCGATGCTGCACGAGCGCACGCCGGCGTCGGTGCGCGCGGTGCTCGACCTCGCCCACGTCGTCGCCGCGGGCGACGACGTGGCTGCGGTCGTGGATGCGTGGGGCGACCGCACCGCGCACGTGCACCTCCGCGACGCGGTGCGCGGCGACTTCGCCCGCCCGATCGGCGGCGGCGACGTCGACCTCGACGCGGCCTTCGCCGCGCTCGCGTCGGTCGGCTACGAGGGCGGCTTCACGCTCGAGCTGCCGGCGCGGGCCTACACCGACGACGCGACGGCGACGTCGAGCCCCGCGTTCCGCGCCGAGCGGCTCGCCGCGATCGACGCGGCGGCTCGCCACGTCGTCCCCAAGCTCGAGGCCGCCGGCCTCGCCCACCGCGGCGTGCAGATCCGCTGACGCCGCCCGAAGTCCCGCACCGCATCCGAAGAGGGAGCAGCATGACCACCACCAGGACCGCCATCGTCACGGGCGCCACGAGCGAGCGCGGCATCGGCATGGCCGTCGCCGATCGCTATGCGGCCGACGGCTGGGCCATCGTGATCCTCGACCTCGACGGCGAGCGCGCCGCGCAGGTCGCCGCCGAGATCGGCGAGCGGCACGGCGTGGCGCACTTCGGATCCGCGGTGAACGTCGCCGAGGAGGCCGCCGTCGAGGCCGCGCGCGCCGCCGTCGCCGCCGAGGTCGAGGCGGGTCGCCTGCCCGTCGTCGGCGCGCTCGCCAACATCGCCGGCATCACCTCGCCCGTGCCGTTCCTCGAGACCGACCTCGCGCTGTGGAACACCGTCATGGCCGTGAACGCGACCGGCACCTACCTCGTGACGAAGGCGTTCCTGCCGCCGATGCTCGAGGCGGGCTTCGGCCGCATCGTCAACATGTCGTCGGTGTCGGCGCAGCGCGGCGGCGGCGTCTTCGGCAAGGTGCCCTACTCGGCGGCGAAGGCCGCGATCCTCGGCTTCACGAAGGCGCTCGCGCGCGAGATCGCCGACTCGGGCGTGACGGTGAACTCTGTGACGCCCGGCGCCGTCGACACGAACATCCGCGTCGGCACGACGCCCGAGCTCGAGGCGCGCATCGCCGCCGACATCCCCGTCGGCCGCGTCGCGACCACCGACGAGATCGCCGCGGTGTTCGCGTTCCTGTCGAGCGATGGCGCGTCGTACCTGCAGGGCACGAACATCGACGTCAACGGCGGCAGCCACATGCACTGACGCCGGACGCGACGCTGCGCGTCGCCCGACGCGCAGCGCCCGCCAAGGCCCGACCCATCGAGAGGACACCCCATGAGCGACGCCCCCGTGGTCGTCATCGCCATCTTCCGACCCGCCGCCGGCGCCCGCGACGACGTGCTCGCAGCGCTCGGCCGCGCGATCCCGCGCGTGCACGAGGAGGAGGGCTGCACGCTCTACGCCATCCAGGAGGCCGCCGACGGCGTCATCTGGATGGTCGAGCACTGGACGTCGCAGGCACTGCTCGACGCGCACGGCGCCGGGCAGCCGGTCGCCGACCTGAACGCCGACCTCGAGGGGCTGCTGACCGAGCCCGTCGAGGTCATCACGGCGGCGCCGATCCCGTTCGGGGATCCGGCGAAGGGGCTCGTCCGCGCCTGAGCGCCCGGGCTGTCGACAGTTCGACACGGTAGGCTCGCGACACGTCGCCGCCACGGCGCACGTCCCGCGTCGACCCAGGAGCCCGCGTGCGTCATCCTCGCCTCGAGCAGCGGCGCACAGCGCTGGGCACCAGGCAATGAGCGAGACCGGCTTCCCGACGCTGTCGTCGATCGAGCGACTCACGAGACGCGAGCTCATCCTCGACCGGCTGCGATCCTCCGTCGCGTCCGGCGAGCTGCCCCCGGGCACCCACCTGGGCGAGACGGAGCTCAGCTCCTCCCTCGGCGTCTCGCGCGGCACGCTGCGCGAGGCGCTGCGGCACCTCGAGGAGGAGGGGCTGCTGTCGCGGGACGCGCGCGGCAGGCTCTCGGTGCGCGTCGTGAGCCTCGCGGAGGTGCGGGACATCTTCGACGTGCGCTTCGCGCTGGAGTCGTTCGCGGCGGAGGTCGCGTGCAGCAGCCCGGCGCTGCCCGCCATCGTCGAGCGGCTCCGGGCCGCGCTCGCGCGGCTCGAGGCGGCAGAGCGCGAGGACGTGCCTGCGCGCATCGACGCCGACCTCGCCTTCCACGAAGAGATCTGCGCCGCGAGCGGCAACGCGACGCTCGTGGAGTCGTGGCGTCGCGTCTCCGGCCTCGCCCGCGTCGCGATCCTCGCCGCCGGACGCGAGACCGCGGTCGCCAACATGTCCGCGGCGCGGCACGAGCCCATCGTCGACGCGATCGCGTCCGGCGACGCATCCCTCGCCCGCGCGGTGCTGCGCGAGCACTCCGCCGCCGCCAGGGACCTCGTCGCGCAGCGCATGGCCGAGGAGGACGCGAGCGAGGCTCGCTGACGACTCGCGAGCGGCGAGCGGCGACGCGGCTCAGCCCGCGATCGTGCGGTACACGCCCGTGTGGTCGAGCGCGCCGTCGCCGGCGTCGACCGCCTCCTCGAACAGCGCGAGCGCGCGCTCGCCCAGCGGCAGCCGCAGCCCCGCGTCCGCCGCGGCGTCGCGCGCGTAGCGCAGATCCTTCACCTGGTAGTCGATCGTGCCGCCCGGTTCGAACGTCTCGTCGACCCAGTGGTGGCGCTTCTGCCGCAGCACCTCGCTCGACGCGAGGCCTGCGCCGAGCGCGTCGGCGAGCGCGTCGGCGTCGAGCCCGGCGGCGCGCGCGAGCGCGAACGCCTCCGACAGGGCCGCGACCGTCTCGGCGACGACGAGCTGGTTGCAGAGCTTCGCGGTGGCGCCCGCGCCCGTGGGCCCCATCCGGGTCACGCGGCTCGCGCACGGCGCGAGCACCTCGGCGAGCGTCGCCGCCTGCGCGGCCGTGCCGCCGACCATGATCGACAGCCGGCCCTCCGCGGCGCCCACCACGCCACCGGACAGGGGCGCGTCGACGACCTCGACGCGCCCCTCGAGCTCGGCGGCGAGGCGCCGCAGCGCCACGGGCGAGACCGTGCCGCAGACGACGAGCATCGGCGTGCGACGCGCGTCGCGCCAGCCGGCGAGGAGGCCGTCAGGCCCCTCGAGCACCGCACGCACCTCGTCGAGATCCGGCAGCACCGTGATCGTGACGTCGCTGGCGGCGAGCGCCGGGGACGCCGCGACGCGCACGGTCGGATGCTCGGCGGCGAGCGCCTGCGCGCGCGCCGCCGAGCGGTTCCAGACGGTCAGCGCCCCTGCCGAGGCGAGCCGTCGAGCCATGGGCCGTCCCATGGCGCCGAGGCCCACGAGCGCGAGCCCTCGGCTCGACGCCGTCATCGGACGGCGGATGCCGCGAGCGCCTCGGTCTCGCGTCGCAGCTCGATCGCCTGTGCGAGCGAGTCGTCGATCTCGACGTCGTCCCAGCGCACGGACTCGCCCTGCCGGACGTCGCGGCGCAGCGGCACGTGATGCGCGAGCGCGACCGGCAGGTAGCCCTCGCGCACGGACGTCCGCGCGGAGACGAGCTTGCCGTAGACCGCGAACCCGCCCTCGCCGTCGAGCGTCGCACCGGCCGCGAGATCCGTCTTCGCCGTCGCGACGACGTCGGCCGTGAAGCCGACGGCGGTGCCGGTCGCGACGCCGCGCAGGACGGCGTTCGCGATCGACACGTTCAGCTCGAGGCCCACGTAGTGGTACGGGCGGTAGAGCGCCGCGTACTGCCCCGTCGGGTCCGGGTGCCACGGGTACTCCTGGAAGCAGCTCGCGACGTAGTCGTTCGTCGCCTTCACGACGACGAAGACGCCCTCCTGGGTGTTGTGGGGGATCCAGTCGCCCTCGCGCGTGTACGACGACATGACGTCGACGGTGCCCTCGTGCTCGAGCACGCCGCCGACCTCCTTCGGACGGCAGACGGTCGCGATCTCCTCGAGGTTCCCGGGCGTGAACGTGAGGCCCGCGTCGCCGGGCACGAGCCCGGCCGCGTTCGCGACGGCCGCCATCTCGATGGCCGCCTTCGTGCCGTCTCGGAACGAGGTGTGCATGTTGGGGTTCAGCTGGCCCGACTGCTTGAGCTCGTCCGAGAACTCCCAGTGGTCCCAGACGTTCGCGGGGTTCATCTGGTGGTAGCCCGGCAGGTACTTGGCGCCCTTGCCGGCGCAGACGACGTCGAAGCCCGACGTGCGCGCCCAGTCGATGAGCTCCCAGATCAGCGCGGGCTGGTCGCCGAACGCCATCGAGTAGACGACGCCGGCCTCCTTCGCGCGCTTCGCGAGCGCGGGGCCCGCGAGCGCATCCGCCTCGACCGTGACCATCATGACGTGCTTGCCCGAGTCGATCGCGGCGAGCGCGTGCGCGATGCCGACGATGGGGTTGCCCGTCGCCTCCACCACCACGTCGATGTCGGTGCGGAAGAGGTCCATCGCGTTCGCGATCACGGCGGTGCGGCCCTCGGCGAGGTCGTCGACCGAGTCGACGATCGCATCCTCCGGCCATCCGACGCGAGCGAGGGACTCGCGCGCCCTGGCCGTGTCGATGTCGGCGATCGCGGCGACGCGGATGCCGGGGATGTTCCTGGCCTGCGACAGGTACATGGTGCCGAAGCGGCCGGAGCCGATGAGGCCGACCCGGATGGGGTCGCCCGCGGCCTCGCGCTCCTGCAGCAGCTCGTGGAGGTTCATGGTGATGCCTTCCTGCTCGGTGGGATGCCGACGCGTCGAGCACGCGGGCATGGCGAGGTGGCGCCGACCGTGTCCGAGCGCACGGGCGGCGGGTGGGGGCGCGGGGCCCTCGGATGTCCAGGTCCGAGAGCCCCGCGTGTTCGGGGGTGCCGATCACATGGCGCGGATCTCCTCGACCCACGTCTGCACCTGGTCGGGCAGGCCGTCGACGACGGGCTGGGTCGCCTCGACCCATGCGTCGCGGTCGGTGATCTCGGCGAACACTGCGCCGCCGGCCTCGAGCTCGGCGCGGTACTCCTCGTTCTGCGCGATCGTGTTCTCGGTGTACTCGACGCCGACCTGCTCGGCCGCGTCGCGGATGATCGTCTGCTGCTCGTCCGTGAGGCCCTCGAGGGCCTCCTCCCACAGGATGAAGTGGTAGTTCGCGTAGACGTGGTTCGTCTCGGCGATGTACGGGTTCACCTCGTAGATCGAGTTGAAGAGGATGGCGTCGACCGGGTTCTCCTGGCCGTCGATGACGCCGGACTCGAGCGCGGAGTAGACCTCGTTGAAGGGCAGCGCCTCGGCGCGCGCGCCGATCGACTCCCACGTCTGCAGCATGGTGGGTGCGCTCGGCGTGCGGATCGTCATGCCCTGCACGTCGGCGATGGATGCGACGGGGTCGCTCGTCGTCAGCACGCGCGGGCCGCGGTAGAGGTTGCCGATCGGCTCGTAGCCCGACGCCTCGCTCACGGCGTCGACGATCTCGGTGCCGAGGTCGCCGCTCCAGACCGCCTCGAACTGGTCGTAGTCCTCGTAGAGGAACGGCGCGGTCTCGACGCTCGCGAGCTCGGTGTACGACTCGAGCGAGAGGAGGCTCTCGATCACGATGTCGGTCGAGCCCAGCTGCAGGCCCTCGATCATCTCCTCCCACGTGCCCAGGGTGGACGCGGGGTGGATCTCGACCGTGATCTGACCGTCGGAGGCCTCGCTCACGAGCTCGGCGAAGCGGATCGAGGCGTCCTGCCGCGCGTCGGTGTCGCTGCCGGCGTGGCCGAGGACGAGGGTGAGCGGCTCGCTCTCGCCCGACCCCGAGGGGGCCGAGTCGCTCGGACGGCAGCCCGTGAGGGCGACGAGGGCGATGGCGCCGACCGCGACGCTGCGGACGATGGTGCGCTGATGCATGGTGCTCCTTGGTGGATGGGTGGGGCGGGACGAGGTCACGGCATCATCAGGTTCGGCAGCCAGAGCGAGATCTCCGGCACGAACGTGATGAGCAGCAGGAAGAGCAGGCCGGCGAGGAGGAAGGGCAGCACGGCCTTGACGGCGCGCAGCATCGAGACCTTGCCGATCTCGGCCGCGAGCATGAGCCCGATGCCGACAGGCGGGGTCAGGAGGCCGACGCTCAGGTTGACGACGATGATGATGCCGAGGTGCACGGGGTCGATCCCCGCCTCCACCGCGACCGGGTACAGGATCGGCGTGAGGATGATGAGGGCGGCGTTCGCCTCGATGAACATCCCGACGACGAGCAGCACCGCGTTGATGAGCAGCAGCAGGATGATCGGGTTCTCCGTGACGGCGAAGATCGCCTCGGCGGCCGTCTGCGGCACGAAGCCGAGCGTGAGCGCCCACGAGTAGATCTGCGCAGCTGCGAGCACGAGCATGATGAGCCCGACCACGAGCGCCGAGTCGGCCATGCCGAACACGAAGCGCTTCCACGTCAGCTCGCGGTACACGAAGATGCCGACGACGAGGGCGTAGACGACGGCCACGGCCGCGGCCTCGGTGGGGGTGAACCAGCCGAAGCGGATGCCGCCGAGGATCACGATCGGCAGCAGCAGGGCCGGCGTGGCCTTCCACAGCGACGGCCAGAACCTGGGCCGGTCCTCCTTCGCGATCGTGCCGATCGGGCGATGCAGCATCTTCGCCTCGGCGATCGCCTCGTCGGTGAAGCCGAGCCAGCGCGAGGTCACGTGCACGACGACCATGAGGATCACGACGTAGAGCAGCGCGGGCACGATGCCGGCGAAGAAGAGCGCGCCGATCGACGTGCCGCTCACGACGCCGTAGACGATCATCGTGATCGACGGCGGCATGATCGGATCGACGACGGGCGCCGCAGCCATGACGGCCGAGGCGTACGCGGGCTTGTACCGACGCTCCTTCATCGCGGGGATGAGGATGCGGCCGAGGCTCGAGATCGATGCGACGGCGGAGCCGGAGATGCCGCCGAAGAACAGCGACGAGAGCACCGTGGTCTGTGCGATGCCTGCGCGCATGCCGCCGACGATCGAGTCGGCCAGGTCGAGCATGCGCTTCGTCATCCCGCCCTCGTTCATGACCGCGCCCGCGAGCACGAACAGCGGGATCGCGAGCAGCGGGAACGGGGTCATGCCTGCGACGAGGCGCTGGGCTCCGACGGACAGCGGGGCGTCGGTCGTGAGCCAGATCGCCACGAAGGACGCGGCTGCGAGCGCGAAGCCGACCGGCACGCGCAGCAGCATCGCTGCGCCGAAGCTCGAGAGGATCGTCGGTCCCATCACACCTCTCCCTTGATCACGATGAGGTCGGCGGGCTGATGGATGAGCGGGGCGTCGAGCGGATCCTCGCCCTCGTCGGCGTTGACGCTGAGCCACCAGGCCTCGACGGCGAACACGAGCGCGAGGGCCGAGCCGACGGGTACGGCGAGCGCGACCCAGCCGGTCGAGATGCCGAGGCCGGGCGCCGTGCGGCTCCAGGCGGCGCCGAGGCCCTCGATGCCGAAGGCGAGCAGCAGCAGGAGCGTGCCCGCGACGATGAGGAAGGCGACGGAGTCGATGAGGCGAGCGAGCCAGCGTCGGTAGGGCACGTACTCCCAGATGTCGAGCACCATGTGCCGTCCGCGCCGCACGCCGAGCGCGATGGCCAGCATCGCGAGCCACACGAACGCGTAGGACGCGAGCTCGGCCGTCCATGCCGTGGAACCCCTCGTGACGTAGCGCGCGAGCACCTGCCACATGACGCCGACGATGACGAGCCCGAGCAGCAGGATGCACAGCATCTGCACGGCGAGATCCAGCCGATCGAGCAGCCGGTGCAGCGCTCTCTTCATGCGTATCGCTCCTTTGCGATGCGGCCTGGTACGGCGCGAGCCCTTGAGGAGGGCCGTCGAACCGCCCTTCGTGTTCGACTGTTGACAGTAGAACACGAGCGGCGCGCTGGGTCAAGCGTGGCGACCGCGAACGGTCGCGCGATCGCATCGCGGCTGCTCGGGTCGCCGATCGCGGCGCCCCCGAACGCACGACGCGTCTGCCTCGCCGACGGGGGCTCCCGCCGAGGAGCGAGCCGTCAGGCGAGACGCTCGCCGCGCGTCAGTGCGGCTGGTGGTGGTGCCGCAGGAGCGACGACCAGGAGGGCTCCTCCGGCTCGACCTCCGGCGCCGGCGGGCGCATGCGGTGGGCGACGAACCACCACGCGAGCATGGCGGTCGCCGAGGCGATCGCGACGTTCATCGCGCACGCGATCAGCAGCCCGACGACCGTGCCGACCGCGACGAGCCCACCCTCGGCGAGCCCTGCGATGCCGCGCTCGAGCAGCGGCGAGAGCAGGCTCGAGAAGGGCGCGGTGAAGATGTTGAGCACGATGCGCCCGGCCAGCGCGAGCGCGAACGCGGCGAGCGTGAGGCGCACGGGATGCGCGAGGCCCGCGGCGCGCAGCACGCGGACGCTCACGAGCCCGCCACCCGCGGCGAGCGCGATCCCCGCGACGACGAGCAGCGCGGCCACCCACGGCCACGGGCCCGCGTAGAGCTGGGCGACGCCGTCTGCGACGACGCCCGGCTCCACCTCGGGCAGCACGTCGGCGAGCCGGCGCACGACGGAGTCGAGCACGAGCGGCAGCAGGAGCAGCAGCACGCCGAGGCCGACGAGATCGGCGCCGAGCAGCAGCATCGCGCCGCCCACGCCACCCGCGAAGCGCGCACGCTCGAGCTGCTCGGGCGGCAGCGGGGGCCGCGGCGGCGGCGCGATCGACGCCCGATAGGCACGCTCGGCCTCGGGGCTGTGACCGACCGAGGATGCGGGCGTGCCCAAATCCTGGCGTTCGTCGGTCGTCACCGCTCCATCGTGCTGGATGCGCCTGTGCCGCAGGTGGGAGCGAGACGGGAACGCCGGCGTGCATCGGATCGGGTGACGCCCGGATCGCGCTGGGGACTTTGGTTAGGCTACCCTCACCAACGAGCGCGACGTCGCGCCGCCTCCCCTCCCCATGCAGATCGAAGGCAGTCCCATGCAGCGAGCCCTCCGGCTCTCCCTCGCCCTCCCCATCGTGGCCGCGCTGGCCGCCTGCTCGTCGACCGCCGCCCCCGGCGACGGCGCCGCGTCCGGCGACACGATCACGATCGAGCACGCGTTCGGCACCACCGAGATCGTCGGCACCCCCGAGCGCGTCGCGACGGTCAACTGGGCGAACCAGGACATCGCCCTCGCGCTGGGCGTCGTGCCGGTCGGCATGGCGGCGCAGACCTACGGCGACGACGACGGCGACGGCGTGCTGCCGTGGACGGCGGAGGCCCTCGACGAGCTCGGCGCCGAGACGCCCGCGCTCTTCGACGAGACGGACGGCATCGACTTCGAGGCCGTCGCCGAGTCCGACCCCGACGTCATCCTCGCCTCCTACTCGGGCCTCACCGAGGAGGACTACGCGACGCTCAGCGAGATCGCGCCGACCGTCGCCTTCCCCGAGTACGCGTGGGGCACGCCGTGGCGCGAGTCGCTCGCCATCACGGGCCAGGCGCTCGGGCTCGAGGACGAGGCCGCAGCCGTGCAGGCCGACATCGAGGCGCAGATCGCGGCGGCGACCGAGGGGTCGGCGTTCGCGGGCCTCTCGACGGCCATGGTGTTCGTCGACCCCACCGACCTGTCGACGATCAGCGCCTACACGCCGCTCGACACCCGCGTGCAGTACCTCGAGGACCTCGGTCTCACGACCGCCGGCTCGGTCACGAGCCTCGGCGAGGCGAACGAGGGGCAGTTCTTCGGCGCGGTGAGCGCCGAGCGGGCCGACACGTTCGACGACGTCGACCTGTTCGTCGCCTACGGCGACCAGTCGCTGCTCGAGGCGATGCAGGCCGACCCGCTGCTCGGCACCATCCCCGCCATCCGCTCCGGCGCAGTCGCGCTGCTCACCGATGGCACTCCGGTCGCCGCGGCGCTCACGCCGACGCCGCTGTCGATCCCGTGGGCGCTCGACGACTACGTCACGACCTTCGACGCCGCCGCGCAGCAGGTGCCGTGACCACGACGACGATCGCCGCGCGACGCACCGCGTCGCGCGCGCCCAGGACCACGATCGCCCTCGTCACGAGCGCGGGCATCGTGGTCCTGGCGATCGTCGCCTCCCTCGCGCTGGGCGTGCGCGACGTCGACCCCGCCACCGCGCTCCGTGCGGTCCTCGACTCGACGACGGGCGGGCTCGACGCGATCGCGGTGCGCGAGCGCATCCCGCGCACGGTGCTCGGGCTCGTCGCGGGCGCCGCGCTCGGCCTCGCCGGGGCGCTCATGCAGGGCGTCACGCGCAATCCCCTCGCCGACCCCGGCATCCTCGGCGTCAACGGCGGCGCCGCGCTCGCCGTCGTCGTCGGGATCGCGTTCCTCGGCATCGTCTCGCCGTGGCAGTACCTCGCGCTCGCGCTCGTCGGCGCCGCGCTCGCCGCGACCTTCGTGTACGTGGTCGGCTCGCTCGGCCGCGGCGGCCCCACGCCCATCAAGCTCGCACTCGCGGGCGCAGCGACGAGCGCGGCGCTGTCGTCGCTCGTCGGCGCGATCCTGCTGCCCCGCACCGACGTCATGACGATCTTCCGCCAGTGGCAGATCGGCGGCATCGGCGGTGCCGAGTGGGATCGGATGGCCGTCGTCGCCCCCGTCATCGGCGTCGCCGCCGTCGTCGGCCTCCTGTGCGCACCCGCGCTCGACGCCATGGCGCTCGGCGAGCAGGCGGCGACGGGACTCGGCGTGCGCACGGGCGCAGCGCGCCTCGTCGCAGCCGTGGCCGGCGTCGTGCTCTGCGGGGCGGCGACGGCGCTCGCCGGCCCCATCGGCTTCATCGGCCTCGTCGTGCCGCACGTGCTGCGCCTCCTCGTCGGCGCGAACCACCGCGCACTGCTGCCCGCGTCGCTGCTGGGCGGCGCCGGCCTGCTGCTGCTCGCCGACGTCGTCGGCCGCCTCATCCAGGACACCGCCGAGGTCGAGGCCGGCATCGTCGCCGCGTTCGTCGGCGCGCCCGTGCTCGTCCTCATCGCCCGACGAACCCGCATGCAGGGGCTGTAGATGACCATGACCGCCGCACCGCCCGCCACGATCGACGTCGCCGCGCTCGTCGCCGCCCGCCGCCGACGCGGCCGTCGGGCGCGCATCGTCACGGGGATCCTCGCGGGCGCCGCGCTCACGCTCCTGCTGCTATCCGTGATGCTCGGCGACACCGTCTACTCGCCGGCGCAGATCCTCGGCGTCGTCGGCGGCGCCGTGCTCGGCACCGACGCCGACGGCGCCTTCACGATCGGGACGCTGCGGATGCCGCGCGCCGTCATGGCGCTGCTGGCCGGCTTCGCCTTCGGCCTCGCAGGCTCGACCGTGCAGCGCCTGCTGCGGAACCCGCTCGCGAGCCCCGACATCATCGGCATCACCGCCGGCGCCTCGGCGGCCGCCGTGTTCGGCATCCTCGTGCTGCGCTGGTCGGGCGCGTCCGTCGCGATCCTCGCGCTCGTCGTCGGCCTGCTCACGGCCGCCCTCATCCTCGCCGTCTCGGTCGGCTCGGCTGCGAGCGCGCGCATCATCCTCGTCGGCATCGGCATCGGCGCCATGCTCGACGCCGTCGTCGGCTGGCTGCTGCTGCGCGCCTCCTCCTTCGACGTCGCGACCGCGATGCGCTGGCTCTCCGGCTCGCTGAACGGGATGCGGTGGGAGGACGTCGTGTGGCTCGCGGTCGCGCTCGCGCTCTTCGCGCCGCTGCTGCTCGTGCTCTCGACGCGGCTGCCGCAGCTCGAGCTCGGCGACGCGGCCGCGATCGGGCTCGGCGTGCGCGCGAGCCGCGTGCGGCTGCTGCTCCTGCTCGGCGCCGTCGCCCTCTCGGCCGTCGCGACGAGCGCGACCGGCCCCATCGCCTTCGTCGCCTTCCTCGCCGGCCCCATCGCCTCGCGGCTCGTCGGACCGGGCGCCCCGGCCGTCCTGCCCGCCGGCCTCACGGGCGCGACGCTCGTGCTGCTGTGCGACCTGCTCGGCCAGCACGCCTTCGACCTGCGCTTCCCCGTCGGCATCATCACGGGCATCGTCGGCGCCCCGTACCTGCTCCTGCTCCTCGCTCGCCAGAGCCGCTCCGGAGGTTCCCTGTGACCGCTGCACCGATCGCCACGGCCGCGACCTCGCTCGCCGCGCACGACGTCGTCGCCGGGTACGGCGACCGCACGGTGCTCGACCATCTCGGCATCGAGGTGCCGGCCGGTCGCATCAGCGTCATCGTCGGCGCGAACGCATCCGGCAAGTCGACGCTGCTCGGCGTGCTCGCCCGGCTGCTGCGCCCCTCGACGGGCACCGTCGTGCTCGACGGCGCCGACATCCACGGCATGCCCTCGCGGGCGCTCGCGCGCAGGCTCGGCCTCCTGCCTCAGACGCCGATCGTGCCCGAGGGCATCGTCGTGGCCGACCTCGTCGCCCGCGGCCGGCATCCGCACCGCAGGCTGCTGCAGAGCTGGGCCCCCGGCGACGACGCCGCCGTCGCCCGCGCCCTCGAGCTCACGCACACGGTCGAGCTCGCCGACCGTCCCGTCGACGAGCTCTCGGGCGGGCAGCGCCAGCGCGTGTGGATCGCGATGGCGCTCGCGCAGGAGACCGACGTGCTGCTGCTCGACGAGCCGACGACGTTCCTCGACCTCGCGCACCAGATCGAGGTGCTCGACCTGCTCACCGACCTCAACCGCGCGCGCGGCACGACGATCGCGATGGTGCTGCACGACGTCAACCTCGCCGCGCGCTACGCCGACCATCTGCTCGCGGTCAAGGAGGGGCGGCTCGTCGCGGCAGGGGCGCCGGGCGACGTGCTCACGAGCGAGCTCGTGCACGAGGTCCTGGGGCTCGACGCCCTCGTCGTCGAGGATCCGGTGAGCGGCGGTCCGCTCGTCGTGCCGCGCGGTCGGCACCACGCGCGCTGACGGCGCGTCGGCGTCGGCGGTCGATCCGCCGCCGACGCGTCAGCGCAGCGTGCGGCGCGAGCTGATCTGGCCCGTGTCGAAGCCCATGAGGTGCAGGCCGCCGTGGAAGCGAGCGTGCTCGACCTTGATGCAGCGGTCCATGACGACCGTGAGCCCCTTCGCCTCCGCGTCGTACGCGGCCTCCTCGTTCCAGATGCCCAGCTGCACCCAGATGGTGGAGGCGCCGATCGCCACGACCTCGTCGACGACCGACGGGATGTCGGACGCCTTCCGGAAGACGACCACGACGTCCGGTACGCCGGGCAGCGACCGCAGGTCGGGGTAGACCGGCTGCCCGAGGATCTCGGATGCGTTGGGATTCACGAACCAGAGCTCGTAGTCGCTCGACTGCTGCAGGTACGTGCCGACGAAGTACGACGAGCGCGTGGGGTTCGGCGAGGCGCCGACGATCGCGATCGTGCGCGCGCGACGCAGGATCGCCAGGCGCTCCTTCGCATCCGGCCCCACCCAGGTGCGCTGGCTGCGCAGCAGCCGCGCGAGCGGCGACGAGGCGGGGATCTGGCAGGTGAGGCCGTTCTGCAGCGTGACGAGCTCGGTGTCCGGCTGCGCGGTCGTGTCGGTCATCGGTCCTCCGTCGCGAGGCGCAGCGCCTGGTCGAGGTCGTGGATGATGTCGTCCGCATCCTCGAGGCCGACCGAGAGCCGCACGAGCCCGGGGCCGACGCCGGCCTCGACGAGCTGCTGCTCGGTGAGCTGCGCGTGGGTCGTGGATGCGGGATGGATGATGAGCGTCTTCGTGTCGCCGATGTTCGCGACGTGGCTCGCGAGGTCGACCGACTCGATGAGCCGCTGGCCCACGGCGCGGCCGCCGGCGACGTCGAACGAGAAGACCGAGCCGGGCCCCTTCGGCAGGTACCTCGCCGCACGCTCGTGGTGGGGATGCGACGGCAGGCCCGCCCAGTGCACGCGCTCGATGCGCGCATCCTGCTCGAGCCACTCGGCGACGATCCGTGCGTTGTCGACGTGCGCCTGCATCCGCAGCGGCAGGGTCTCGACGCCCTGCGCGAGCTGCGCCGCCGACTGCGCGGACAGCACGGGGCCGATGTCGCGCAGCTGCTCGGCGCGCAGCCGCGTGAGGAAGGCGTACTCGCCGAAGTTGCCGTTCCACGTGAGCCCGCCGTAGTGCGGCACGGGCTCGTCGAGCAGCGGGAAGCGGCCGTTGGCCCAGTCGAACCTGCCCGACTCGACGACGACGCCGCCGAGGGTCGTGCCGTGCCCGCCGAGGAACTTCGTCGCGGAGTGGACGACGATGTCGGCGCCCCACTCGATCGGCCGGTTGAGGTAGGGCGTCGCGATCGTCGCGTCGACGACGAGCGGCACGCCGGCCGCGTGCGCGACGTCCGCGAGGCCCTCGAGGTCGGCGACGGCGCCCGAGGGGTTCGAGACGGTCTCGACGAACACGAGCCGCGTGCGGTCGGTGATGGCAGCCGCGAAGTCCGCGGGGTCGTCGGAGGCGACGAACGTTGTCTCGACGCCGAAGCGGCGCAGGGTGACGTCGAGCTGCGTCACGGTGCCGCCGTACAGGCTCGACGCGGCGACGATGTGGTCGCCTGCGCCCGCGAGCGCGGCGAAGACGATGAACTCCGCGCCGAGCCCCGACGCCGTCGCGACGGCGCCGAGGCCGCCCTCGAGGCTCGCGATCCGCTCCTCGAACGACGCGACCGTCGGGTTCGACAGGCGCGAGTAGACGTTGCCGTACTTCTGCAGCGCGAAGCGTGCCGCGGCATCGGCGGTGTCGTCGAAGACGAACGCGGTGGACTGATGGATGGGGAGCGCGCGGGATCCGTGCACGGCGTCGGGAAGGTTGCCTGCGTGGATGGCGCGCGTACGGAACCCGTGCTCGCGATCGGCCATGCCTCCCAGGCTAGGCGCGCGGCGCGACGGCTCCCGCCGGCGGCGTCACGCGCCGTCACACGGAGTGCATCGCAGCGCATCCTCGACGCCTTGTACAGCCCTAGGCGCGACATCGCGATGCGGATGAGGATGCTCAGGCGAGGACAGATCCACCCCACGAGAGAGGTCTCCCCATGACCGACGCACACGAGACGCACGCGAAGGGGCCCGAGGGCGCCACGATCGCCGACTGGACCGACCTGGGCCGCGAGATGTGGTCGTACCTGACGGGTCGCAACGCCGTCGTCAACTACACGTTCGACGACATGCTCATCGAGGTGCCGCGCGACATCGGCCCCGACTCGCCGCGGGCGACGTGGCGCGTGCACGGCACGCTGCGCATCACGACGAGCGACGACGCCTCGGGCCACGCCGAGCAGCGCTGAGCGCATCGTGATCCGGTTCGACATCGACCTCTCGGTCGCGGAGCTGTCGGCGGATGGCGAGGGCACGGCCTTCGCCGCCACCGTCTCGGCCGCCGGGCGCGAGGTCGTCGTGACCGTCGACGACGCCTCCCGGCTGCCGCGACCCTCGGGCAGGCGCGCGCTGCGCGAGCTCGCGCCGCTCGCCGAGGACCTCGCGAAGCGCGGGGTCTCGGTGCGCATCGACGGCCCGGAGGGGACGCTCGTCTCGTTCGGCGACGTGAAGGCGAACGCGGTGCAGCGACTCGTGACGGGCTCGCATCACGTCGCGGTCGGCAGCCCCGCCGCGATCGCGCGCCTCGGCCGCGGCGAGCAGCTCGCGGACGTGTCGCTGCCGCCGTCGACGCTGCTGCCGATCGCGCCGACGCTCGCCAGGCGCATCCGTCGCCGCCCGACGACGACGCACGCGACCCCCGGCTCGGGACGACCGCGGCTCGTGTTCGCGGTCGGCACCGGTGCGTGGACGCCGGCCGTGCCCTACGAGTTCGACCTGCTGCCGGACCGCACGACGATCGGCTCGAGCGAGGACGCCGACCTGCGCCTCGAGGGCCTCGACCCCATCCACGCCGAGATCGAGCACCGCGGCGACGACGAGTACGTGCTGCACGCGCGCGGCGTCGTCGGCGGCGGCTCGGCCTCGCGCGACGAGGGCGAGCCCCAGCCGCGCGTGCTGCGCACGGGCGCCCGCATCGAGATGGGACCGTGGCGCCTCGCGTACGTGCGCGAGGAGTACGCCGACCACGGCCGGCCCTTCGGCGGCCGGCAGGGCGGCGAGCTGTCGTTCCAGCGCTGGCAGCCGCCGCGCCCGTCCGACCGGCCCTGACCCGATCCCTGCGTCCGACCCAGCGGACGCAGGGATCGCCTCGTCGTGCGCGTCAGCGCGCTCACACGCGCGGTGCGCGCCCGCCCTTGCCGATCGCGGCGGCCTCCTCCTCCGTCACGAGCACGAGCCCCTGCGCCGTGCCGGCGAGCGTCATCATCGCGTCGACCCACTGCGGGTTGAGGGGCGGCACGCGCGAGCCCGAGAACGTGAAGACGATCGGCACCGCGGGATGCACCCACAGCGAGACGCGACCCGACCCGTGCGCGAGGTCGACGTGCCACGAGATCGTGAAGCTCTCGTGGCGGCGCAGCTTCGCCGTTACGACCGCCCGCAGATGCTGCAGCATCCGGTCCTCGATCTCGTACGTCGACGTGCCGTAGGTCAGGCGCCCCATCGTGCGGAGCCCTCCTGCGCGCGAGCCTGGGCGATCGCCATCATGTCCTCTCCTCTGCGCCGGGATCGACGAGATAGTTGTGGATGGCAACTACTTTCCAGACGCGTGCCAGTCTATCGAGCACCACCGACAAAGGATTCGCGGGCCGCCCATCGCGGCGGATGGTTCAGCGACCGAAGCATCGCGAACCGCAACCCCCTGCGCATGCGGCCGCATCGGTGCATGCTGTCGAGACGGGAGGACGGAAGCCATGGGTACAGCCGAGACCGTCGCCGCCGCGCTCGAGGAGCTGCGGCTCGCGGAGGCGCGACTGGAGCGCAGGCGCGAGGCGCTGTCGGAGGCGAGCGCGATCGAGCGCTCGGTGCTGCGCCGCGTCTTCGAGCTCGACGACATCGACGAGCCGCCGACGCCCTCGGAGCTCGCGGAGCACGTCGGACTGTCGAGGCCGGCGATGTCCGTGATGCTGAAGCGCATGGACAAGGGCGGCCTCGTGTCGTTGCGCCCGCATCCCGACGACGGGCGCAGCAAGATCGTGCTGCCGCGCAGCCGCAACGACCACCTCGCCGGCGACGACGCGCTCACCGACGACATCCGCGAGGTCGCCGCGCGGCTCACGGAGGACGAGGCCGCCGTCGTGACCCGCTTCCTCGAGGAGCTGCGAGGCGTCGTCGACCGCAGCACGCCCGTCGAGCGCGAGGCCGTGCTGACGGCCGGCCCGGCCTGAGCCGGGCTCCAGCAGCCGCCGTCAGGCGGTGCCGGCCGCCTTCGCCACGAGCTCGCGCAGCCGTCGCTCGACGTCGTCCGTGACGTCGACGACCGCGAACGACGTCGCCCACATGGGTCCGTCGTCGAGCGCGGCGTCCTGCTGGAAGCCGACGGTGCCGTAGCGCGTGTCGAACTTCGAGGCCGGCTGGTAGAACACCACGACGTTCCCGCCGCGCGCGTACGAGGGGAAGCCGTACCAGGTCTTCGGTGCGAGGTCCGGCGCGACCTCGGTCACGATGCGGTGCAGCGCGGACGCCACCTGCTGGTCGGTGCCCTCGAGCGCGTCGATCGCCTCGACGCACGACTCGAGCTCCTTCGCGAGGCGCGCCGCGCCCTTGAGGCCCTTCGTCGAGCGCAGCTCCTCGGCGCGCTGCTGCATCGCGGCCCGCTCCTCGTCGCTGAACCCCGTCTTCGTGCTGCTCATGGAGGCGAGCGTACGCCTCCGCGCCGCACGCGAACGAGGGGCCGCCCGGCATGGGCGGCCCCTCGAGACGGGATGCGGGCTGCGGGGCCCGCGCGTGCGGCGGTCACCGCAGGGGTGCGGTGAGCGACTGCAGTCGCAGGGCGTCGCGCTCGCGACGATCCTGCGCGTCGGCGCGGAACGCGTCGTCCCGCGGCTCGGGGTGCTGCAGGGCGAGCTGCGCGAGCGCCTCGGCGAGCGCGAGCAGCGCCCGCCTGGCCCGCGACGCCGGCCGCCGGGCCGCGAGCCGCAGGGGCTGGGAGATGGTCGACATGGGTGGTGTCCTTCTGCGATGGCGCGCGGGCGCGCCGGAATGGGGGGAGGATGCATTCGCGAATGCGCGCGGAATCGTGCGCGAGAATGCGCGCTGGATTCCGCATGCACGGGAAAAAAATTGCGCGTGGAATCGCATTCGCGAATGCGCGTCGACGTCGAGCGGATGCGCTCGACGGCGTCAGAGGCGGTCACGCCGACGCGTGCTCCGCGACGCGCGGCTCACGGCGATGGCCGAGAGGCGGCAGGCGGGCGCTGCGTGGGCAGACGATGCACGATCGGCGCGACTCGAGACGAGCGCTGCCGGTGGTGCCGACGTGTCCGCGGTGTCAGTGCGTCCCGGAGACGAGGGCCGGGCCGATGCACGATGCGGTCATGAACATGGCAGCTCCTCTCTCGACGGGATTGCGGCAAGCGCCGTGGACGAGAGCGAGCATATCCATGGAATTCTTCCTCGCGCAAGTCGAATCGCGGAATTCGTCGCGAATGCTCCTCGCTGGCGCGAGGACGCTCTCGTCAGCGCGGCGCTGCACCCTCGACCCCGAGCCATCGCGCGCGCATCCGTCGCGCGACCCAGGGATGCACGACGGCGCCGACGAGCGCGCCTGCGAGGCCCAGCACCACGGCGAGCGCGATCGCCCACGGGACGTTCGACGCGCCGCCGAGCACCTGCAGCGCGGGCCAGGCGGCGGTCGTCGTGACGAGCCCGACCACGACCGTGCCGACCGTCGTGAGCGCGCACGCCGCCGCCGCGACCCCACCCGCCCGGGGCACGCGGCGGCGCAGCAGCAGCACCGATGCCACGACCCCGAGCACGAGGAGCACGAGCCCGACGAGGCCTGCGACGACGAGCGGCACCGCGACGCCCGACACCAGCTCCTCGACGGGGATGTCGTCGGCCGGACCCCACATGATCGTGAGGATGCCCACCCCGAGGCCGAGCGACAGCAGCACGGCGCTGACGAGCACGGCGAGGTTCATGAGCGACAGCCCGACGCCCAGCAGGGCACCCGCGACCACGCCGGCCCGGACGGCGCCGGCCCGCGCGGCGCGCGGCAGCGGTGGGAGCGGCGGCGCGGGCATCGTCATGGCCGGACGCTAGGGCATGCACCGCAGCGTCTGCTGACCATCATCGGGACGCGGTCTGCGCGTGGGCCCGCACAGTCCCGTCGTCGCCGTCGTCCCGCAGTCGCCGTGCGCGCATCCGCCGCACGACCCAGGCGTGCACGAGGGCGCCGACGAGCGCGCCGTCGAGTCCGAGGGCGCACGCCAGCACGATCGCCCACCGCATGCCGCCGATGCCCGTGAGGATCGGCAGCGTCGGCCACACGGCCGCCGTCGTCACGATGCCGGTCGCCGCGACGCCGAGGAGCGTGAGCACGCACGCTGCAGCGACCACCGGAGCCGGCGAGGGCACGTGGCGCGACAGCATCCACGCCGACACGAGCACGCCGATCGCGAGCAGGATCGCGCCCACGCCGGCCGCGGTGCGCAGCCGGGGGAGGGCGGCCTCGGCGAGCTCGGAGGGCGGCACGCCGTCGGCGGGCGCCGGCAGCACGGGCAGTCCCGTGTGGAGCCCGAGCGGCAGCACCACGAGCGCGACGAGCGCCGCGAGGTTGACGAGGGAGAGGCCGACGCCGAGCAGCGCGCCGGCGAACGCTCCGGCCCGCAACGCCTCCACGCGCACGGCACACGGCAGCGGTGGCGTCGACATGCCAGCACCGTACGACGTGCGCCGCACGCCATGCTGACCGCCGTCTGCGCCTCCGCTGCACGCCGCCGCCCGGCGCCGCACGTGGCCGAGCCCTCAGGACTCCTTCGTGATCTCCACCGTCACGAACAGCTCCGAGCCGCCGGCCCCGGCGTAGACGCCGCGCAGCGGAGCGACGTCGGCGTAGTCGCGGCCGTAGCCGATCTTCACGTGCCGCTCGCCGATGTCGATGAGGTTCGTGGGATCCCACGCGATCCAGTCGCCCGTGAACCACTCCACCCAGGCGTGGCTCTCGCCGACGACGGTCTCGCCGATCTGCGCGTCGGGCCTGGGGTGCAGATAGCCCGAGACGTAGCGCGCCGGGATGCCGACGGCGCGCAGCGCGCCGATCGTCACGTGCGCGATGTCCTGGCACACGCCCTTCCGCTTCGCCCATGCCTCGTGCGCATTCGTGTGCACATGCGTCACGCCCGACATGTACTGTATCTGCTCGCCGACGTAGCGGGCGATCGCCGCAGCTGCCTCGCCGGGCGTCTCCGTCTCCTCCACGATGCCCTTCGCGGACTCGACCAGGTCGTCGAGCGGCCGCGTGCGGTCGGTCTGGCCGAGCTGCTCGACGTGGCCCGTCGTGCGCCGCGACACCTTGCCGAGCTGCTCCCACGTGAAGTCGCGGCCGACCGTGAGCCGCGGCCGCACCTCCACGAGGCTCGTCGCCGTCAGCTGCAGCTCGGTGTGCGGCGACAGCACGTCGAACGACGTGACCTTCGTGCCCCAGTAGTCCTCGTAGGTGTTCACCGACGTCGAGGGACGCACGTCGAGGTTCGAGTAGATGACGAACTGGCCGTCGCTCGTCGACGGCAGCATCCGCGCCTCGTTGTACGACGCGACGGCGGGCGCCTTGTAGCGGTAGCCGGTCGTGTGCCGGATGCGGATGCGGCTCATGCCCGCTCCCCCACCCATGCCGGCAGGTTGTGCGTCGGGAAGTAGCGCTCGCGCACCGCCTGCGAGACCGTGCTCGTGGTCGTCTGCACCTGATCCATGACGCTCGCGAGGTTCTCGATGATCTCTCCGATGGGTCGGAACTCGAGCTCGGCACGCACCTGGCCGAGCATGCGCTGCGCGCTGTCGCCGTAGCCGACGCGCTCGTGCCGCGGCTCGATGTCGCGCAGGCACTGCTCGGCGCGCAGCACGCTGAACAGCACCGAGCGGGGGAAGAGGCGGTCGAGCAGCAGGAACTCGGCGGCGTTCGTCGACGACGGCACGCCGCGATAGGTGCGCAGGTACGCCTCGTACGCGCCGACGGAGCGCAGGATCGCCGTCCACGACGGGCTCGCGTCCTCGGTGAGCGCGCGCGTCGCGAGCAGGCGCGCCGTCATGTCGGCGCGCTCGAGGGAGCGGCCGAGCGTGAGGAACGACCAGGCGTCGTCGCGGCTCGCCGTCGAGTCGGCGATGCCGGTTGCGAGCGCAGCGCGCTCGCGCACCCAGCCGAAGAGCTCGTGCACCTTCTCGCCCGACACGCGCCTGGGCATCCCCGCGTGCGTCGTGTTGAGCACCTCCCACAGCTCGGTGGAGATGATCTCGCGGGCGCGGCGCGCGTTCTCGCGAGCGGCGTTCACCGAGTAGGCGATCGACGCCGTCTCCATGCGGTCGATCGCGAGCGACGTGATGACGTCGCCGCGGCGCAGCGTGCGCTCGGGCGGCGCGTCGTTGCCCATGACGCCGAGCAGGGCGCGGCACGCGGTGTCCTCGTCGACGAACGTGTCCTCGAGCAGCAGCTGCAGGTACACGTCGAGGATGCGGGCGGTGCCGTCGGCGCGCTCGATGTAGCGACCGATCCAGAACAGGCTCTCGGCGATGCGGCTCAGCATGCTCCACCTCCCTCGCTCGCGCGCTGCGACTGCTGCTGCTGCTCGGCCTGCCGGCTCGTGCCGGTGTCCTGCGGGCTCTGATCCTGGGGATGCTCGTGGCCGGCGATGATCGAGATCGGGCGCGTCATGGGCTCGCCCGAGCCGCCGAACTCGGCGTCGACGTCGGCGAGCGGCGCGGGCTCGCGCGGGTCGCCGAGCACCCAGGTGTCCTTCGAGCCGCCGCCCTGCGACGAGTTCACGACCAGCTGCCCCTCGGGCAGCGCCACGCGCGTGAGCCCGCCGGGCAGCACCCACACGTCGTGCCCGTCGTGCACCGCGAACGGGCGCAGGTCGACGTGGCGCGGCCGCATGCCGTCCTCGACGAGCGTCGGGATGGTCGACAGCTGCACGACCGGCTGCGCGATCCAGCCGCGCGGGTCGGCGATGAGCCGGTGCCGCAGCTCGTCGAGCTCCTCCTCGGTCGCATCCGGGCCCACGACGAGGCCCTTGCCGCCGGAGCCGTCGACGGGCTTCACGACGAGCTCGTGGAGCCGGTCGAGCACCTCCTCGAGCGCGCCCTCGTCCTCGAGCCGCCACGTGTCGACGTTCTTGAGGATCGGCTCCTCGTTCAGGTAGTAGCGGATGAGGTCGGGCACGTAGGTGTAGACGAGCTTGTCGTCGGCGATGCCGTTGCCGACCGCGTTCGCGATCGTCACGTTGCCCAGACGCGCGGCGAGCATGAGGCCGGGGCTGCCGAGCATCGAGTCGGGACGGAACTGCAGCGGGTCGAGGAAGTCGTCGTCGACGCGACGGTAGATGACGTCGACGCGCTGCGGCCCCTCGGTGGTGCGCATGTAGACGCGGCCGCCGCTCGTGAACAGGTCGCGGCCCTCGACGAGCTCCACGCCCATGAGGCGCGCGAGGAGCGTGTGCTCGAAGTACGCCGAGTTGTAGACGCCGGGCGTGAGCACGACGACCGTCGGGTCGTCGACGCCTGCCGGCGCGCTCAGGCGCAACGCATGCAGCAGCTTGTCGGGGTAGTCGCCGACGGGTCGCACGCGCATCGAGGCGAACATCTCGGGCAGCGTCTGCGCGATGACGCGGCGGTTCGAGATGACGTACGAGACGCCGCTGGGCACGCGCACGTTGTCCTCGAGCACCCGCCACTCGCCGTCCTGGTCGCGGATGAGGTCGATGCCGGAGACGTGGATGCGCACGCCGTTGGCCCCGACGACGCCCGCCGCCTGCCGATGGAAGTGCGTCGACGACGAGATGAGCGCCGCCGGGATGATGCCGTCCTCCACCGCGCGCTGCGGTCCGTACATGTCGGCGAGGAACGCCTCGAGCGCGAGGACGCGCTGCCGCACACCCGACTCGACGTGCGCCCAGTCCTCGCTCGTGATGACGCGCGGCACGGCGTCGAGCGGGAAGGGCCGCTCCTCGCCGGCGAAGTCGAAGGTGACGCCCTGCGCGAGGTACGAGCGCGCGAGCGCATCGGCGCGGCCGCGCAGCTCCTCCTGCGTCATCGCGCTGAGGGCCGCATGGATCTCGCGATACGGCGCCCTCGGGGTGCCGGACGCGTCGAACATCTCGTCCCACGGGGTGCCCTGGCGCTTCGGCGGATTCGCGAAGGGCTTGTCGTAGTCCTCGAACAGGTCGCCCATGTCGCGATCCTACGGGGGCTGCTGTTTCCGGCTCGTGACGAGGCGGGCGTGGTAGCGGCGGTCACCGCGCCTCGTGCTCGTGCGCGGCGTGCATCGCAGGCGCACGGCCGCGCGGGAGCGCGTCGCGCGCACGGATGCCGTCGGGATCGCATGCGGATGTGGCCGCGGAGCGCGAGGAGATCGCGAGGATGCACCCGTGGTCGCGGTCGGGCGCGCACGATCGGCGCATGGAACCGACATCGGAGCCCGTCGAATGGGCCGACGCCCCGGCCGCGTCCTCCTCCTTCGAGGTGCGCATCCCCGCCACCGGCAGCCGCATCCGCATCCGACGCCTCGGCGTCGCGTCGCAGGGGCAGGGCACGCGATGACCCTCACCGACCAGCTGCCGAGCCTTCGCCGCACGCTGCCGGATCCGATCGCCCTCGACGCGTGGCCCGAGGACACCCGGGCACGCATCGACGACGTCGTCGTCGGCGGCCTGTCGCTGCGCGCGGTCGTCGCCGTCACCGGCACCCCGTGCGTGCACGCGGGCGCCGCGGTGGTGCCCGGCACCGGCGGCGTGCCCTCGCCCGACCGCGTCGCCTCCGTCGTCGTCGCGATGGTCGTCGCGGTGACGTCGACGGAGGACCTCGTGGGCATCGCGCTCGACGTCGACGCGGGGGACGCCCCGCTCGACTGGGCCGAGACGCGGCTCGTGGGCCGCGCGTCGACGGCTCGCCGCCGCCGCTCCGCGGTCGTCCGCGACGGCCGCATCGTCGCGACCGCGCCGCTCGTCGCCGACGTCGCACCCGGCGACCTCCTGGCGATCCCGTGCGCGGGCAGCGTGCACGTGCGCGCCGGCGTGCTCGTGCCGGGGAGCGCCGAGCGCGTCGACTGGCTGCCCCTGCTGCGCTGACGCTCGGCGAACCTGCGGGGTGCACGTCCTACCGTGCTGGGAGGGACCGGCACGAGGAGGACCGACGATGGCGAACGACGAGCCGCAGGCGACCGACGACGACGGCCCCGCCTACGTCGCCCCCGTCGAGCTCGCCGAGCTGCCGGCCTTCGTCGACCGACTGGTCGGGCGGCTGATCGACGAGACGGCCGAGGAGCTCGTGGTCGACGGCGTCGAGCTCGAGCAGGCGCAGGGCGTGTGGCTGATGCCGACGGGCGCCTACGACCCGGGCGAGGACGATGCCGCCGCGCCGATCGCCGAGGCCGACCTCGCGCATCCCGCGAACGAGCACGTCGCGCAGGTGGCCGCATGGACGCAGGACGTGCGTCGCGTGCTGCGCGAGACGTGGGGCGATCCCGTCGTGCGGACGCCGCGCGTCGCGGGCGCCGAGGCCATGCCCGAGAGCATCCTCGACCACCTCCTCGTCTCGCTCCGGATCCCGGAGGCCGAGGTGTGGGATCGCGGCGTCATGCACTGCGCGCTCATCACGGGATGGGCCGGCGAGCCCGGCACGAGCATGCTGCGGCAGATCGCCGTGCTGCTGCCGCGCGACCTCGCGATGGGCGGCATGGCCGCCGTGCTCGACGACGAGGGGACGATCCACGACGGGATCATGCACGGCGAGCACGTCGTCGAGCTGCACCGCCGGGCATGGATCAGGAGCTCGCTCCTCGGCGTCGGCGAGGTGCGCCTGCGCGACACGGCGATCGGTGCGACGCGCTGCAGCGTGCACGCCGGCGACACCACGACCGTGTGGATCTTCGCCGACGACGGACGCGCGCTGCTCCTCGTGCACGATCCGACGAGCGACATCTCCGCGCGCGGGCCCCGGCAGCTCATCGACGACCTCGCCCGCGCGGACCAGGGCATCGTCGACGTGTACGCCGAGGACGACGACGCCGCGATGGACGCGGCGCTCGACGAGGCCCGCACCATCCTCTCGAGCCGCCTGCTCGCGGGGGTGCCGGCCGATCTGCGATCGCTCGTCGCGGCGCGCGGCGAGGATGCGAGCGGGCAGCCCGCGCCGCACGACCTCGCGTTCGTCGCCGCCGGTGCCGACGTCGTGCCGATCATCTCCGGTGCCGCATGGTTCGACGGCGAGCACTGGCACGTGCCCGCCTCCCTCACCGAGCTCGGCAGGCAGAACGGCTTCGGCCTCGACGACTTCGCCTTCGACACCGCGCTGCGCGTGCCGCACCGCCTGGGCGGCACCTTCACGGTCGACGACCTCGCCGCGGGCGACGACGAGCTCCGCGCGCGCCTCGAGCCGTGGTTCGCCGCATGCCCCTACCCCGAGCAGGCCCGCCCGACGGACGCCGGGCGCCTCGGCGCGGGTGTGCCGCCCGACGCCGACGTCCCCACGATCGTCGAGGACGTCGAGCGCGCGTCGACCGCGTGGTGGGAGCAGACGTCGCGCGGCGGCGACCAGCCCGACGAGCCGCTTCGCGTCGGCGGCATCCGCATGCGGCCCTCCGACGATCACGTGCAGTGGGCGTCGCTCGGCGTCGCCGACCCGTGGACCGTCGACGCGCTCGGAGCGTGGACGCGCCGGCTGCACGAGGCGATGGACGCCCGCTGGGGACCGGCGATCGCGATGGACGTGCGCGACCCGCGACTGTCCGCCGATCGCCGCACGCCGGTGTCCGTGCTCATGCGATCGATCGGCATCCGATCCGCGCCGCTGTGGTGGGTCGACGGCCATGCCGTGCTGCTGCTGCGGGGCCAGCCCGATCCGGAGTTCTCGGATCGGCCGCAGGCGATCCTGCTCCTCGCGAAGGCCGACGCGGTCTTCGAGCTCCTGCACGACCTCGACGCGTGGGGTCTGCGCAGGCGCCTGCGGATCCTCGACGTCCTCGCCACGCGCACGAGCGACGAGCCGGATCGACGCCCGGCGATCCGGTCGGTGCCCTGGGACGGTCCGGCGCTCGCGGGATCGACCCTCGTGCCCGCCGCGACGCAGGGCGTGCTGCGTACCGGCAGCCACACCTGGGCCTGGCATCTGACGCACAGGACGACGGGGCCGCGTGCGCTCCTCATGGCCTTCCCGACGGGCAGCGCGGACGCCGAGCCGGACGCGTTCGACAGCCACGCCGCGCTGCTCGCGAGCGTGCCCGCCGAGCTGCGCTCGCTCGTCGTGGACCGCGACGCCGACGGCCACTACCCCATCGTGCGCCGCCCGGCGGGGACGGCTCGGGACGGCGATCCGCTGCCCGAGGCGCGGACGATCCCGGCCGTCCAGTCGATCCACTGGCTCGACGGCATGGAGTGGCGGACGTCGGAGGCCGCGCTGCGCCGTGCGCGCGACGCCGGGCGTGCCGCCGCCGCAGGCATCGGGATCGCCACGGCCGACCCGCTCCGGATGCTGTGGGCGCCGGAGACGGGTGTGCCGCAGCTGCGCTGGGCGGTGAACGCCGGTGGCGGCTTCGGCGCCGAGATGCTGGCGAACGGGGGCTACGAGGGCTTCGTCGTCGACCGCCCCGTCGACCTCGAGATGGCGGAGGCGGCGATCGCGTCCCTCGGCGAGGTCCACGAGCGAGCGCTCGTCGGCTCGCTCGACGAGGTGCTCGACCTCATCGACGGGCTCGGCGGCCACCGAGCGCTGCGATCCCTCCTCGACCTCGCCGTCGGCAACCCCGACCCCGACCAGCGCCTCGCGATCGCGCTGTGGCTGCTCGAGCGCGGCGTCGACGCCTCCGTGCCGCTGTCGCCGCACACGCCGCTCAACGTGCTGATGGCGAATCCCACGCTCCGGTCGGAGGATGCGGACCTCGTCGCCGCGCTGCTGCGGGCGGGCGCCGTGCCCGGTCTCGGCCCGGCGCGTTCGACCGTCGACGCGCATCCGCTCGTGCAGCTCGCCGCGCGCGACCTCGACGACGACGCGGTGGCGGTGCTCACGGACGCGTGGCTCAGCGCCGTCGAGGACGTGTCGGCGATGGACGTGCCGGGGCATGCGCTCCTCGCCGAGGCCTTCCGTGCGGCGGGCGAGCGCGTCGGACGTCCGCGGACGAGGATCGCGGACGAGCTCGATGGGATCGAGCGGGACGCGAGAGCGCGGGCGGCCGAGGCCGGTCGCTGACGCGCGAGGCGTCGCGCGCCGCGCGTCAGCCGATGCGCGCCTCGAGGCCGATGCGGTCGCCCGCCTCGAGCCGCACGTCCGTCACCCGCACGCCGGCGGGCAGCTGCCCGGCGAGGTCGATGGGCTCCTTCGTCCTCGCCTCGACCTTCCCGCGCACCGTCGCGAGGAGCCCCGCGACGATGACGTTCGACGATGTGATGCGCAGGTCCTCGACGTGCAGCCGCAGCGCGTCGTCGATGCGCAGCGTGGCGGATGCGCTCGCCGGCGCGCCGAGGAAGCCCTTCCTCACGCGCGCATCCACCTCGGCGGCGACCTCGCGGGGTCCTTCGGAGCGCAGCCGCACGTCGAGGTCGGCGATCGTGACGCCGAGCTCGGCGAGCGAGGTCTCGGCGGCGCGTCGCACGGCCTCGACCGTCTCGGCGAGCGGCGCTTCGACGCGCAGGTGCCCGCGCATCGGATGCGCGTCGTCGGGCGCGACCGTGTCGAGCCCGACCGTGCCGTCGGCGGGCACCTCCACCCACGCGAGCCGCGCTCCCTCGAGCGTGAGGCCGAGGTCGACCGGCACGCCCTCGACGTGCACGGGATGCGCGCGCACGGTGAGCGAGCGCAGGTCGCCGTGCTCGACGACGCGCACGGCGCCGGCGCGCGTCGGCAGCAGCTCGGACGCTGCGGACTCCTCGCCGAGCAGTCCGTCGATCGTCACGCCCGTGGCATCGACGTCGATCGTCACGTCGGCGCCGTCGACGTCGGCGCGCATCCCGTCGAAGATCCCCTCGATGGCGGGGCGCAGCCGCTCGCCCGCGTCGGCGAGGCTCGCGGCGCGCATGCGCGCGACGAGGTCGACGCCGGTGGCCGGTCGAGGGGCGGGGCCGAGGGTCAGGTGCTCGCTCATCGCGAGCCAGGCTAGCCGGGCCGCTCGCACGCGAGCCGTGGAGCGCACGGGGCGCTCCACGGCTCGGGGTGGGTGCGCTCAGCCGACGAGGCGCGCGCCGATCTCGGCGAGGCGCCGACCCTGGTAGCGGGCGGCGGCGAGCACCGCGTCCGTCGGCGGCTGGCCGTCGGTGCCCGTCGCGTGACCCGTGCCGTACGGGTTGCCGCCCGCCGCGTACAGCAGGTCGTCGGTGTAGCCGGGAGGCACGATGACGCTGCCCCAGTGGTAGAAGACGTTGTTCAGGGCGAGGATCGTCGACTCGATGCCGCCGTGCTGGTTCATCGCGCTCGTCCAGCTCGTCACGGCCTTGCCCGCCATGACGCCCTTGCTCCACGGCCCCGATGCGGAGTCGAGGAACTGCTTCAGCTGCGCGGCCGGCAGGCCGAACCGCGTGGGCGTGCCGAAGGCGTACGCGTCCGCCCACTCGAGGTCGGCGAGCGTCGCCTCCTCGACGGTCGGCGTGACCTCGTCGACGTGGCTGCGCCAGGCGGGATTCGAGTCGATGGCGGCGTCGGGCGCGAGCTCGGCGACGCGACGCAGGCGCACCTCGGCGCCCGCCTCCTCGGCGCCGGCCTGGACGGCCTGGGCGATGGCGTGGTTCGTCCCCGTGGACGAGTAGTAGATGACGGCGACCTTCATGCGAGGCGCTCCCTTCCGTGTGCGCCCTCCACGCTGCTCGACGACGCGCGCGGCGTCGACGGCTTGCGCGTCGGCCGTGGCGCTGGCAGGGATGCGCGCGGCGACGACGCCTAGGCTGGCCGCGTGACCGACGCCGACCTCGCCATCCGACTCGTCCGCGACGCGGGGGCGCTCGCTGCGAGGATGCGCGCCGAGGGGCTGGAGACGGAGTTCAAGACGTCGATCTCCGACGTCGTCACCGCGGCCGACCGTGCCGCCGAGTCGCTCGTGCTCGAGTGCATCCGCGCCGAGCGCCCGCACGACGGCGTGCTCGGCGAGGAGGGTGCTGCCGTGGCGAGCGCATCCGGTCGTCGCTGGGTCGTCGACCCCGTCGACGGCACCTACAACTTCCTCTCCGGCCTCGCCTACTGGTGCAGCGCGATCGCGCTCGAGGACGACGAGGGCGTCGTCCTCGGCGCCGTGCACCAGCCGATCACCGGCGAGACCTGGCTGGGCGGGCGCGACCTGCCGACGACGCTCGACGGCGTGCCCGTCGCGCCGCTCGAGGATCGCCCGCTCGCCGAGGTGAGCGTCGCGACCTACGTGCATCCCACGACGCTCGACGACCCGGACGTCGCCGAGCCCTGGCACGCCATCGTCGGCGGCGCGGCGACCGTGCGCATCCTCGGATCCGGCTCGTGCGACCTCGCGGGCGTCGCGGGCGGCCGCGTGGGCGTGTGGGCGCAGCACTCCACCGCCGAGTGGGACTGGCTGCCCGGCAAGGCCCTCGTCGACGCGGCCGGCGGACGCACCGAGGTCGTCGAGCATCGCGGGCATCGCTGGCACGTCGCCGGCAACCGGCAGGCGGTGGGCGAGCTGCTCGAGCTGCTGCGCGCATCCTGACGCCGATGCACGAGCCCGCGGCCTACGACGCCGTCGCCGACGCGTACGACCGGCTGCTGCCCGCCCTCGACGCCGAGCACCCGCAGGACGTCGTGTTGCTCGAGGCGTTCGCGGATGCGGCGGCCGCCGCCGGCGGGGACGTCGTCGACGTCGGATGCGGCACGGGCCGGGTCGCGCGCTGGCTCGCCCAGCGCGACCTCGCGGTGCTCGGCGTCGACCCGTCGCCCGCGATGCTCGCCATCGCGCGCGCGGCGCAGCCCAGCGCATCCTTCGCGCTCGGCACGGCCACGAGCGTGCCGGCGCCCGCAGCGTCGGCGGCCGGCGTGCTCGCCTGGTACTCGCTGATCCACGTGCCCGCGAGCGAGCTCGACGCCGCCGTCGCCGAGCTCGCTCGCGTCGTGCGCTCGGGCGGCGTCGTGCTCGCCGCGGCGCAGTCGGGCTCGGGGATGCGCACGATCGTCGGCGCGTACGGCACGGCGGCGACGCTCACGGCGTGGGCGCACGACGCATCCACCCTCGCCGCTGCGGCCGAGCGCGCCGGGCTCGCGATCGAGGCGAGCGTCGAACGACCCCGCGAGGGCCGCGAGCGCATGCCGCAGGCGTTCGTGCTCGCCCGCCGCCCGCTGCGCTGACGCCCGCGACTCGCGTGCCCCGTCGCGCTCGGCCCGGTCAGTGCAGCGCGAGCGTCTCGACGGCTCGGATGCGGTCGCCGATGACGCGCCGCGCGTGCGCCGCGAGGTCGGCGGAGTCGTCCCAGAGGTTGCGCCAGATGCCGAGGGTGTTCGACAGGGAGGGCGAGACGACCGCGCTCGAGAACGACTCGAACACGACGGGGCCGTCGTAGCCGATGCGGGCGAGGCCGCGGAAGACGCCGTCGAGGTCGACGGTGCCCGTGCCCAGGTAGCCGCGGTGGCTCTCGCCGATGTGCACGTACCGCAGTCGCTCGGCGGCGTCGAGGATCGGCTCGACCATCCCCGACTCCTCGATGTGCATGTGGTACGTGTCGAGGTGCAGGTGCACGTTGTCGTGGCCGATCTCGTCGAGGAAGGCGAGGCCCGCACGCGCGGTGTTGATGACGTTCGTCTCGTAGCGGTTCACGACCTCGAGCGCGAGGGTGACGCCCATCGTCTCGGCGCGTGCGCCGAGGCGGGCGAGCGCCGCCGCGGATCGCGCGCGACCCTCGGGCGTGACGGGCGCCATGTGCTTCTGCATCGCGCCGTAGATGACGCCGCAGAGGTAGCCGCCGCCGGCCTCGGCTGTGACGTCGAGCGCGCGCTCGAGCAGCGCCTCCCCGGCCCGCGACTGCTCGGCCGTGCCCGCGAGGTCGGTGTCCGCCGAGAGCCCGAGCGACGCGTGCATCGCGATGCCGTGGTCGTCGAGGATGCGGCGCACGAGCGCGCCGTCGAACGCGTACGGATCCATGAGCGGCAGCTCGAGCAGGTCGTAGCCCGCCTGCTGCGCGCCGCGGATCGCGGTGACGAGGCCCGACTCGTCGAACTCACCCGTGAACACGAGGCCGTGGACGCCGATCTGCATGCTGCGACTCCTTCGTCGATGCACGGGTGCGCCCGGTGCGGCGTCCACCCCTGGCGTGACTGTACGCACTCCGAAACGTTCCAGGCAAGGATCGAAAGCACATCGGTTGCGTTCGAAAGCGCCGACGCGGCATGCTTGCGATCGAGGCGGCTCGGCGACGCGGCGCCGACGGCATCATGGAGACGGATGCCGACGCGCCGGTCGGGACCACCGCGTGCAGCGCCGTCGCTGCGCGCGGACGACCGTTCGCATCGTCGCAGCGCACCGAGGAGCACCATGGCCACCCGCGAGTCACCCATCCAGATGGTCCGGAAGATGATCGACCTCTCGACCATCACGAACCCCGCCGAGACTCGCCTGCGCAAGGCGTCGAACATCTGGGACCTGCGCGCGATCGCGAAGCGCCGCACGCCGAAGGGGCCGTTCGACTACACCGATGGCGCCGCCGAGGACGAGGTCGGCATCGCGCGGGCCCGCCAGGCCTTCCAGGACATCGAGCTGCATCCGACCGTGCTCGAGGACGTCACGCGCGTCTCGACCGGCTGGGACGTGCTCGGCACGCGCTCCGCGTATCCCCTCGCGATCGCCCCGACCGGCTTCACGCGCCTCATGCATACCGCGGGCGAGCGAGCCGGCGCACGCTCGGCGCACGCGTACGGCATCCCCTTCACCCTCTCGACGCTCGGCACCACGTCGATCGAGGACGTGCGGTCGGCCGTGCCGCAGGGGCGGCTGTGGATGCAGCTCTACATGATGAAGGATCGGTCGCGGTCGATCGAGCTCGTGCACCGGGCGAAGGCCGCCGGCTACGACGCGCTGCACATCACGGTCGACACGCCCGTCGCCGGCGCGCGGCACCGCGACCGCCGCAACGGCATGCAGTTCCCGCCGCGGCTGACCCCGACGGCGATGCTCGACGCGGCGCCGAAGGTCGAGTGGTGGTGGTCGTTCCTCACGTCCGACCCCATCGAGTTCGCCGCGATCTCGGAGTGGGACGGCACGGTCGCCGAGCTGCTCGACACGATGTTCGACCCGTCGGTGGACTACGAGGCGCTCGCCGAGGTGCGCGCGGCCTGGGATGGGCCGATCGTCGTGAAGGGCGTGCAGTCGCTCGACGATGCGAAGCGCCTCGCGAGCCTCGGCGTCGACGCCATCACGTTGTCGAACCACGGCGGCAGGCAGCTCGACCGCGCCCCCGTGCCCTTCCTGCTGCTGCCGGAGGTGGTGCGCGAGGTGGGCGGCGACGTCGAGGTGCACCTCGACACCGGGATCATGTCGGGCACCGACATCGTCGCCGCCGTCGCCCTCGGCGCCCGCTCGACGATGGTCGGCCGCGCCTACCTGTACGGCCTCATGGCCGGCGGCCAGGCCGGCGTCAACCGTGCCCTCGCGATCCTCACCGACGAGATCGCCCGCACCATGCGGCTGCTCGGCGTCTGCGCGCTCGAGGAGCTCGGCCCGCAGCACGTCACCCAGCTCGAGCGCCTCCGCCCGCGCCGCTGACGCGCACGCGACGAGGGCCCGCGACCATCCGGTCGCGGGCCCTCGTGCCGTGGGTCGGCGGATCAGTCGTCGATCGAGACGACCGAGAGGTCGTCGGCGAGCTCGACGTCGACGTCCTGGTCGCCGCCGATCTCGACGCGCACCTCGTAGGCGTGACTGTCGTCGTCCTCGGCCTCGATCTTGTCGACCGTGCCGCCGCCGGTCGCCGCGAGCGCCGCGTCGACGATGTCGGACAGGCGCGAGACGTCGATGAGGGCCGAGCCGCGGCTGTCGTCGTCGTCCTGCTGCACGATCGACTCGCGACCGTCGGCGAAGACGCGGACCTCGACCTCGGTGCCGTCGGCGAGCAGCACGTCGACCTTCCAGCCGTCGCGCTCGACCTCGACCTCCGTCGCACCCTGGCCGCCCGCGGCGTCGACGGCGGCGTCGATCGCACCGGCGAGGCCGGATGCCGTCGCGAGGTCGGCGGGGTTCGCGGGTGCCGCGGGGCCGGAGCCGTCGTCGGAGCCGCCCTGGTCGTCGCCGCCGCGGTCGTCGTCGGCGCCCGGGCCGCCGGTCGACGGCGTCGTGGGCGCGGGTGCCGTGACGCTCGGCTGCGCCGTCGGCTGGTCGTTCGCGTCGTCGAGCGCGTCGGCGACCGTGAGGCCCACGCCGGCCACGGCCAGCACGGCGACCGCGGCGCCGGCGCCGATGAGCACGGGCTTGAGGATGCCGCGGCCGCGGCGCGGGGTCGCCTCGGCGGCGGCAGGGTTCGCGACGGGCTGCTGGGCGGTGGGCGCCTCGGCCCCGGTGGGCTGCGCTACCGGGTGCTGCGGCGTGGGGTCGTTCGCGTCGATCGGCTGCTGCGGATCGCGGGGCGTCTGCTCGTTCATGGGTCCCACCTTCGCGGTGCCGCGCTGACGCGAGGTTGAACGATGCTGAACGGCTGTTCAGGAGTGCGGATGCGGCAGGCGACCACCCGTTCGCCCCCACCGAGCCGAGGAGTCCGCGTCGCGTCCAGTGCAGCATCCCGGACCGCCCCCTCCCGACTGGGGCCGCCTCCAAGATCGCTCCCTCCCCCACCGGGGCCGCCTCCAAGACCGCTCCCTGAGGTGCGAGCCCGAAGGGCGAGCCTCGAAGGCTGCACCCTCGCACGACCCCTCGGCGCGGCTCCTTTCGAGGCTCGCTGCGCTCGCACCTCGAGGAGCGGTCACGGAAGCGGAGCCGCCTCTCCGACCGCGCGCGCCTTGCCCGCACAAGGAGCGGTCATGGGAGCGAGCCGACACCTCCACCGCGCCCCTCCATTCGGCGGCCGCCCCCAAGACCGCTCCCTGAGGTGCGAGCCCGAAGGGCGAGCCTCGAAGGGTGCACCCTCGCACGACCCCTCGGCGCGGCTCCTTTCGAGGCTCGCTGCGCTCGCACCTCGAGGAGCGGTCACGGGAGCGGAGCCGCCTCTCCGACCGCGCGCGCCTTGCCCGCACAGGGAGCGGTCATGGGAGCGAGCCGACACCTCCACCGCGCCCCTCCATTCGGCGGCCGCCTCCAAGACCGCTCCCTGAGGTGCGAGCCCGAAGGGCGAGCCTCGAAGGGTGCACCCTCGCACGACCGCTCCGCAGGGGCTCCTTTCGAGGCTCGCTGCGCTCGCACCTCAAGGAGCGGTCACGGGAGCGGAGCCGCCTCTCCGACAGCGCGCGCCTTGCCCGCACAAGGAGCGGTCATGGGAGCGAGCCGACACCTCCACCGCGCCCCTCCGTTCGGCGGCCGCCTCCAAGACCGCTCCCTGAGGTGCGAGCCCGAAGGGCGAGCCTCGAAGGGTGCATCCTCGCACGACCACTCGGCGCGGCTCCTTTCGAGGCTCGCTGCGCTCGCACCTCGAGGAGCGGTCACGGGAGCGGAGCCGCCTCTCCGACCCTCAGGACGCCGGCAGCTCGAGCACGAATCGGGCGCCGCCGATCGGCGCGTCGGCGATCCACGCGTCGCCGCCGTGGGCGCGCGCGACCTCGCGCACGATCGCGAGGCCGAGGCCCGAGCCGCCGTCGTCGCGGGCGCGCGCCTCGTCGAGCCGCACGAATCGCTCGAAGACGCGCTCGCGCTCGCTCGCCGCGATGCCGGCGCCGTCGTCGTCGACCCACATCATCGCGCGCCCGTCGCGCACGACCGACCCGAGCGCGATGCGCGTCGACGCGTGCCGCATGGCGTTGTCGACGAGGTTGCGCAGCGCGCGAGAGAGCAGCCGCGCATCGCCTGCCACGGCCGCGGCGCGGATCGCGGAGCCGTCGACCGTGCGCCCGAGCGCACGCACGCGCTCGACCTCGGCGTGCGCGAGGTCGTCGAGGTCGATGGAGCGCGACGCGGCGCCGCCATGCTCGTCGAGCCTGGCGAGCAGCAGCAGGCCCTCGACGATGCCGTGCATCCGCTCGCCCTCGCCCAGCACGACGTCGGCGAGCTCGCTCGCGGACGTCGCATCGGGATGCGCACGCGAGAGCTCGGCGAACTGCCGCATCGTCGCGAGCGGCGAGCGCAGCTCGTGCGAGGCGTCCGACACGAACCGCTGCCGCGCGCGCACGCCGCCGTCGACGCGCGCGAGCATGCGGTTCATCGTCGCCGCGAGCCGGTCGACCTCGTCGCCGGATCCGGTCGTCGGCACGCGCATGTCGAGTCCGCCGGCGTCGATCGCGTCGACGCGTGCGCGGATGCGGTCGACGGGTGCGAGCGCGCGCTCCACGACGATCCACACGACGGTGCCGACGAGCACGAGCCCGAGCGGCACTGCGACCGCGAGCAGCACGGCCGTGGTGCGCACGGCGTCGTCGGCCTCCTGCAACGACCGCCCGACGACGATCGTGCCCTGCGACGTCTCGGCCGCGACGACGACGACGTGGAGGCCGTCGACGCGCGCCTCGATGGGCTCGGCGGTCGGCGGCACGGGCAGCAGCGACGCGTCCGCTGCGTTCACCGTGATGCCCGTCGGTGCGCGTAGCGCCACGAGCACGTCGTCGTCGCGCGCGACGAGCGCGGCGGTCTGGATCGTGCCGGCGTCGACGCCCTCCGCGAGGGCGGCGAGCTCGTCGGCGAGCTGCTCGGCGACGGATGCGCGCAGGCGCTGCTCGAGCGTCCACACCATCGCGACCGCGCCGACGCCGAAGGCGACCGTCACGACTGCGAGCGCCGCCGCGGTGATGCGCAGCCGGATCGACGCGCGCCGACGCCCGCGCTCGGGCGCCGACGCGACAGGATCGCTCGCCGAGGCCTCAGCCACCGTCGGCCGCCAGCCGGTAGCCGGCGCCGCGCACCGTCTGGATCGCGTCGCGCCCGAACGGCCGATCGACCTTGCGGCGGATGCGGCCGACGTACACCTCGACGATGTTCGGATCGCCGTCGAAGTCCTCGCTCCAGACGTCGTCGAGCACCTCGGTCTTCGTCACCGCCTCGCCCTTGCGGCGCATGAGCAGCTCGAGCACCGCGAGCTCGCGCGCCGTCAGCTCGACCTCCGTCTCCCCGCGGTGCACGGTGCGCGCCGCAGGGTCGAGCCGCAGGTCGCCGGCCTCGAGCACGACGGGCCGCTCGCGGCCGCCGCGGCGCACGAGGGCGCGGATGCGGGCGACGAGCACGGGGAACGAGAAGGGCTTCGTGAGCCAGTCGTCGCCGCCGGTGTCGAGGCCCTCGACCTCGTCCCACTCCCCGTCCTTGGCGGTGAGGAAGAGCACCGGCGTCCAGATGCCCTCGGCGCGCATGGTCTGGCACACGCGATAGCCCGACATCCCGGGCATCATGACGTCGAGCAGCACGACGTCGTACGAGAACTCGCGCACGCGCCACAGGCCGTCGACGCCGTGGTGGGCGACGTCGACCGTCATCCCCTCGGCCTCGAGCCCACGGCGCACGCCGTCGGCGAGCCGCACCTCGTCGTCGACCAGCAGCACCCGCACGACTCGATCCTGGCGCGGCCGCGCTGACGCGGCGCTGAACGACCCGCGCGTCCTCGTCTGCCACCCGACCTCCTCCGCTCGATTGGTCACTTCGCGTTCTCGATTGGGCAGCAGTGGCAGCGGACACGCCGCGCGCCTCGCCACAACTGACCAATCGAGGAGCCGCGAGCGCCGCAGCCACCTGTTCGCGGTCGGCATGACGCCGCGGGTCGCAAGGCCGCGCACGCGCGCGAGAGGATGGATCGTCGGGCCGCCCGGCACGGAGGACGCATGCAGCACCAGACGATCGCACCCGAGGCGCTCGAGCGCATCCGCGCCGACTTCCCCGAGCTCGCCGAGCAGGTGCAGGGCCACCCGCTCGCGTACCTCGACTCGGGCGCGACGGCGCTCCGCCCCGCGCCCGTGCTCGACGCCGAGCGCGCGTTCGCCGAGACCCGCACCGCCGCCGTGCACCGCGGCGCCCACACCCTCGCCGCCCTCGCGACGATGGCGTACGAGGATGCGCGCGAGCGCATCGCCGCGTTCGTCGGCGCCGATGCCGACGAGGTGAGCTGGGCGCAGAACGCCACCGACGCCCTCAACATGGTGAGCCTGTCGCTCTCGCGCGCGCAGCGCGGCCCGCACGAGGCGCTCGTCGACCTCGGCCCCGGCGACGTCGTCGTCACGACCGAGGCCGAGCACCACGCCAACCTGCTGCCGTGGCAGGACCTCGTGGCCGCCACGGGTGCCACGCTGCGCGTCGTGCCGGTCGACGACGACGGCGTGTGGACGCTCGAGGACGCGCTCGCCGTCATCGACGAGCGCACGCGCGTCGTCGCCTTCTCGCACGTCGGCAACGTCACGGGCCTCGTCGCCCCCGTCGCCGAGATCGTCGCGGCTGCGCGGGCGATCGGCGCGCTCACGGTGCTCGACGCGTGCCAGTCGGCGCCCCACATGCCGCTCGACCTCCACGCGCTCGGCGTCGACGCCGCCGCATTCTCGTCGCACAAGATGCTCGGCCCCGGCGGCGTCGGCGTGCTGTACCTGCGCCGCGAGCTCGGGCTCGCGCTGCCGCCGGCGCGCACGGGCGGGTCGATGATCACCACCGTGACCCTCGAGGGCGCCGAGTGGATGCCGCCGCCGCAGCGCTTCGAGGCCGGCACGCAGCCGGTCGCACAGGTCGTCGGGCTCGCCGCCGCCGTCGACTACCTCGCCGAGGTCGGGCTGGCGTCGATCGCCGCCCACGAGCACGCCCTCGGCCAGCGCCTCGTCGAGGGTCTCGCGACCATCGAGGGCGTCCGCCTCGTCGGCCCGCCCGTCGGCGCCGAGCGCGCGGGTCTCGCGAGCATCGTCGTCGACGGCGTGCATGCGCACGACGTGGGCCAGGTGCTCGACGCGCAGGGCATCGCCGCGCGCGTCGGCCACCACTGCGCGCAGCCGCTGCATCGGCGCCTCGGCGTCGCCGCGACGACGCGCGCATCCACCTACCTCTACTCGACCGAGGCGGAGGTCGACCGGTTCCTCGACGCCGTCAGCGGCGTGCGGGCCTACTTCGGAGCGGGACGATGAGCGGCCTCGACGAGCTCTACCAGCAGATCATCCTCGACCACGCGAAGGCTCGGCACGGCGAGGGTGCGCTCTCGGCCGACGCCGCGCACGCCGAGCGCTTCGAGCGCAACCCGACGTGCGGCGACGAGATCCGGCTGCGCATCGCGGTCGACGGCGAGCGCGTCGACGCCGTCGGGTGGGAGGGGCAGGGATGCTCCATCTCGCAGGCGTCCGCGTCGATCGTCGGCCAGGACGTGCCCGGCCTCTCGCGCGAGGAGGCCCAGCGGCGCGTCGACGCCATGCGCCGCATGCTGCGCACGCGCGGCGAGCACGACGACGCCGACCTCGACCTGCTCGGCGACGCGTCGGCGTTCGAGGGCGTCGCGCGGTTCCCGATGCGCGTGAAGTGCGCGATGCTGCCCTGGGTCGCCCTCGAGGACACGCTGCGGCAGGTCACGGCGCGCGACTGATCGAGCGCGCGTCGCGCGACGCGGGTCGGCTCAGCTCGCGGCGGCCTCGCGCGCGGCGATCCGCGCTCGCACCTCGGGGCGCCGCAGCGGCGGCACCGTCTTCGGAGGCTGCCTGCGGTCGGGCAGGTCCTCGAGCAGGTGGCGTGTGACGTGGGCGATCTCGGCGACGGCGTGCTCGAACGCCTCGCGCGTGCGATCGGTGGGGTGGGTGATGCCCGAGACCTTGCGCACGTACTGGCGCGCAGCGGCCTCGACCTCGTCGTCGTTCGCTGCGGGCTCGAGCCCGCGCAGGGTCGTGATGTTGCGGCACATGCCGGTCACGCTACGCCCGTCGCCGACGCGCGGGAAGCGGTCTGCTCAGCGCGCAATGTGCGCGACGAGCCCCGCCTCGCCGGCGCGCATGACCGCCGCATGGTCGGTGCGCAGCCGTCGCGGCGCGATGCGGGCGAGCGCTCGCAGCGCGCCGCGACGCAGCAGGACGTGCTGCTGCAGGACCACGCATGTGCCGCCAGCGGCATCCGTCGAGAGGTGCCACGAGCACCAGCCGAGGAGGTCGCCGCTCACCCGAGCCGCGAGCACGTCGTCGGCGGAGGACATGGGCGCGAGTCGCAGGCGCAGCGCGCCTGCGCGCGGCCAGCGCACGACGAGGTGGCCGCCGCGAGCGCCGGAGTCGTGGTTCGCGAGCGCTGCGTCGAGGATGCTCGGCCACCATTCGGCATAGCCGTCGACGTCGCCGAGCACGGCGCGCACCGCATCCCGCTCGGCGGGGATCCGCCAGACCGAGCGGAAGCGGAGGTCGGTAGCCACGCATCCATCTTCTCGCGCTCGCCGCGATGGATGCCGCATGCGGCATGGAAGCCAGCAAGGGTCGTGGAGGCTCTCGACATCGCGCTCATGCGACCCATCGGCTGCGCTGGGCGTTCGCATGGTGCGAGGCATTGACACCGCCTGCGACGCGGAGCACCGTGGCACCCATGTCGGCATCGAGGAAGCCCCTGATCGTCGCAGTCGTCGCGGCGTCGCTCCTGCTCACGGCGTGCGGAGCGCCCGCGGAGCCGCCGACCGAGGGGCAGTCGCCGCCGCCGTCCGCACCGACGGAGGGCTCGGCGTCGCCGTCGCCCGCCGATCCGGAGACCGCGGGCGAGGACGCGCCGTGCGCCGCAGGCGACCTCGACGTCACGGCGGCGATCGGCGATGCCGGCGCGGGCTCCGTCACGGTGACGTTCACGTTCGAGAACGTCGGCGGCACGCCCTGCACGCTCGACGGCTTCCCGGGCGTCTCCGCCGTCGGCGACGGGAACGGCACGCAGATCGGCCAGCCGGCCGAGCGCTCGGATCGGTCCTACGAGCCCGTGATCATCGCCTCCGGCGACACCGCGACGGCAGCGCTGCGCATGGTGGACGTCGCAGGCGGCGGCGGACCGCTCGGCGACGCCTGCCAGGTGCAGCCCGCGGATGGATGGCGCATCTATCCTCCGGGATCGACCGAGGCGATCTTCGTGCCGGTCGACGGGCTGTCGGCATGCGCGGGCGACGTCGACTGGATCACGATCGATCCCGTCGTCGGCTGACCTCACCGGCGGGCTCGCTTCGAGGCTCGCTCCGCTCGCACCTCACCGCGCGGTCATGCACCGGCTGACCCCCCGGCTCGGCTCGCTTCGAGGCTCGCTCCGCTCGCACCTCACCGAGCGGTCATGCCTCACCGAGCGGTCATGCGCCGGCTGACCCCCCGCGTCGGCTCGCTTCGAGGCTCGCTCCGCTCGCACCTCACCGAGCGGTCATGCCTCACCGAGCGGTCATGCGCCGGCTGACCTCCCGAGTCGGCTCGCTTCGAGGCTCGCTCCGCTCGCACCTCACCGAACGGTCATGCCTCGGCTGACCTCACCGGCGGGCTCGCTTCGAGGCTCGCTGCGCTCGCACCTCACCGAACGGTCATGCCTCACCGAACGGTCATGCCTCACCGAGCGGTCATGCGTCGGCTGACCTCCGGGTCAGTTCGCTTCGAGGCTCACTGCGCTCGCGCCGCACCGAGCGGTCATCGGCGCGGGGCGCGCTCAGCCCCGCAGCGCCGCCTCGAACGCCTCGAGCAGCAGGTCGATCTCGGCCTCCGTGATGACGATCGGCGGCGCGAGGCGCACCGTCTGCCCGTGCGTGTCCTTCGCGAGGATCCCCGCGTCCATGAGCCGCAGGCACACCTCGCGGGCGGTGGCGAGCCCGGGGTCGACGTCGATGCCCGCCCATAGCCCTGCGCAGCGCACGGCCGTGACGCCGTGGCCGACGAGGCGTCGAAGCCCCGCCTCCAGCCGCGCACCCAGCTCGAGCGCGCGCGCCTGCATCTCGCCGTCGGCGAGCATGCGCACGACCTCGAGGCCGACGGCTGCGGCCAGCGGGTTGCCACCGAACGTCGAGCCGTGGCTGCCGGGCGTCAGGACGCCGAGCACGTCGGCGTCGCCGACGACGGCCGACACCGGCACGATGCCGCCGCCGAGCGCCTTGCCGAGCAGGAGGAGGTCGGGCACGACGCCCAGCTGCTCGCAGCGGAACGTCGCGCCGGTGCGGCCGAGTCCCGACTGGATCTCGTCGGCGATGAGCAGCACGCCCTCCCGCCTCGTGATCTCGCGCACCCGCGGGAGGTAGTCGGCCGGCGGGATGCCGACGCCCGCCTCTCCCTGGATGGGCTCGAGCAGCACCGCAGCGGTGCGCGGCGTGATCGCCGCCGCGAGCGCGTCCGCGTCGCCGTACGGCACGGTGACGAAGCCGGGCGTGAAGGGTCCGAAGCCCTCGCGCGCCTCCGGATCGTCGGAGAACGAGACGATCGTCGTCGTCCGGCCGTGGAAGTTGCCGGACGCCACGACGATCTCCGCCTGCCCGGCGGGCACGCCCTTCACCTCGTACGCCCACCGACGCGCGACCTTGATGCCCGACTCCACGGCCTCCGCGCCCGTGTTCATCGGCAGCACCATCTCCTTGCCGGCGAGCGCGGCGAGCTCGGCCACGAACGGGCCGAGCGCCGCCGAGTGGAAGGCGCGACTCGTGAGCGTGACGCGATCGAGCTGCGCCTTCGCGGCGGCCACGAGGCGCGGGTGGCCGTGGCCGAAGTTGACCGCCGAGTACGCGGCGAGGCAGTCGAGGTAGCGCCGCCCGTCGACGTCGGTGACCCAGGCGCCGGACGCGGACTCGACGACGACCGGCAGGGGGTGGTAGTTGTGCGCCGCGTGCCGCTCGACCTGCGCGATCGCGTCGGCCGTGCGCGTGCGCGTGGATGCGCTCCCGGCGGCGCTCATCGGCGCAGCTCCAGCGTGCAGCACTTCACGCCGCCACCGCCGAGCAGCAGCTCGGACAGGTCGACGCCGATCGTCTCGTAGCCGCGCGCGCGCAGATCGCGCTCGAAGCCGAGGGCACGCGAGGCGATGACCATCGACCGGCCGTCGCCGAAGGAGTTGAGGCCCAGCACCGCGGCGTCCTCGTCGCTCACGAGCACCGCGTCGGGGTAGCGGCGCTCGAGCTCGATGCGGCTCGCGTCGTCGAACGCCTTCGGCAGGTAGGCGACGTTCTCGTCGTCGAGGATCGCGATCGCCGTGTCCAGGTGGTAGAACGACGGGTCGACGAGCCGCAGGCTCACGACCTCGCGACCGAAGATGCTGCGCAGCTCGTCGTGCGACTCGAGCGTGGTGCGGAAGCCGTGGCCGGCGAGGATGACGTCTCCGGAGACGAGGAAGTCGCCCTCGCCCTCGTTGACGTGCTGCGGGACGTGCACCTCGAAGCCCGCCTGCTCGAGCCAGGCCATGTAGGCGGGGCCCTCGGGTGCCCGCTGCTCGTACGTGAATCGCGCGCCGTACGCCGTGCCGTCGAGCGTGAAGCCGCCGTTCGCGGCGTAGACCATGTCGTTGAGCCCGTCGATCGGGTCGACGAGGTGCACGTCGTAGCCGAGGCGCAGGTAGGCGGCGTGCAGGGTCTCCCACTGCGCGACGGCGGTCTGCGTGCTCGTCGGATGCTCGGGATGCATCCACGGATTGATGCGGTAGCTGACCGTGAAGAAGTCCGGGCGGCACATGAGCACCGTCTTGGGCACGGCGACGCGGTCGGACGGGGCGGGCGCGATGGTGGCGAGCTCGGGCTCCATGCCTCCATCGTCGCAGCGGTCTCGCGCGCGACAGCCCGCTCACACGCACGATGCATGCGAATGTCAGCCTTCGACTGTAGTTTCTTGCGCATGGACCGCATCGACCAGGGCATCATCGATCAGCTGCGCTCGAATGCCCGCGCCGGCTACGGCGACATCGGGCAGGTCGTCGGCCTGTCTGCCTCGGCCGTGAAGCGGCGCGTCGACCGCCTCGTCGCCGACGGCGTCATCCGCGGGTTCACGGTGCAGATCGACCCGAAGGTCGAGGGGCTCGCGACGGAGGCGTACGTCGAGCTCTTCTGCCGCGGCACCGTCTCGCCCACCGACCTCCGCCGCATCCTCGCCGGCGTGCCCGAGATCGTCGAGGCCGGCACCGTCACGGGCGAGGCGGACGCGATCGTCATCATGCGCGCACGCGACGTCATCGCCCTCGAGGAGGCGCTCGAGAAGGTGCGCGCCGCGTCGTCCGTCGACCACACGCGCTCCGCGATCGTGCTGTCGAAGCTCGTCACGCGCGTCGCCGGCTGATGGACGACTGGCGGCCCGTCGTCGCCGCGCTCGCCGACCCCGAGCGGCGTCTGCTGCTCGCCCGCGTCACCGTTGAGGCGGCGCGCGGGCTGCCGCTGCATCCCGAGGCCATGCCGACGGCCGACCGCAGGCGGCTCGTCGCCCTCGTGCGCGCCGGCCTCGTCGAGCTGCGCGCGGGCGGCGCGCATCCCGTCGACGCGTTCACGCCGCTGCTCGGCTCGACGTCGGCGGCGACGGGCATCGGCCGCTACGTCTCCCAGGGGCGCATCGTCGGCTGGCCGCGCCGGCCGAGCGACCGGCAGGCGGTGCTCGCGTGGGCGGCGGATGCCGTGCTCGCGCCGGGCGAGGAGGTCGACGAGCGCACGATCACCGATCGGCTGCGCGCGCTGTGGACCGACCCCGTGCTGCTCCGACGCGACATGGTCGACGCCGGGCTCGTCGCGCGCGCCGCCGACGGCAGCGCCTACCGTCGCGCGCCCGCCTGATCCCGTCTCAGTCGCCGAGCAGGTCGCGGCGCGCCGCCTCCCAGCCCTCGACCTGCAGCCGCCAGTCGGGACGCACGAACGCGTCGCGGTCGAGCCTCACCCGGCGATCCTCGTACCGCTCGCCGTCGACGGCGACGACGCCGCGGCCGTTCTCGACGTAGCCCACCTTCCGCGAGACGGCGGCCGACGCCTCGTTGCCCTCGAGGTAGCCGCTGAGCGCCACGTCGGCGCCCAGCACGTCGAACGCGAACAGGAGCACGGCCTGGCGCATCTCGGTGCCGATCCCGCGCCCCTGCACGTCCTGCCGGATCCACGAGCCCGACTCGACCTTCCGCGTCACCGCGAGGTCCTTCGCCTCGATCGCCTGCACGCCCACGACGCGGCCGTCGAGATGCACGCCGAGCTCGAGCGCCCAGGCGTCGGGCGCGATGGCCGCGCGGGTCCGCCAGTGGTACTGCACGAGGTTCCGCCGCACCTCGTCGGGCGAGCCGACGTCCCAGCGGTGCAGGAAGGGCCGCACGTGCGGCTCGTGGATGCCGCTCAGCGCGGCGTCGACGAGGTCGTCGAGGTCGACGTCGCGCACGGGTCGCAGCTCGAGGCGAGGCGTGCGCAGGACGAGGTCGAGGAGGGGCCAGGCGCGCATGCCGCGACGCTACTCGGATCCTGCGACCCGCGTGCCCGGCTAGCCTCGTCGCGTGGGCGTCATCACGGTCTCGGCGGTGTGCTTCTCGCGCGACGGCCGCGTGCTCACCGTGCGCAAGCGCGGCACGTCGATGTTCATGCTCCCCGGCGGCAAGCCCGAGGGCGGCGAGACGGCGGCGGCGTGCGCGGCGCGCGAGGTGCACGAGGAGCTCGGCGTCGTCGTCGACGCGGAGGCGCTGCGCCTCGTCGGCGTCTTCGACGCGACGGCGGCCAACGAGGCGGGGTTCACGGTGCGCGCGACGGTCTTCGCGCACGACGGCGCGATCGAGCCGGTCGTGCAGGCCGAGCTCGAGGATGCGCGCTGGGTCGATCCGGCGCAGGGCATCGACGACCCGCAGGAGGCGCCGCTCAACCGCGAGCACGTCTTCCCGCTGCTCGTGGCGGCGAGGGGCTAGCGAGCCGGTACCGCGACGACCAACGCCGCGACGACGCGGATCAGCGGCGCGGCGGGCTCCATCGCAGCATCCAGTCGGTCGCGATCTCGGCCGCCAGGGTCGGCACGAGGTGCAGGATGCCGTTGCGCAGGGCGGCGAGCACGGGCTGGCGCACCGCGAGGCACGATCGGTAGACCTCGTACGCCAGCCGCTGCAGCGACTGCGTCCGCGGTCGGCGCAGCGCGTCGTAGGCGCCGAGCAGCTCGTCGACGTCGTCGCGCGCCGCGAGCACGCCGAGCGTCGCCGCGTCCTCGAGCGCCATGGCGGCGCCCTGCCCGAGGGTCGGGAGCATCGCGTGCGCCGCATCGCCCAGCAGCGCGACGCCTGGCGCGACGAACGTCCGCAACCCCGTCGGCAGCAGGCGCAGGTCGTGGCGCAGCACGGGGGCCTCGGGCTCGGCCGACACGTGCGCGCGCACGACCTCCTCGAACCCGCGCGCGGCGGCGATCGCGGCCGAGTGCTCGTCGGGCGCCGCGGTGCCCACGCGGGCGCGGGCGGCGACGTACCAGAAGACCCGGTCGCCGTCGATCGGCATGATGCCGACCTCGGTGCCGGCGCCGTACCACTGCGTCGCGCCCGGCGGCGTGTCATCGCGTCGGGCGACGACGCCGCGCCAGCACGTCGAGCCGGAGGGGTCGACCGGCAGGTCGTCGCGGATCGCCGCGCGGACGACCGAGTCGATGCCGTCCGCGCCGACGACGAGGTCGGCGACCCGCTCGCGCTGCTCGCCGGCCTCGACCAGCTCGACCCGCGGTCGAGCGCCCGGATGCACACGCACGACCGTCGCGTCCGTGACGACCTCCGCGTCGCCGACCGCGTCGGCGAGGATGCGATGCAGCGTCGTGCGGTGGATGCCGACGAACGAGCTCGAGTCGAACTCGGTCGCACGCAGGAGCCGGGTGCCCTGCGCGGTCCGCACGCCCTGCAGCAGGGCGTCCACGCCGACGGCGCGCACGGCGTCGCCGAGGTCGAGCGCGTCGAGCGCCGCGAGGGCGTTGCGGCCGAGCGCGACGCCGGCGCCGACCTCGCGCAGCGCCGAGGCCTCCTCGAGCACCGTGACGCGCCAGCCCGCATCCAGCAGTCCCTTCGCGGCGGCGAGCCCGCCGATGCCTGCACCGACGACGATGGCCTCACGCATGCCACCGAGGCTATCCGGCGCCGGCCGGGAGACGACAGGGGATGCGCGCGGCCCGCATCCGCCGGGCGATGGTGGGAGCATCGACGCATGGCGATCCCCGACGCGCAGTATGTGCTGCTGACCTCGTTCAAGCGCGACGGCCAGGGGGTCGGCACGCCCGTGTGGATCGCGCCGCTGGGCGACGGCACCGCCGGCGTCACGACGATGTCGAACGCGTGGAAGGCGAAGCGCATCCGCCGCACGCCCCGCGTGCTCGTGCAGCCGTGCGACGTGCGCGGCACGCCGACGCCGGGCACCGAGCCCGTGGAGGCGGTCGGCGCCGTGCACGAGGATGCGGCGACGAAGCAGCGCGTCGAGGCGGCGCTCAGAGCGAAGTACCGCCTGCAGTACAGGTTCATCACGGCCATCCAGCGCATCGCGGGCGTCATCGGCCGCCGGAGGGTCGAGGGCGTGGTGATCGTGCTGGCCGCGCCGAGCGACGACGCGTAGCGCCGGGGAGGCGCTCAGTCCAGCGCCATCGTCGCGACGAGGCGACGCTGGCCGGGCGTCTCGACCGCTCGCGGGTCGTAGCGCTCGCGCACCCACGCGACCGCGACGTCGGCGGGCACGCCGCTCATGCGCGCGAGGATCGCGAGCGCCGTGCCCGTGCGGCCGATGCCTCCCGCGCACGCGACCTCGACGCGCGCCTCCGCCGCAGCCGCATGGATGCGACGCAACGCGGCGATCGCGGCCGTCGAGTCGCGCGGCATGCCGAAGTCGCGCCACGAGATCCAGATGCTCGGCCACGCGACGTCGGGCGCACGTGCGAGGAGGTACGCGCCGAGGTCGGGCTCGCCGCCGGCCGGCACGGCTCCGCGGCGCAGGCCCCTGCCACGCACCATCCGTCCGTCCGGCAACGTCACGACGCCCGGTGCGTCCGCATCCCACGTCCGACGTGCGGGGCGCGCCGCCGCGTCCTCCGCTGCGTCCGACGACATGGCTCCGGGCCTCAGCGCAGCAGGCTGCGCACCGACGCGGCGACGGCGGTCGCGTCGACGGGCTCGAGCGACGGCACGGCCACGAGCTCGCCGAGCCCCAGCGGCTCCGCCTCGGCCACGAGGTCGTCCCACTCCCGCGCGAAGCGCTCGCGGGAGCGCAGCCGGTCGCGGCTCGCGAGCGCACGCTGCTGCGCGACGGCCGGCTCGACGTCGCACCACACCTCGACGACGTGCGGCGAGCCCGCGCGCCGCAGTCCCTCCTGCACGAAGCCCAGGTCGCGCGAGCGGATCCAGAGCGAGTCGACGATCGGCGGCTCGTCGCTGCGCCCGACGAGCGCCCACACGACGTCCATCGCGAGCGCGCCGTAGATCGCGCCGGGCAGGCCCATGTGCGGCGTCGAGCCGACGATGCCCGCCTTCACGAGGCTCTTCGACAGCAGGGGCACGTCGAGCTCGGCCGCGAGCGCGCGCGCGAGGGTCGACTTGCCCGACCCGGGCAGCCCGTTCACGAGCACGACGCTCGACGCCATCAGCCCGGCTCCCCGCGCTCGTCGTCCTCGATCGCGCGCTCGCCGCGCAGCGCACGTCCCTCGAGCGCGCGCTCGTCGGCGTCGAGCGCGTCGTCGCGCTGGTTCGTGCGCCGATCCCACACGAGCCACTTCGCCTCCATCGCCCGCTCGACGTCGACGCCCGTCACCTGGGCGAAGGCGAGCAGCATGCCGATCGCGTCGGCGAGCTCGAGGGCGAAGCGCTCCTCGATCTCCTCCGGCGAGTGCCCCTTGTCGCGCTGCCTGCCGGTCTTCGCGAGCCACGCCTGCGCGAGCTCGCCGACCTCCTCCTGCACCTTGAGCATCAGCCAGTCGCCGTCGCGCTCGAAGCCGTAGATGCGGGCGTACCTGGCGCTGATGGCGTCGATGCGCCGCGCCAGCTCTGCGAGCTCCATCCCCCCATCATGGGGCGTCGGACCGGAGGACTCGCCGGACGCGACGCGACGCGACCGCCCGACGTCGGCGTGGCCGCGTCGCGGGATGCGCCCGCTACCAGGTGAGGTCGAGGGAGAGGAGGTACTCCGCGAAGGCTGCCGCGTCGGTGTCGTTGAGCATGATGATGCGCATCCAACGGTCTCCCTGGAGGACGTAGGCACGCGTGAACGGGAACTGCTCGGCGGAGCGCGCCGTGTCGACCAGCAGCACGTCGCCCGTCGACAGGGTCACGGACTGCCAGCCCGCACTCTGCTGCTGCAGGGTCGCGATGTCCGCCGCGTCCAGGCCGGCGCCGAAGTCGACGTGCTGGCCGTAGCCCGAGGAGGTCACCGTGTCGTTCCAGGTGCAGTTCGCCAGCCAGTGCTGCTGCATCAGCTGCAGCTCCTCGGCCGGGTAGCCGGACCACGGGAAGTACCAGTCGACGGGGAAGTGGATGCCGTACAGCGTGTAGCCGCGCTCGGGGTAGAGGGCGTCGATCGCGCTCTGCGGGACGACGTCGGAGCAGTGCGCAGGCACGTACCCGGGAGCGAGCGTCCAGTCGGTCGGCTGCGTCGATCCGGCGTCCGCGGGGACGGGCGCGTACGTCGGCGGCACGAATCCGGGCGCGAGCGTCTGCTCCGGCGCCGGCTGGGAGCTCGGCGCCGTCCAGGTCAGCCCCGGCTCCGTCGTCTCGACGGGCTCGACGACGACGACCGGCGCGGGTGCGAGGGTGGGCTCCGGCGCCGCGGCGACGTCGACCACGGGCTCGGGGCTCGCCGCGACCGTCGGCTCGTTCGACGCAGCGACCGCGGTCGCGGTGCCGAACGCCAGGACGAGCGCGATGCCGGTGGCGAGGATGGGGACGGTGCGCACGATGCGGCTCCTCGGATGATCCTGCCCTCGGAGCGAGGGCTGCTGTGGTCCGTCATGTCCGTCTGGCGCAGGCGGTCACATCGGCGTGTCGCCGATGGTAGGCCCGGACCCTGGGACGGCGGTGGGATGCGGCTGCTCGCGCACGCCCCACGCCTGGCCGTAGCCGCCGTCGGCCTCGGGCGCGGCCATGAGGTCGAGGTACGGCTTCGCGTCGAACGCCTCGGGGCCGAGCACGCCCGTGCCCGCCCACGCGCCCGTCGCGAGCAGCTCGAGCGCGATGACGGGATTGAGCGCCGTCTGCCACACGACGCACTGCGAGTCGTACTCGGCCATCGTCCACGCGTTGTCGGCCACGTGGTACAGGTACGTCGACCTGGGCTCGCCGTCGACGCCGGTGCCCGTCACCCACACGCCCGCGCACGTCTTGCCCTCCATGCGCGGTCCGATCGTCGCAGGATCGGGCAGCGCCGCCGCGACGACGTCGCGCGGCGCGACCTCCACGGGCCCGGCCTTCGAGCGCACGCGGATGGGCTCGGTGCCGTCGAGGCCCAGGAGGTTGAGGGTGCGCAGCACGCCGATGAACTCGGAGCCGAGCCCGTACTTGAAGGTGACGCGGCGCGCGTCCACCCAGCGCGGCATGAGCAGCACCTCCTCGTGCTCGACGTTCACGCACTCGACGGGGCCGATGCCCTCGGGGAAGTCGAAGACCTCGGGCTCGGAGAAGGGCTCGGTCGTGAACCAGCCGCGGTCCCGCTCCCACACGACGGGAGGGTTGAGGCACTCCTCGATCGTCGTCCAGATCGAGAACGAAGGCGCGAAGATCTCGTTCCCGTCCTCGTCGCGCACCACGAGGTTCGCGCCGTCGCGCGTGCCGAGCTCGTCGATCTCGGAGAAGAGGTGGTCCGCGGCGTAGCGGGCGAAGACGTCGGACAGCCCGGGCTCGACGCCCATGCCCACGAGCGCGAGCCTGCCCGCCGCCTCCCAGTCCGCCGCCTTCGCGAACTGCCGGTCGCCGAGCATGACGCCCACCTCCTCGTAGGGGCGCTCGGGATGCCTGGACGAGAGGCTCATGGCCATGTCGAGGTAGTCGCAGCCCGCGTCGAACGCACCCGCGAAGATGGCGTCGACGAATCCGGGCTCGACGGCGTTCATGACGTGCGTCGCCGCGTGCTCGCGAGCGAGCGCGGCGACGGTGGCCGGATCGGAGGCGTCGACGCGCGCCGCGACGAACCTGGCCGCGACATCGTCGCCGTGCCGCTCGCGGATCGCGGCGACGACGGCCTCGGCCCGCTCCACGGCGTAGTCGGCGACGACGATCGACTCGTAGAACGAGCGGCGAGCGGCGATGCGTGCGAAGGCGGCGCCCACGCCGCCGGCGCCGATGAGCAGGATGCGCATGTCGATCTCCCTGACGGGACGGGATGGTCGCCCCGGGCCCAGCATGGCCCAGCCGTCCGGAGCGCACCAGCGCCGGCCGCATGGGCGCAGCACCCACGCGGGCCGCGGCGCTCGCTCTCGAGCCCGCGCGAGCGGCAAGATGGTGCCGAGGCACCCGTGGGAGGGAAGGGACGAGGATGAGCGATCCGTCGTCGACCGACGAGCGCGAGGCCGTGCGCGACTCCCTCGACGAGCTCCGGCACGCCGAGAACCGGCTCGAGCAGCGGCGAGCCCACGGCCAGCGGCCGAGCGAGCTCGACCGGCTCGCCCTCCGCTACGTGGTCGACCGTGCGGCATCCCACGAGGCCGTGACGCCCGGCGGGCTCGCGGCGCACCTCGGCATCTCGAGCCCCAACGTGACCGAGCTGCTGAAGCGGCTCGTCGCGACGGGCGTGGTCGTCACGGCACCGCATCCATCCGACGGACGCAGCAAGATCATCGTGCCCGTGGGCGATGCGGACGGCGGCGAGACGCTGCCGGCCGAGGTCCGCGAGCTCATCGGCAAGCGCACGGCCGCCGAGGCACGGGCGATCGCCGAGTTCCTCGAGGATCTGCGCGACCTCGTCGATCGCACGGATCTACGCGACTGAGGCTCAGGCGGCGACGCGCGCCATCCAGGCCTCGCACACGTCCACGCCGCCCTTGTTGGCCTGCGCGACCATGTGCTGGAGGCGCTGCTGGTCGAGGGGCTCGCGCGTCGGCATCGTGGCGATGCGGATGTCGGCGGCGGTGTGGACCCAGATGCGCTCGAGGCCCTCGGCGTCCGAGCGCACGAGCGCCAGGAAGGGCTCCCCGCGTCGCAGCTTGGCCACCATGACGGCGGAGAAGTGGCGCAGCGCCTCGTCCTCCAGCTCGAACGCGGTCGATCCGTAGTGCAGCGTGCCCATGTCGCTCCTCCTTGCTCGTGACGCGGTGGCGTCGATGTCGCGGGGTCCGACGTGTCGGGTCGGGAGCGCGGCGATCGTCATGCGATCGCATGCCTCGACGGTACGACCGGGCGTGCGAAGTGCTTCCGTCGCCGAACGATCGCCGCCGGCGCGATCCCCCGGGACACCGAGCGAGTCGACGGATCGCGTCGAGCCCCCACCGAACCATCTGCCTCGCGTGCGCGTGCGAGGCGTCGGGATTCGCGCGCGAGTCGGCGTACCGTGTCCTCGTGGACCAGCACTTCGACGACCTCCTCGCCGCGAACCGTGCGTACGCGGACGCCTTCGACCTCCAGGGCTTCGACGGCATCGCCAAGGCCGGGGTCATGCTCGTGACCTGCATGGACTCGCGCATCGAGCCCCTCGGCATGCTCGGGCTGCGGCCCGGCGACGCCAAGATCCTGCGCAACCCCGGCGGCCGCGTCGACGATCGCGCGCTCGTGGCGCTCGTGCTCGGCAACAACCTGCTGGGCGTCGACCGCATCCTCATCGTCGAGCACACGCGCTGCGCCGTCGCCTCGAACGACGAGGAGACGATCCTCACGCGCATCGGCGAGTCGGCAAGGCAGGACGCGCACTGGCTGCCGGTCGACCCGATCGCCGACCAGCGTCGCGCGCTCGCTGCCGACGTGCACAAGGTGACGGCGCACCCGCTCATCGCCGACTCCGTGCACGTGGGCGGCTTCCTCTACGACGTCGACACGGGCCTGCTGGAGCGGGTCGCCTGAGCATGGCGGTCACCGGCCCCCTCGAGGAGGTGCCGCTCGAGCGGCTGCGCGAGCGCACGAGCATCAAGTGGCGCCACTTCGAGCCCGACGTGCTGCCGATGTGGGTGGCGGAGATGGACGTCGTGCCCGCGACGCCCATCCGGGACGCCCTCGCGCGAGCGCTGCGCGACGGCGACACGGGCTACGGCCGCGGCGTCGGCTACGCCGAGGCGTACGCGCGCTTCAGCGAGGCGCGCTGGGGCTTCGCACCCGATCCCGCGGCCTCCGTGACCGTGGCGGACGTCATGACGGGCGTCTTCGAGCTCGTCCGCATGGTGACGGACCCCGGCGACGAGGTCGTCGTGACGAGCCCCGTGTACCCGCCGTTCCACGGCTTCGTGCGTCACGCGGGCCGCGTGGTGCGGGAGGCGCCGCTCACGCCAGACGCGCGCCTCGACGTCGCCGCGATCGACGACGCGCTCGCGGCGGCGAGCGCCGGCGGCAGCCGGACGGCGCTGCTGCTCGCGAGCCCCCACAACCCCACCGGCACCGTGCACGCGCGCGCCGAGCTCGAGGCCGTCGCGAGCGTCGCCGAGCGGCACGGCGCGACCGTGATCGTCGACGAGGTCCACGCGCCGCTCACGCTGCCCGGCGCCGTCTTCACGCCCTACCTCGCCGTCGACCCTCGCGGCCTCGTCGTCACGTCGGCGTCGAAGGCGTGGAACCTCGCGGGCCTGCGCAGCGCCACCATCCTCGCCGGGGCGGATGCCGCGGCGACGCTGCGCACCATCCCCGAGGTCGTGACCCATGGGCCGAATCACCTCGCGGTCATCGCCCACGCCGCGGCCTACGACGAGGGACGCGCGTGGCTCGACGCCGTCGTCGCGGGCATCGCCGCCAACCATGCGCTCGCCCGCGACCTCCTGCAGGGCTCCGGCGTCGAGCATCGCGTCCCCGACGCGACCTACCTCGCGTGGCTCGACCTGTCGCGCACGCCTCTCGCCGATCCCGACGCCCGTGCCGACGGCGGCGTCGTCACCGACGCGAGCCGCCCGAGCACGGCGCTGCGGGCCGCGGGCCTCGGCGTGAACGCCGGGGAGCCCTTCGGCGCGGGCGGCGAGAACCACGTGCGGATGAACCTCGGCACGTCCCAGGCGATCGTGCGCGAGGGCGTCGCGAGGCTGCGTGCCGCGATCGCATAGCGTGCCCGGGCGCTCCCCACGAGCACCCAGGATCGGGCATCGCCGAGCGAGTAGCCTCATCCGCGGAACGTCCGAGGGCTGGAGGGCTCCGTGAGCGAGCAGATCGTGCCGCAGACGCGCATCCGCGCCGAGATCCGCACCGACGGATCCGGCGTGCTCGACGTCAACGGCACCCATCGCCACATCGAGCCGGGACCCTTCCCGCAGACGCGCACGGCGATCGTGTCGCACGCGGCGGAGTTCGCCGCGGCCCTGCGACGCCCGATCGGCGTGACGATCGGTGGCGCGGACGGGCACTGGGAGATCGTCGTCCACCCGGACGGCTCCGTCTCCGACGTGCGACAGCTCGAGCCGCCGGCGGCCGAGCCCATCCCGTCGACGCCGCCGCTGGCCGCGGAGGAGTCCGCCGCACCGCCCGCCGCGGCCGCGCCCGCGCCATCGGACGAGCCGCGCGCAGAGCCCGCGCTCGCCGAGTCCGAGCCTCGCCCCGCGGGCCTCATCGCCTCGGTGCCCTCCGCGCCCGCCGCGTCCACGGTCGACGTGCCGTCCTTCGGCCAGACGGGCCCCGCTCCGACCCTCACGGACGCGACCCTCGCCTCGCGCGACGACCTGTCGGAGGCGGATGCCGGCGACGCCTCGGGCGCCGAGGAGCTGCCCGCGACGCACGAGCCGGCGCCCGCCGAAGAGGCGCAGCCCTCACCGGCGCTGCCCGCGTTCGAGCCCGCCGCCCTCGACGACACCGTCGCGTCGTCGCGGCTCGCCGAGCCGCCACCCACGTCGCCGTCGGTGCCGCTGCAGGCGCCGATCGGCTCCGTGCCCGGCTACGACCCGCTCCTCGACGAGACGGTGACGCGTCCGCCGTCCGCCACGCCGATCGCCTCGGTGCCGAGCGCGCCCGCAGCCGCGCCGCCCGCGCCCGCGTACCAGCCCGGGCAGGTCGCAGCGGAGCCCGCGCCGTCCGCACCCATCCAGCATGCGCCGATCGCCTCGGCGCCGCAGGCGATGCCCGCGAGCGCGACGCCGGCGCCGCAGAGCGCGCCCGCGCGCGGCTACGCGCCCGGGGAGCTGTCCGGACCGATGACGGCGGACGGACGCCACTCGTTCCTCGAGGCCGCGCAGCGGCAGACGCCGGCGCAGCAGGGCCTGCGCGGCGCGATGACCCGCATGGGTCTCAAGATGGCGCCGAGCCAGGAGGAGCTCGCGGAGCGGGCCGATGAGCGCGCCGTGAGCCAGCACTGGTCGGGGCCGCGCACCATCGCCGTCGTGAACGGCAAGGGCGGCGCGGGCAAGACGCCCACGACGGTGCTGCTCTCGGCGATGTTCGCGCAGCTCGGCGGCGGCGGCGTGCTCGCGTGGGACAACAACCAGACGCGCGGCACCCTCGGCTGGCGCACCGAGCGCGGGCCGCACGAGGCGACGCTGCTCGAGCTGCTGCCGCAGGCGGAGCGCCTGCTGTCCGCCGGCGCGCAGGCGGGCGACCTCGCGGCGTTCGTGCATCACCAGACGCAGGACAAGTACGACGTGCTGCGCTCGAAGCCCATGCGCCTCGCGCACGAGAACCGCGTCAGCCCCGCCGACGTCGACGCGATCCACGCCGTCGCGTCGAAGTACTACCGCATCATCGTCATCGACTCGGGCAACGACGAGTCCGACCCGATGTGGCTGCGGATGATCGACCACGCCGACCAGATCGTCGTCGCCACCACGACGAGGGCCGACCACGCAGAGGCGGGCGCGCTGCTGCTCGAGGCGCTCGCGCAGCGCGACGAGCGCTCCGCCATCCTCGCCCAGCGCTCGGTCGTCGTCGTGAGCCAGGCGGACCCGAAGGCATCGAGGCAGGACGTCGACGGCGTCATCTCGGGCTACGGGCCGCTCGCACGGGAGGTCGTGCGCATCCCGTTCGACCAGGCGATCGTCGACGGCCACCTGCGGCTCGCATCCCTGCGGCCGGAGACGCGCCGCGCGTGGCTCGGCGCTGCCGCCGCCGTCGCGCGCGGCCTGTAGCTGCTCCGAGCGGTCAGGCGCCGGCGGCCGGGCGCAGCCCGTGACCGCTCGTCGGCGGGCGGTCCTGCCGCGATCCCGTGCCTCGCGGTGGCTCGGCGATGCTCGCCTGGCGCGCGACGTGCTCCTGCGCGATGCGCCGCATGCCCAGCAGCATGGCGTCGCCGAGCACCGTGCCGATGACGACGGTCTCCGCGACGCGCGAGCGCGCCGCGGCCGCGCGCCCGACGGCGGCGAGATCCTCGCGAGCGATGAGCTCGACCGGCGCGCCGTAGACCTCGAGCATCTCCTCGACGTCGTCCCGGCCGACGGAGATCGCGGTGTCGACGACCGCGGCGCACTGCAGCACGCCCGGGTTGTCGTCGCTGATCTGCCATCCGTGCCGCGCGATCGCGCCGCGCACCATGGCGATCGCCTCCTCCGACGGCGGCTGCTCGACGCGCGAGACCGCGCGGTGCGCGTCACGCACGACGACCTCGATGGGCAGCGACTCGTCGTCGATGGCGTCGAGCAGCTCGCTCACCGCCGCGAGCGAGAGCCGCCCGCCCTCGACGAGCGCGCGGATGAGGCGCAGCCTCGCGACGTGCGTCTCGTCGTACGACGTGCTGTTCACCGACTCGCGCACGCCGGGATGCAGGAGCCCCTCGCGCACGTAGAACTTCACGAGCGCGACGCTCACGCCGGCAGCGGCGCTCACCTCTCGCACATGCATCGCGACCTCCTCCGCCTGACGACGACCGACTGGGGTGCTCGGTCGGTCGGAAGGCCTCTCGTCGTCCGCAGCGAAGTGAGCCTACTCCCAGGCGCAGTCCGCTAAGGGCGGCGTTGGAGGATGTCGAGCATCCTTCGCTCGAATCCGTCCCCCACCTCGAGGACGACGCGGTGCCGGGCGTCCGGCTCGTCCTGCCAGACGCCGTCGACGAGCTCGAGGGCCGCGTGCGTGCGGCCGCGCTCGGGCCCGTCGGAGCAGTCGACCGTCACGGTCGCGAGCGGCGAGCGCGTCGTGGGCACGAGCCCCGTGGCGATGCCGAGCGCCACCGCATCGTGGTTGACCGCGGCGCGACGGCCGAGGACCGGCTCGTAGAAGTCCATGTAGGCGTCGAGCATCGCCGCGAGCCGGCGGCCGAGCGCATCGCCGCGCGCGAGCTCGTCGCGCATCGCCTCCGTGATGATCGAGTCCATCGTCACGTCGAGCCCGACGAGGGTCACCTCCCACGGCGCCGCGAGCACGATCGCCGCCGCCTCCGGGTCGTGATGGATGTTCGCCTCGGCGAAGGCGTTGACGTTGCCGCGGCGCAGCACGGCCCCGCCCATGACCGTGACCTGCCGGATGCGCTCGGGCAGCGTCGGATCGGCGTCGAGGGCGTGCGCGAGGTTCGTGAGCGGACCGACGGCGACGAGCTCGAGATCCTGCACCGCGTGGCTCGCGGCGAGGATCGTCTCGACGGCGGTGCGGTCGGACCGCCTGGCGACGTGGTCCAGGTCGGCGAAGCCGCCGAGCCCATCCTCGCCGTGCACCTGCGGCGAGTACCAGGCGGGTCGACCGTCGTAGGGACCGGCCGCCCCGACGGCGACGGGCACGTCGTCGCGACCGGCGAGCGCGAGGATCTCGCTCGTGTTGCGCGCGCCCTGCTCGACGTCGACGTTGCCCCACACGACGGTGCAGGCGACGAGGTCGATGGCGGCGCTGCGCGCCGCGGTGGCGATCGCGAGCGCGTCGTCGATGCCGGTGTCCACGTCGAGGATGATGCTCGTCACCCTGGCGATCCTAGGTCGGTCGGCATCCTCCGACCGCCCGCGCGCCCGCTCCTACGACTCGCCGGCGCGGCAGAGGCAGAAGGGGTGACCGGCAGGGTCGACGAAGACGCGGAACCCGCCGTCCTTCGACGGCTGCTCGTCGGCGAGCGTCGCACCGAGCGCGAGCACCTGCGGCTCGGCGGCGGGGATGTCGTCGACCCACAGGTCGAGGTGCATCTGCTGCGGGTGCTCCTGCCCGGGCCACTCGGGGGCGCGGTAGCCGTCGGCGCGCTGGAAGCACAGCGGCGGCCATCCCTCCCCGTACGCCTCGGCCCACGACCCGTCGTCGTCGGCGTGGTGATCCCAGCCGAGCACGGCGGCGTAGAAGCCGGCGAGCGCGCCTGGATCGGGGCAGTCGAGGACGATGCTGGGCTGTCGCGCGATGGCCATGCTGCGACGGTAGCCCTCGCCTCCGACATCCGCGACGGGCCACCGCATCCGGGCCTCAGCCGACGAGCGGTGCCGCCAGGGGGAAGATCCAGAGCAGCTCGGGCATGCGCCCCGCGACGATCGCGAGGAAGACGACGACGTCGAACAGCAGGTGCACCGTGACGACGTAGAGCAGGTTGCGCTTGGAGAGCTTGAAGATGAGGCCCTGCACGAGCGCGAAGGGGATGGTGAGCAGCGGCCCCCACGACTGGTACCCCAGCTCCCACAGGAACGACACGAAGATCGTCGCCTGCAGCACGTTCGCGACCCACAGCGGGAAGTGGCGCAGCAGCAGCGTGAAGACGATGCAGATGAAGAAGAGCTCGTCCCACAGCCCGACGGCGTTGACGCCGAGGAAGAAGCGCAGGATCTCGCCGTCGTCGGCGAGCTCGGGCCAGTTCAGGTAGACGCCGGAGCCGAGGAAGTAGACGGGCAGGATGAGGTAGCCCGCGACGATCACGACGGCGACGTACGTCCATTGCGCGCGCGTCCACCGCCCGCCGCGCCACGGGAACGCGATGCTGCGCTCCTTGTAGATCAGGCGCGTGATGACGACCGGGATGACGATCGCGAGACCGAGGACGACCGTGAAGCGCGCGACGCCCGCCCACGACACGTCCGCCTTCAGCTCGGTGAGGCTGATGACCGTGAGGCTCGCGCCGATGACGGCGAGGTCGGCACCGAGCCGCCGCGACAGCCCCGCGCGATCCGTGAGCACGCCGCCGAGCACGCCCGAGAGCAGGATGACGTAGCCCGGGATCGTCTCGAGGAAGGCGAAGAGCACGACGGCCGACAGCGAGACGAGCGCCGCCGGCACGATCGCGATCGGATGCGTCGTCGTGGGATCGGGCTGCTCGGCACCCGGACGGGACGCGGCGCTCTGCGGCTGCGGCTCGGTGGCCTCGGAGGCGGTCACGCGCTCACCATACGAGTCGATCCCCGGCGGGCGCTGGGGGTGGACGGCGCGCGCCGAGGCCCTCCCCCAGCGCGACGCGATGGCGTCGAGCGCTGCGACGTCTGCTGTCCTCACCAGCCGGTCGAGGAGCGCGCGAGCCGCCAGGCGAGCACGCGTCACGAGACCGCCGCTCCCGATCAGCCGTGTGCATCGTCGCGTCGAGCAGGCACCTCACGTGGCCTCGTGACGGCTGCAGCCCGCGGCTGCGGCCTCCTCGACCAGCTGGTGGGACCCGACCGATGCGCGGGACCCGTTCGCGGCTCGCTCCGCTCGCACCTCAAGCGCCGGTGCTGGAACCGCCCCCACGCAGCCGGTCGAGGAGCGCGCGAGCGCAGCGAGCACGCGTCACGAGACCACGCGACCGCCGCTCCCGATCAGCCGTGTGCATCGTCGCGCCGAGCAGGCACCTCACGTGGCCTCGTGACGGCTGCAGCCCGCGGCTGCGGCCTCCTCGACCAGCTGGTGGGAGCCGACCGATCCGCGGGACCCGTTCGAGGCTCGCTCCGCTCGCACCTCAAGGGCCGGTGCTGGCACCGCCCCCACGCAGCCGGTCGAGGAGCGCGCGAGCGCAGCGAGCACGCGTCACGAGACCACGCGACCGCCGCTCCCACCCGACCACGCACCCGATCGCGTCGGGCGGGCGCCTCACGAGGTCTCGTGACGGCTGCAGCCTGCGGCTGCGGCCGCCTCGACCAGCTGGTGGAGCGCCGCCGACTCGGCGCGCGTCAGCCCCGCGCCGCGATCGCGTCGAGGGCCTCGCCGATCGGCGTGGAACCCGTGTTCGCCTCCACGATCGCGTGGCCGAGCGCGGGCCGCTCGAGCACCGCGGCGACGAGCGCCGCGACGTCGGCGCGTGCGATCGTGCCGGGCTCGACCGACGCATCCAGCTGCCGCGCGTCGATGGCGCCGGTCGGCTCGTCGAGCGTGAGCCCGCTCGGGCGCAGGATGACCCAGTCGAGGTCCGAGGCCTCGATGGCGGCGTCGGCCTCGGTCTTCGCGTCGGCGTAGGCGCGGAACGACGAGTCGGCAGGCACGCCGTGGTCGGGGCCCGCGCCGAAGTACGAGACCATCACGAATCGGCGCGCCCCGGCGGTCTCGGCCGCCTCGAGCGTGCGGATCGCGGCGTCGCGGTCGACCGCGACGGTGCGCTCGGGCGATCCCCCGCCCGCGCCCGCCGACCAGACGACCGCATCCTGTCCCTCGAGGAGCCCCGTGAGCGCGGCGACGTCCATCGCCTCAACGTCGGCCACGACGGGCGTCGCGCCCGTGGCGGCGACGTCGCTCTCGTGCTCGGGATTGCGGATGACCGAGCGGACCTCGTGCCCGGCCGCGACGAGCAGCGGCGCGGCGAGCAGCGCCACCTTGCCGTGGCCTCCGATGATCGTGACGCGCATCATGCCTCCTTCTGCTTGAGCAGCGGCAGCACGTCCTCGGCGAACTGGTCGAGGAAGCGCTGCTGGTCGTGGCCCGGTCCGTGGAAGACCAGATGGGTGAATCCGAGGTCGACGTAGTGGCCGATCGCGGCCGCAGCCTCCTCGGGGTCGGAGGAGACGATCCAGCGCTTCGCGACCTGCTCGATGGGCAGCTCGTCGGCGAGGCGCTGCATCTCGGTGGGCGAGTGCACCGACTGCTTCTGCTCGGGCGTGAGCGACAGCGCCGCCCAGAAGCGCGTGCCCTCGAGCGCCTGCTCCGGGTCGCGGTCGTACGACACCTTGATCTCGATCATGCGGTCGACGTCGGCATCCGATCGCTCGGCCTTCGCGATGCCCTCCTCGAGGTTCGGCACGATCGTCTCGAGGTAGTACGCGTCGCCCTTGCCGGACGTGCAGATGTGCCCGTCGGCGACGCGGCCGGCGTAGCGCGTCGTGGCGGGGCCGCCGCCGGCGACGTAGATGGGGATGGGCTCGTGCGGCTTGTCGTAGATCGTCGCGCCGTCGGTCGAGTAGTGCTCGCCCTCGAACGTGACGAGGTCCTCGGTCCACAGCCTGCGGATGAGGCGCACCGCCTCGCGCAGGCGCGCGAAGCGCTCGGGCCCGTCGGGGAACGCGACGCCGATCGCGTGCTCGTTGAGCGCCTCGCCCGTGCCGACGCCGAGGATGAACCGGCCGGGGTGCACCTGTCCGAGCGTCGCGAACGCCTGGGCGATGACCGCGGGGTGGTAGCGCAGCGTCGGCGTGAGCACCGACGTGCCGAGCACGATGCTGCGCGTGCGCTCGGCGGCCATGCCGAGCCAGGTGAGGGCGTTGGGCGCGTGGCCGCCCTCGTGCCGCCAGGGCTGGAGGTGGTCGGAGATGAAGGCCGAGTCGAACCCGACGCGCTCCGCCTCGACGACGAGGTCGAGGAGCTGGGCGGGCGTGAACTGCTCGGCGCTGGCCTTGTATCCGTAGCGCATGCTCCCCATGCTGCACCCTCTCCCTCGTCGGCGCCCCGGTCGACGACGTGCCTGTCGCGCACGCGGTGCGCGTGCTATCGCCGCGGTCGTCGATTGCCCACTTCCTGCGGTGACTGGTCGCAGATGCGAGGTGACTGGTCGCGGATGCACGGTGACTGGTCGCAATCGCGCCTGACTGGTCGGGGTTCCGGTGCAACTGCGACCAGTCGGACGGGGACCGCGACCGGTCGGCGAGACCTCACGCGCGCGGCCACGCCTCGACGACGCGGGAGAGGAGCGCGGCGAGCTGCTGCCGCTCCTCCGGAGCGAGCACGGCGAGCGCCTCGGCCACCGGCGCCGCTCGGCGCTCGCGGTGCGCATCCGCATGCGCGCGCCCCTTCGCCGTGACGACGATGCGCGTGCGACGCGCGTCCGACGGATCCGGCTCGCGCCGCACGAGCCCCTCATGCTGCAGCATCTGCACGACGCGGGATGCGCGAGGCTGGTCGATGCCGATCGCCGCGCCGAGGTCGGTGATCGACATGGGCTGCTCGGATGCGGCGAGCACCGCGAGTGCGCGGTGCACGGCCAGCATGCGCCCTCGGCCGCCGGGTCCGCGGCCGTGCGGTCCGCGTCCGCGATGCGGATCGTCGCCATCGTCGGCGTCGCCGTGCGGCCCGCGCTGGGGCCAGGCGCCGCGCCCGCCACGGCCGAAGGGAGCCTCGCCGTCGAAGGGCCTGGGGCCGCCGGCAGGACCGTCGCCTTCGCGGCCGGCTCCGCGTCCGCCGGGGCCGCGCATCCACGGCCCGCCCGGCCCCGGAAGGCCTCTGCCGCGGCGCAGGATGGCGAGCGCGTCGAGCGCATCGGCGACGGCGGCGACGGACTCGTCGGACGCGGGGTCTTGACGTGACGGGCACATGCATGTCATCCTACATATGCATGCATTTCGACATGCAGTTGCGATGCACCGAGGACCTGCCTCGCCCGCCCCTCGAATCCCCGAGCCGCGGATGCGAGGCACGACGCCGCCGACGGCGCCCGGCATCGCCGAGGACCCTGAAGGAGCCACCATGAGCACCCACGACGACCACGACCAGTCCACGCCCGAGCCGCGCGACGAGCGCCGCTGCGAGCATTCGCGCGCCGACCATCCGCACGACGAGCACCCGCACCACGGCCACGGCCGGAGGGGCTCCGGCCCGCGGTGGCGCGAGGGCCTCGGCCCCGATCACCGCGGCCCCGGCCCCGAGCGCACGGAGCGCGAGGGCGACGAGCGCACCTCGTTCGACGACCGCCGCCCCTTCGGGCGCGGCATGCACCCCGCGCGCGCGTTCGGGCGCCCCTTCGGCCACGGCGGGCGCGGCTTCGGTCCGCGCCCCTTCGGCCCGGGTCGTCCGACGAGCGACGAGCACGGCGAGCGGATGCGCGACGAGCGCGCCGACCACCGCGCCGCCCGCGGCCGGCAGCGCCGACTCGACCGCCGCATCCTGCGCACCGCGCGCATCGTGGCGTTCGCCGAGCATCGCTCGGGCCGCGAGGCCGTCGAGCGCACGATGGCGGCGAGCGTGAGCCACGCCGACCACGAGGCGACGATGCGCACCCTGCGCACCATCGCCCGCGCCGTGCGCGCCGAGCACCTGCCCGAGCGCGGCCGCGGCCGTCGCCGCCAGCAGGGCTGACCCATCGAGCACGACGGGCCGCACCGAGAGGTGCGGCCCGTCGTCGTGTCCGGTGGACTGTGCGCGGCTGCGAGTCCTCGAGGCGCTCCGCGTCGCGAGGACTCGGATCCGCGCACGTTCGACCGCGCACCGATGGCCCCCTGGTCGAGGCGGTCGCCATCCAGCCCGTGGAGATGTGCACCGAAGCGGACCGGCGCGCCTGCATGCGGGATGGTCGCCCGCTCGCGTGCACGTCTCCCACACTGGAGCCATGGACCTCGCTCCGATCACGAGCATCGAGCTGCTGCTCGACGCCGATGCCGAGGCGGCCGTGCGCGCCGAGTGGGATGCGCTCGCGGCCGCCGGGCTGTCGAGCCTCGCGCCGCACACGGCGCCGTCGAACCGGCCGCACGTCACGCTGCTCGCGCGCCGGGGCGGCGTGCCGCATCCGCTCCCCGTACCCGACGACGCGCTGCCAGTGCCGCTCGTGCTCGGCGCGCCGCTGCTGTTCGGCGATGGGGACCGCCGCATCCTCGTGCGCTCTGTCGTGCCGTCGAAGGCGTTGCTCGCGCTGCACGCGGCGGTGCGGGACGCGGCGGGCGTCGGAGACGACGTCGAGCACATGGCGCCCGGCGCGTGGACGCCGCACGTCACCCTCGCCCGCCGTCTACGACTCGCGGACCTCGAGCGTGCGCTGCCGCTCGTCGGCGGCGCGCTTCCGTGCGAGGGCGTCGCGCTGCGCCGCTGGGATGCGGGCACGCGCACGGTGACGCCGCTCTGAGCGTGCGCCGATCGCCGATCGGTCCCGTCGTGGACCGATGGAGCGGTGCAGCCCTACCGCGCGCGGCCGATGGACGCACGAACTCGCCGATCGGAGCCACAACTCGCCAATCGAGGCAGGAACTCGCCGATCACCGCGAGCACTGGCCGATCGAGGCACGACAGGGCCGATCAACGACGCGAGCCGCGGCGGCGCCGGAGCCTCAGCCCTCGGGCGGCGCCGGCGGCACCGGCGTGAGGTGGAACGACGCGAACGAGCGACTCGCGGTCGGTCCGCGCTGCCCCTGGTACCGGTTCTTGTTGTCGCCGGTGCCGTACGGGTGCTCCGACGGGCTCGAGAGCTGGAAGTAGCAGATCTGCCCGATCTTCATGCCCGGCCATAGCTTCACGGGCAGGGTCGAGACGTTCGCGAGCTCGAGCGTCACGTGGCCCGAGAATCCGGGATCGATGAAGCCGGCGGTCGAGTGCGTCAGCAGGCCGAGGCGGCCGAGCGACGACTTGCCCTCGAGCCTGGCCGCGACGTCGTCGGGCAGCGAGACGCGCTCGAGCGTCGCACCGAGCACGAACTCGCCGGGGTGCAGGATGAACGCCTCGCCATCGGGGGTGTCCACGAGCCGGGTGAGCTCGGGCTGGTCGATCGACGGATCGATGAACGGGTACCGGTGGTTGTCGAAGAGCCGGAACTGCCGGTCGAGGCGCACGTCGACGCTCGAGGGCTGCACCATCGACAGGTCGAGCGGGTCGAGGCCCAGGTCGCCCGAGTCCAGTCGGGCACGGATGTCGCGGTCGCTCAGCAGCACGGCACGAGCCTATGCCGTCGTCGTGCGGGCGAGCGCGGGCGTCGCACAGGCACGAGACGCGGGATTGACGCGTCGACCGTCAGCGCGGATCGTGGATGCAGGAGGTCGCCATGCCCGCATCCGTGCCCGGTCGCCCGGCGCCGAGCAGCCCCGGTCTCGCCACCCTCGTCGAGCAGGTGGCGCGCGTCGTCGCGCGCGCTCGCGCGGAGCAGGGGGATGCGGCGGTGCAGGACCGCGTCGCGTCCGCGATTACGCCGGAGGACGCCGAGACCGCGGCCCGCGTGCTGCGGACGCTCGGACAGCAGCTCGGCGGGACGCAGGGTGCACCCGTCGACCTCGGCGCGCTCGACGCTCGGCTGCGGTCGATCGCCGACGCCGGAGCCGACGCCACGCCAGTCTCGGACGGCCCGAGCGAACCGCCTGCGCCGCCGAGCGGCCGGCCGGTGCCGCCCACGGGTCTGCGATCGGCGATGCGGCGGCGCTGAGACGCTGCGATCCTGCGCGCCTCCCCGGTGGCGGAGGTGAGGCGGGGGCGTGTCGCCCTCCCGGCATCGGCCGACGCTCTTTCGAGACGCGACCTCCGAGACGCTCGCGGCGCTCGCTCCGCATGACCCGCGCGTCGAGCCTCGACGGAGCCGCACCCACCGGCGATCCGGCAGCGCACGCCTGCTCGAGGCTCCGCTCGCGCCGAGGGCGGCGGCGCTGCTGCATTCCGGTGCCGTGCGACCTCAGCGCTTCGACGCCCAGATCCCCCGCACGATGCTGAAGACCCCATAGGCGCCGAGGCCGAGGCCGACGACGAGCAGCGCCGCGACGCCGAACGGCAGCTGCTGCAGCGAGCGCAGCCCGCCGTCGAGGCCGCCCGCCTCCTGAGGATCGTGTGCGATGGCCGCGGCGACGAACAGCACGCCGACGAGCGCGATCGCGACGCCCTTCGCGACGTAGCCGGCGACGCCGAGCGCCGTGACCGCGCGGCGCGCGGACGCCGGCGGCGAGACATGCTTCTCGAAGGACCGTCGCGCGCCCTGCACGACGAAGGCGACGCCGATGGCGAGGACGCCGACACCGACGACGCCGACGAGCACCTGCCCGAAGGGCTGCGCCATGAGTGCGCCCGAGAGCGACTCCGCCTGCGCGTCACCGCCGCCGCCGCTGCCGAGCGCCGTGCGGATGCCGGTCGCGGCGACGGCGGCGTAGGCGATCGCCTTCCCGATGCCCTTCGCGAGCGCCTTCCCGCCTCCGCTCGCTCGCTGCGCGACCCCTTCGAGCAGCGCGAACACGGCGAGCGCGACGAGCGCGATCGACACGGCCCAGAGCGCGCCGACGCCGAGCGGCGTCGCGGCGATGGCGGCCATCGCGCCGCCCTGGTCGGCGGATCCGCCGCCCGCGCCGACCGCGACGGCGACGACGATGCCCGCGAGCGCGAGGTGCACGATGCCGTTCGCGACGTGTCCGACGCGCATCCCGATCCGCATGCCGCGGCTGCGCTCGAGCCGCGACGCGTGCCGCTCGGCGTCGCCGGCGGCGTCCTTCGCTGCGCCGGCTGCGCGGCGCACGTCCTGACGATCGACCATGCTCGCGACGCTAGCCGTGCCCCGGGGCGCCTGCGACCAGTTGCGCCGCCGCCCGCGCGCGCGTATCGCATCGCCATCCCGGCAGCTCACAGCGCATCCAGCGACCGGCCAGCGAGCATCCAGCGCGCTCCGTAGCGTCGGAGGCTTCCCATCCCTTCGACGAGAGGTCGTCCCGCATGTCCGCGCGCCGCGCTCCCCTGCTCGCCTCCATCGCGCTCGCAGCCGCCATCGGTCTCGCAGGCTGCGTGCCGGCACCGCCGACGCCTCCCGCCGGTGACCGGCGTGCGCGAGGGGTCGATCGCCGACTTCCAGGCCGCGGGTCTCGACCAGGAGTTCCTCGACCAGCTCGAGGGCTACCAGCCGCTCTCCGTCGACGTGGAGGTGCGTCAGGTCGCGCCGATGACGGCGGAGCTGGCCGACGAGTCGGTGCACACGACGTGCTCCATCGTCGCGACGCGGGGCGACGAGGAGCTGGCGGGCGCGACCTGCGGCCCGTACGACACGCAGGACGATGAGTACGCCGGTGAGCCGCTCGTGTGGCGTCCGTAGGCATCCGATCGCACGACGGGCCGCCGTGTGGGAGGCCCGTCATCGTATCGGCCGGATCAGCGCGGCGTGCCAGACGGCAGCTCGTCGAAGTGGATCTGGTCGACGCTGGTCTCGCCCGTGAGTCGCCACCACGTCGGGCCGTGCTTGTAGCGGTTCGCGGGCTCCCACTGCCCACGCACGAGACGCCAGTCGAGGCCACCCTCGAGCCGGTACCACTCGTCGCCGATGGAGCGCGAGCGGCGCCAGTACGTCGGCTCGGTGCCGAACGGCGACGGGAGCGACGTGGTCATGCGCCGCATGATAGCGGGCTGCAGCGTGCCGCTGCCGGCACTCCGGCCGAACATGACGCGGCGGGGCCGGGCGCCCCCATGCGCCCGACCCCGCCGCTGCTTCGCCGACGCGTCAGCGCGTCTGGCCCGTGTGCTGCCCCTCCGAGATCTCCTCGATGGTCTTGGCGTTGAACGCCGGCAGGTCGTCGGGCGTGCGGCTCGACGTCAGCCCCTGATCGACGACGACCTCCTCGTCGACCCACTCGGCGCCCGCGTTGACGAGGTCGGTCCGCAGGCTCGGGTAGCTCGTCATGCGACGTCCGCGCACCGCGTCGGCCTCGGTGAGGATCCACGCGCCGTGGCAGATGACGGAGACGGGCTTGTGCTGGTCGAAGAACGCGCCGACGAAGGCGACGGCGTCCTGGTCCATGCGGAGCTTGTCGGCGTTGCCGGTGCCGCCGGGCAGCACGAGCGCGTCGAAGTCGTCGGCGCTCGCTGCGGAGGCGGCGAGGTCGACGGCCTGCGTGTGGCCGTTCTTGCCCTCCACCGAGCCGTCCTTCGGGCTGACGAGCGTCGCGGTAGCACCCTCGCCGGTCACGGCCTCCCACGGGCTCGTGAGCTCCGAGTCCTCGAAGCCGTCGGTGAGCAGGAACGCGACCTTCTTGCCGTCGAGCTGGGCCATGGCGATGCCTCCAATGGTTCGGTGATGTCTGGTGCCTCCACGCTAGGAACCGGCGCGCATCGCTCGCGTGCCCTTGACAGGGTTCGCCAGGAGCGAGCGCGGTCGCCGTGCCCGCATCGTCGCCTCCGCGACCACCGTCGCGCGGCTGGCACCACGGCGAGCGCGTGCGATAGCATTCCTGAACGAACGGTCAGGAATTCGCGCGCCCGCGCATGCGACCGGATGATCGTCGAGGAGGACGGATGCCCGAGGCGTATCTCGTGGGCGGCGTGCGCACGCCGGTGGGCCGCTACGGCGGCGCCCTCGCCTCGGTGCGACCCGACGACCTCGCCGCGCTCGTCGTCGGCGAGGCCGTGCGGCGCGCGGGCATCGAGGGATCCGCAGTCGACGAGGTCATCCTCGGCGCCGCGAACCAGGCCGGCGAGGACAATCGCAACGTCGCCCGCATGGCCGTGCTGCTCGCGGGCCTGCCCGACACGGTGCCCGGCATCACCGTCAACCGGCTCTGCGCATCCGGCATGTCGGCCATCCAGCTCGCATCGCAGGCGATCCGCGCCGGCGACGCCGACCTCGTCGTCGCAGGCGGCGTGGAGTCGATGACGCGCGCGCCCTGGGTGCAGGCGAAGCCCGAGCGCCCGTGGGCGAAGCCGGGCGAGGCGTTCGACACGTCCATCGGCTGGCGCTTCACGAACCCGCGGCTCGCGGCGCGCGACAAGGCCGTCTTCACGATGCCCGAGACGGCGGAGGAGGTCGCGCGCGTCGACGGGATCTCGCGCGAGGACGCGGATGTGTTCGCCGTGCGGTCGCACGAGCGCGCGATCGCGGCGATCGACGCCGGCCGATTCGCTGACGAGATCGTGGCGGTGCCCACGCGCGCCGGCGACGTCGCCGTCGACGAGGGGCCGCGCCGCGACACGTCGCTCGAGGTGCTCGCCGGGCTGCGACCCGTCGTGGCCGGCGGCTCGGTCGTCACCGCGGGCAACGCGTCGTCGCTGAACGACGGCGCATCCGCGATCGTCGTCGCGAGCGCCGCCGCCGTCGAGCGACACGGCCTCGTGCCGCGCGCCCGCATCGTCACGGGCGTCGCCGCCGCCCTCGAGCCCGAGATCATGGGGCTCGGGCCCGTCCCGGCGACGCGGAAGGCCCTCGAGCGCGCCGGGCTCACGATCGGCGACGTCGGCGCCGTCGAGCTCAACGAGGCGTTCGCCTCGCAGGGGCTCGCCTGCATCCGGCGTCTGGGGCTCGACGAGGCCATCGTCAACGCCGACGGCGGCGCGATCGCGCTGGGGCATCCGCTCGGCTCGTCCGGCTCGCGCATCGTCGTGACGCTGCTGGGCCGCATGGAGCGCGAGGACGTCGAGCGCGGCCTCGCGACGATGTGCGTCGGCGTCGGGCAGGGCACGGCGATGATCGTGGAGCGCGTGTGATGACGTCACGCACATCGATCGCACAGGACCGCTCCTTGAGGTGCGAGCGAAGCGAGCCTCGAAAGGGGCTTCGCTGCCGGATCGGCAGGATGCGACCGAGCGGGCACCCTTCGAGGCTCGCTGCGCTCGCACCTCAGGGAGCGGGAGAGGGAGTCTCCTCGGAGCGGACCGCCGGAGTCACCCGATGACCACGGGCACGCTGCGCGTCGAGCGCCACGACGCCTACGTGCTCGCGACCCTCGACCGGCCCGAGCGACGCAACGCCATCGACCAGGCGACGATCGACGACCTGCACGCGCTGTGCGCCGAGCTCGAGGCGACCCCGGCGACGCTCATCCTCGCCGGCGCGGGCGGCGTGTTCGCGGGCGGTGCCGACATCGCGCAGCTGCGCGAGCGGCGCGCCACCGACGCGCTGCGCGGCATCAACGCCACCGCCTTCGCGCGCGTGCACGCGCTGCCGATGCCCGTCATCGCAGCGCTCGAGGGCTTCGCGCTCGGCGGCGGCGCCGAGCTCGCCTTCGCCGCAGACATCCGCGTCGCCGCACCCACGCTGCGCATCGGCAACCCCGAGCCGGGCCTCGGCATCATGGCCGCTGCCGGCGCGACGTGGCGCCTGCCCGAGATCGCGGGCTACGGCGTCGCGGCCGACCTGCTGCTCACCGCGCGCATCCTCGACGCCGACGAGGCCCTGCGTCTCGGGCTCGTGTCGCGCGTCGTCGACGACCCGTTGGCGGAGGCGATCGCGATCGCCGAGCAGATCGCCGCGCTCGACGCGGCCGCGATCCAGGCGACGAAGCGCGCGCTCGCCGCACCGCGCGCCGACCACCCGCGCATCGACGGCGAGGAGCAGTCGGTGCTCTTCGAGAGCCCCGAGAAGGAGCGCCGCATGACCGAGTTCCTCGAGCGGAGGGCCAGGCGGTGACCGGTGGTGGTGCACCGCTCGAGGCTCGCTCCGCCGTGCCCGAGCGCGTCGGCGTGCTCGGCGGCGGGCGCATGGGTGCGGGCATCGCCCACGCGTTCGTGCTCGCCGGCGCGCACGTGACGATCGTCGAGCGCGACGAGGATGCCGCGGCGGCCGCACGCGATCGCGTCGAGCAGGCGATCGACGGCTCGCTCGAACGCGGACTCGAGGCGGATCGCGCATCGCTCGTCGCATCGCTGGCGACGGCGACCGATGCCGCCGCCTTCGCAGGCTGCGGCCTGGTCGTCGAGGCCGTGCCGGAGGATCCGGCGCTCAAGGCCGAGGCGCTCGCCCGCGCCGAGGCGGCGATCGACGAGACGAGCGTGCTCGCCACGAACACGTCGTCGATCGGCATCGGCAGCCTCGCAGGTGCCCTCGCCCGGCCCCGTCGCTTCGTCGGCCTCCACTTCTTCAACCCCGTGCCCGCCTCGCGGCTCGTCGAGGTCGTCGTCGGCGACGCGACCGACGCGCAGGTCGTGGCGGATGCGCAGGGCTGGGTCGAGGCGCTCGGCAAGGCCGCCGTCACGGTGCGCGACTCCCCCGGCTTCGCGTCGAGCAGGCTCGGGGTCATGCTCGGGCTCGAGGCCATCCGCATGCTCGAGGAGGGCGTCGCATCCGTCGCCGACATCGACGCGGCCATGGAGCTCGGCTACAGACACCCCATGGGGCCGCTGCGCACGACCGACGTCGTCGGGCTCGACGTGCGCCTCGGCATCGCCGAGCAGCTCGAGGCCGAGCTGGGCGAGCGCTTCGCCCCGCCCGCGCTGCTGCGCCGCATGGTCGCCGAGGGGCGACTGGGGCGCAAGAGCGGCCGCGGCTTCTACGACTACGACTGACGGCCCCACAGGGCCGAGGAACACCGAGAGGACGACGATGACCGAGGTGCTGCCCAGCTACGTGCAGGATGCGTGGTGGACCCCCGCCGACGCGAGCGACGCGACGACCGTGCGCGACGCGTCCACCGGCGAGGTCGTGACGCGCGTCTCGTCGGCCGGTCTCGAGGTCGCGGCCGCGCTCGAGCACGCCCGCACGGTCGGGCAGGCGAGCCTCGCGCCGCTCACGTTCCACCAGCGCGCGATCCTGCTGAAGCGGATGGCGCTCGCCCTCACGGAGCGCAGGGACGAGCTGTACGCCCTCTCGGCCCGCACGGGCGCGACGAAGGCGGACACCTGGGTCGACGTCGACGGCGGCATCGGCGTGCTCTTCACCTACTCGTCGAAGGGGCGGCGCGAGATGCCGCAGTCGACGGTCTACCTCGACGGGCCCGTCGAGCCGCTGTCGAAGGACGGGTCCTTCCTCGGTCGCCACATCGCGACGACGCTGCCCGGCGTCGCGGTGCAGGTCAACGCGTTCAACTTCCCCGTGTGGGGCTCGCTCGAGAAGCTCGCGCCCGCGTTCCTCGCGGGCATGCCCTCGGTCATCAAGCCCGCGACGCCGACGGGCTACGTCGCCGAGCACATGGTGCGCATCCTCGTCGAGTCCGGCCTGCTGCCGGCGGGCTCGGTGCAGCTCGTCTCGGGCTCGGCGCGCGAGATCATGGATCACCTGCGCCTCGGCGACATCGTGGGCTTCACCGGCTCGGCGTCGACGGCCGAGCGGCTGCGCAGCCACGCGTGCGTCGCCACCGGCGGCGTGCGCTTCACGAGCGAGACCGACTCGATCAACGCCTCCGTGCTCGGCCCCGACGCCACCGAGGAGACGCCCGAGTTCGCCGCGTTCGTGCGCGGCCTCGTCACCGAGATGACGACGAAGGCCGGGCAGAAGTGCACCGCCATCCGTCGTGCGATCGTGCCCGCGGAGCGGGTGGATGCGGTGATCGCCGCGGTGCGCGACCGCATCGCCGAGAAGGTCGTCGTGGGCGACCCGCGCGCCGAGGGCGTCACGATGGGCGCGCTCGCGTCCACCGAGCAGCGCGACGAGGTGCTGCGCCAGGTCGCGCGGCTGCAGGAGGCGGGCGGCGAGCTCGTGGTCGGCTCCACCGAGGCGCCCGAGGTGCGGCTCGCCGACGGGTCGACCGGCGTCGCCGCCGACGGCGCGTTCGCGAGCCCCATGCTGCTGCGGTTCGCGGATGCCGAGGCGGATGCGCTGCATGAGGTCGAGGCGTTCGGCCCGGTCTCGTCGATCGTCGGGTACGCCGACGCCGCCGACGCCGCCCGGCTCGTCGCGCGCGGCGGCGGCTCGCTCGTCACGAGCGTCGCGAGCCACGACCCCGCGTTCGTCTCCGCGCTCACCAGGCGCATCGCATCCTCGAACGGCCGCGTGCTGCTGCTCGACCGCGACGACGCGCGCGCCTCGACCGGTCACGGCTCGCCGCTGCCGATGCTGCTGCACGGCGGCCCTGGCCGCGCGGGCGGCGGCGAGGAGCTCGGCGGCATCCGCGCCGTGCTGCACCACATGCAGCGCACCGCGATCCAGGGCTCGCCGGCGATGCTCACGGCGCTCACGGGCGTCTGGCACGCGGGTGCGCCGGCGACGTCCGGTGGCACGCATCCCTTCCGCAAGTCGCTCGCTGAGCTGCGCATCGGCGACCAGGTCGTCTCGCCGCCGCGCGAGGTGACGCTCGACGACATCGAGACGTTCGCGACCTTCACGGGCGACCGGTTCTACGCGCACATGGACGAGGAGTCGGCGGCCGCCAACCCCTTCTTCCCGGGCCGCGTCGCGCACGGCTACCTGCTGGTGTCGTTCGCCGCCGGCCTCTTCGTCGAGCCCGCGCCGGGCCCGGTGCTCGCGAACACGGGCCTCGAGAACCTCCGGTTCATGACCCCCGTGTCGCCCGGCGACGCGATCCGCGTCGAGCTGACGGCGAAGCAGATCACCCCGCGCGAGACCGACGAGTACGGCGAGGTGCGCTGGGATGCGCGCCTGCTGAACCAGCACGACGAGGTCGTCGCGCAGTACGACGTGCTGACGTACGTGGCGAAGGAGCCCGTCGCCGCCTGACCCGCCACAGATGTGAGGTCTTCGGCCGACTGTGAGGTCACATTCGGCCGAGACCCTCCATCCTGTGGGGCGGCGAGACGACGACGGGGGCCGCGCGTGGCACGCGCGGCCCCCATCCTCGATGCCTCAGCGGAGCGAGTCCGACGTGGCGGAGAGGAGTCCGTCCGGCTGCGCAGCCGTCGGCGCGAGTCGCACCGCCGGGGGGAAGCCGAGCACGACAGGCGACTCCGTGACGGCCGTCTCGCAGCCGGGGCCGGGCTCGTAGGAGGTGGTCAGACGGATGCCGAGATCGGGGAACTGCCCGACGGTCCGGAAGCTCGCGCCGGGGTGCTCCGCGAGCAGCGCGTCGCGCTGCGCGTTCACCTCGGCGTTGAGGGCGGGGAGGTCGGCGACGTCGTACGTGAAGGCGTAGCTGCCGTCCACGTACGCGACCGTGCTCGGCAGCCCGCCCGAGATGGTGCCGGATTCGATCTCCTGACCATCGAGCTCCAGGACGTAGCCGTACGAGATCCGCCCCGTGGTCGAGATCGTGTACGAGAGCGCTCCGTCGGCGGCTGCCGCCTCGAGCGCGGGGATGAGCGCCTGATCGGCGGCTCGCACCGTGATGACGCCGTTCTGCTCGCCGAGCAGGATGCCGTCGACCTCGGCGGGCACCGCCACGGGCGGGTCGAGGCGCTCCGTGGCGGCGACGTCGAGCTCGAACACCGTCTGCGCGCCAGCGGCGATCGCATAGCCGGGCAGGGCCGTCGCCGTGACGGTGAGCACGTCGCCCGACCGCGTCTGCGCGTAGGAGACGCCCTCCTGCGAGGGGATGGCCACGAGAGGCTCGGCGCCGCACTGCGCGGCAGCCGTCGGCGCGGCGGGGGTGACGACGATGGCCGGCTGGGCGGTCGGCTCGGTCGACGCGGACGGCGAGGGCGCCGCGGTCGGCGCGGGTGCCGTCGGGTGCACGCAGTCGGTGCTCGAGCCGGCATCGGCGAACGCCGAGGGAGCGGCGCCGCCGGCACCGAGCGCGACGACGCCGACGAGGGCCAGCGCCGCGACGCCGGTGCCGAGCGCACGGCGCGAGATGCCGCGACGCAGCAGGAGGCCGCCGAGCACGATCACGACGGCGGCGGCGGCGACGAGTGCGATCCACGCTCCACCATCCGCTCCCGTCTGGGGCAGCACGCACAGATCCATGGGTCCTCCGGTCGATCGACGTCCTCGGTGACGAGCGATCGCTCGGCCAGGCGAACCACAGCCTAGCCCTAGAGTCGAGCGATCGTCAGCATGTCCGCGTGCGCACCGCCGACATCATGCGTGGCGAAGGGGCCCGTCGCCGCCTTGCCTCCACACGTTCGAGGTGTTCGGCCGGATGCGAGGTCACACTCGGCCGAGGACCTCAATCCTGTGGGGCGGCGAGGGCGGTGCGGATGCGCTCGAGGGCCTTCGCCGCGTAGCCCTGCCACATCCAGGCGATCACGGGAGCGGCGAGCCTGCCCGCGATGCCCTTCGGGCGCAGCCGCCACCGCCAGGTGACGCGCGTGCCCGCGCCCTCGGGCGCGAAGTTCCACTCGCCCAGCACGCCTGAGTAGAGCGCGGCGAACGGCCCTGTCAGGTCGCCCATCGTGTAGGTCGTCGCCGTCGGCGCGTCGATCGTGCGCACGGTCTCGACCATCGAGCCGCCATCGGCGAGGCGGATGCGACGAGACTGCCCCAGTCGCGTGCCCCAGCGCGCATCCCCGCCCGAGATCGGATCCGTGCCGACGATCGCGGGCAGCAGCAGGTGTCCGCGGTCGAAGACGCCCGTGAGCTCGTCACCGAGCACGCGGTCGAAGGCGACGTCGGCCGCAGCCGCGACGGTGGTGGATCGCTCCATGTCGGCAGCCTCGATCAGCGGTGGATGCGTCGGCGCCAGTCGTCGGGCACACGGCCCTCCGGTCCTGGCGCGGGCTGGGACTCGGGACGCGCCGTCGGCGGCGCGAGCCGGAGGCCGTCGACGGACTCCTCCTCCACGAAGTGCCAGCCCCAGTCCTCGCCGGGCTCGAACGACTGCATGACGGGGTGCCCCGTCGCGCGCCAGTGCGCCGTCGCATGCTGGCCGGGCGACGAGTCGCAGCAGCCGACGTGGCCGCAGGCGGCGCAGCGCCGCAGGTGCACCCACCAGCCATCGACCTCGTCGCACTCGGCGCATCCCGTGCCGCTCGGCGGCACCGTCTCGTCCACGTCCGCAGGCTGCAGCTCGACCATGTCGCGATCGTACGCGCGGAGGCCCGCTCGTGACAGGGCGTGGACGGCACGACGCCCCGGATGCTCGCAGGCATCCGGGGCGTCGTCGCTGATGAGCGGGATCAGCCCTCGACGAGCTCCTCGACCTCGGGCGCGGGCGACTGCGCAGGCACCTCGGGCGTAGGCTGCTCGGCCGCCGGCCCCTTGGCGATCGACGCCGAGTCGTCGTCGGCGATCGGCGCCGTCGTCTCGACGAGGGTGGCGTCGACCTCCTCGGCCGCCGCGGCCGCCGCGAGGCGAGCGCCCACGTCGGCGAGCGAGGTCACGCCGGACGACGCGCTCGCCGCGGTCGCAAGACCGGCCGGTCCGGGCTCGCCCGGCACACCCGTGATCTCGAGGTAGACCGCGTCGATCGCGACGTACGCCGCCTGCTGGCCGCACACGCTGCCGCCGTCCCACTGCACGCCGACGGCGAGGCCCTCCGCGGCCTGGCGGACGCCGATCAGCTGGGCGCCGGGGTTCTCCTGCTGGAAGGCGTCGAGCTGGTCGAGCAGCGACGCGAACGCGGCATCCCGATCCTCGACGGGAGCGGCGAGGGTGAACAGCGCGAGCGGGGCGTCGTAGCCGAAGATCGCGTTCGCCACCGGCGCGGAGGCCGCGAACGTCAGCGGCTGGCCCTCGAGGTCGAGGAGGTCGAACTCCACCACGAGCTCGGCCTGCGTCGCGTCGAGGCCGTAGCTCGCCGAGCCCGCCGCGGCAGCGGCCAGCAGGTCGGGCATGAACGTGCTCTCGGTCTCGAACCGGTCCTCGGTGCCGCCCTCGGGCGTCGGCGCCGTGTCGACGAGGTCGGCGCGGACCGTCGTCGGGAGGTCGATGGGCGCCGGCGCGGGCGTCACGGGCGAGACGTCGTAGTACCAGGTCGTGGTCGAGCCGTCGAGGATGCGGTAGCCGGCGTTCGCCGCGGCGGTGACCGTGACGACCGAGCCGTCGCGCGTCTGCGTGTACGTGACGCCCGTCGTCGTCGGCGTGACGACCGTCGACTCGGCGTTGCACTGCTGCTGGAGGCCGGGGATGCCGGGCGTGACGACCGTGTCCGCCCTCGGCGCCTGAGCGCCGCCGGGTGCGGTGACGCACGCCGAGCCGGCGTCGGCCAGCGCGGCCGGCGCCGCCTGCATCCCGCCGAGCGCGAGCGCGCCCACGATGGCGAGCGCTCCGAGCCCGGTCGCGACGCGCCGTCGCGCCTTGCCGCTGACGGCCAGCGCGATGCCCGCGCCGATGACGATGGCCGCGACGACGACGAGCACGAGCCACTGCTCGCTCGCGCCGGTCTGCGGCAGCACGCACAGATCCATGGGGTCTCCCGATCCCTCGATGACGATTGCGGCGCCGCGCACCGCACGACGCCATTCGAGACCCTATGGATCGTTCCTGAAGAACCCGTGAGTGCCTGCAGCATCGCGTGATGGAGCATCGGCGAATTTGGACGGCACGACGCCCCGGATGCTCGGGGCATCCGGGGCGTCGGCGTCTGGTGCGTCGGCGGCTACGGCTCGACGACGGCAGGAGTCTCCTCGACGACCGGAGCCTCCGACGGCGCCTCGGACGAGGGCACCCCGTCGGCCTGCTGCCCGGGTTCGGGCGTCTGCTCGGCGGGAGCCTCGCTGGCGGGAGCCTCGCTGGCGGGAGCCTGCTGCAGCGAGGGCGACTCGTCCGTCGTCCCGAGGTCGACGCCGGACAGCCCCTGCAGGGCCGAGCTGAGCGCGACGGGCGGGAAGAACGGGAACTGGACGTCGATGGCGACCTCGGCGGACTCCGTCGCGCACCCGGGACCCGGCTCGTACGAGGCGAGGATCCGGAGCCCGGTGAGCTCGAAGAAGAAGGGGAAGCCACCCAGGGGCTGGACGGTCACGGCGCCCGGGTACTGCGCGAGCAGCGCCTCGATCTGAGCCTCGATGACGTCCGGGTCAGGCTCGGTGTCCTGCGGTGAGAGCAGGTAGACGTTTCGCTCGAAGTCGTAGGAGATATCCGACGGCTGCGGGATGGCGACCTCTCCGGTGCCGAGCTGCTGTCCGTCCTCGTCCAGGACCGCGACGGGGACGACCTGCGCGAATCCCTCGCCGTCGAGCGAGTACGTCAACGCTCCCGCGTCTGCCGCTTCCTGCAGGCTCGGCACCAGCGCGGGGTCGGAGGGCTCGAGCACGAGCTCCTCGCCGCTCTCCTCCAGCACGATGGTGGCCTCCGTGCTGTCCGGCAGGTCGACGGGCCACGGCGCGCGCGTCGTCGGCGTGAGGTCGTACGTCCACGAGGTGACGGCGCCGGCCAGGATCGCGTAGCCGGGGGCTGCCGTCGCCGTGACCGTCACCGAGTTGCCGGTGCGCGCCTGCGAGTAGACGACGCCCTGCGTCGTGGGCACCTGCAGGCTCGGCTCGGCAGCGCACTGCGCCGTCGTGGTGGGGATGCCGGGGGTCACGACGATCGCCGCCGCCGCGGGCGCGGGACGGGCGGGCGCGGTGACGCAGTCGGCGGAGCCGGCGTCGGCCTGCGCGGGTGCGGCACCGGCGACGCCGCCGACGACGAGCGCACCGACGATCGCGAGGGCGCCGAGGCCCGTGAGCACGCCACGGCGGGCGCGGCCGCTCACAGCGAGCGCGACGCCCGCGGCGACGAGCACGACGGCGGCGATGGCGAGGAGCAGCCAGGGCTCGGTGCTGCCGGTCTGGGGAAGGACGCACAGGTCCATGGAGGGCTTCCGTTCTCGATGTCGGCCACGGCATCGAGCGCGCGGCCCGATCTGTGCCGAGCCTATGGATCTCGTGCACGTCGCGCCAGCATCGGTCGAGCGATGCTCATCGTTCGTCCCCCATCGACGGCCTCATGAGCGCGGTGGGGTGCGGCGACACGACGAGGGGCGCCGATCCTGCGATCGACGCCCCTCGTCACCGTGGGGTGCTCAGCGACGCGCCCCCCTTCGGACGCCGGTACCGAGCGCGACGAGCAGCGCTCCGGCGAGCAGCACCAGGAGCAGCGGCTCCGCACCGGTCCGCGGCAGCGCGTCGGACTGCGCGGCCTGCGAGGGCGTCGGCTGCGCCGCGACGGGCGCGGGCGCGGATGCGGCAGGCTGCTGCGAGGACGCGGGCGTGCCGACCTCGGTGGGCACCTCGGTCGCGGGCAGCTCGCCGCCGTCGCCTGCGGCCGGGACCTCGGTCGTCGGGTCCGTGGGCTGCGTCGGCGGGTCGACCGCGGGCACGTCGGTGCCCGGCTCCGACGGCGTCGGGTCGCTCGGCGTCGGGTCGCTCGGCGTCGGGTCGCTCGGCGTCGGGTCCGACGGGGTCGGGTCCGAAGGCGTCGGGTCCGAAGGGGTCGGGTCGCTCGGCGTCGGGTCGCTCGGCGTCGGCTCCGAAGGCGTCGGGTCCGAAGGCGTCGGGTCCGACGGCACGGGCTCCGAGGGCTTGGGGTCGCTCGGTGCCGGGTCGGACGGCGTCGGCTCGCTCGGCGTCGGGTCGGACGGCGTCGGCTCGCTCGGCGTCGGGTCGGACGGCGTCGGCTCGCTCGGCGTCGGGTCGGACGGCGTCGGCTCGCTCGGCGTCGGGTCAGACGGCGTCGGCTCGCTCGGCGTCGGGTCAGACGGCGTCGGCTCGCTCGGCGTCGGGTCAGACGGCGTCGGGTGAGACGGAGCGGGGTCGCCGGGCGCGGGCTCCGAGGGCTTGGGGTCGCTCGGTGCCGGGTCGGACGGCGTCGGCTCAGACGGCGTCGGCTCGCTCGGCGTCGGCGTGCCGGTTGCGGGCACGTCGCAGGCGCGAGCGGGGAACGTCCACGAACGTCCCGCATCCGTCGTGATCACGTACTGCCCGTCGATCGGCGCGATGCGCGTGCCGTCGGCGTCCGTGTGCAGTCCGCCTCCCGCAGGCACGACGTACGCGACGCCGTTGATCGTGTAGGTCACCTCGACGGTGGAGGAGCGGTTGTCGAGCACGAAGGCGGCGTCGCAGGCACCGACGTAGTCCTGGATCTGCGGCTCGACGACGACGACGGGCGTCGACGGCGTCGGCTCCGAGGGAGTCGGGTCGGACGGCGTCGGCTCCGAAGGCGTCGGGTCGGACGGCGTCGGCTCGGACGGCGTCGGCTCAGACGGCGTCGGCTCCGACGGCGTCGGCTCGCTCGGCGCGGGCGCGGTGCGGCAGACGGGCGACTGGCGCCCCTCGCCGAAGTGCTCGTTGTACGCCGACATCTGCACCCACACGATGCACGCGCCCATCGGCACGCCCATCGCGTCCCAGGGCAGGAAGCGCTGGCCGATGTACTGCGCGAGCTCGTGACGCTCGCCGCGGCACTCGGCGTCGGATCGCGTGATGCACTTCGCCTCGAAGTGGGCGTTCGCAGGCGTCTGGCGCCCGTCGAGCATGTACCGGACGTTGACGTGTCCGTTGTCCTGGAACACGGCGCCCGCGGGCAGCGTGAGTCCGTCGGCGGTGACGGCGTAGGGGGTCGGGTCGTTCGACCCGCCGGCCATGGCGGGCGACGCGGCGGCGACCGCCACCGCAGGCAGGACGACGACGGCCAGCGCGGCGAGCAGCGCGATGGCGCGGCGGCGCACGCGAGCACGCGGGAGAGGATGGGGCATGGAGCTCTTCTCGACGAAGCGCTCGAGCCGTGAGCGCGGACGGGCACGATGTCGCGAGCGGCGAGGGACGTGCGGCCGACGGCAACGATGGCGTGGAACTGAGGAATCCGCAGCGAAAAGTTGAGGAATGCACGACTGTCACAAGTGCAGGCGTCGAAGAGGTGCTCTCGTTGGAGGAACACGCAAAGCGTCGTACCCCGAACGGACGGCGACGGAATCCGAATCCGATTCGACTCTGCGCGACGGAATCCGAAGGATGTTCGAGAACCGCAGGACGAGCACGTCGACGACGCGCGACGCGTTCCCGTTGGCGTTGGCGTTGGCCCAGGTGACTCAGCGCGCGCGGATGCCGTCCAACGCGATCGCGAGCGCGTCCTCCGCCAACCGCTCGGCGCCCTCCGGACCGCCCGGTCGGTACCACTCCACGATCGAGTTGACCATGCCGAACAGCAGCCGCTCGACGATGCGTGCATCGACGTCGGGCCGCACGGCCCCGGCGTCCTGCGCCTCCCGCACGAGGGCCTGCATCGCGCGGTCGAAGTCGCGCCGTCGCCGCAGCGCGTCGCGCTCCACGTCGGTGTTGCCGCGCACGCGCAGCAGCAGCGTCACCTCGGGCAGGCGCTCGACGAGCACATGCACCGCGCCGCGCAGGACATGGGCGAGGCGGTCCTCCGCGGGACCGCCGAGGGCCTCCGACTCGGCGGCGACGGCCTCGAGCCCGCCGAGCGCGGCGTCGAGGGCTGCGGCGAGCAGCGCCTCCTTCGACGCGAAGTGGTGGTAGATCGCCGACTTCGACAGCCCGAGACGATCCGCGAGCACCGCGATCGACGTCGCGTCGTAGCCGTGCTCGATGAACGTCGCGACGGCGACCGCCAGGATGCCGGCCCGGTCGTACCCGGGGCGACCCCTGCGCTGCTCGACGTGGGCCATCCCTCCATCTTCGCCGACCCGGGCCGCGACGCCGCGCGTCGAGCTCGCGTTTCGCTGGCGATGCGAGCGGTAGGAGGGGGATGCTCCCTCCGCCGCCCCGGATCGCCTGCGATGCGCAGCTGGAGGGGCAAGGCGTGGGCGGTGCGTGCCATGCTCGGCGCATGGCCGTCGACCCGTCGCTCGTCGAGCGCATCCGCCCGCTCCTCGCCGAGCACGAGCCGGTCGACGAACGGCGCATGTTCGGCGGCCTCGCCTTCCTGGTGCACGGGCACATGGCCGTGTGCGTGAGCGGCCAGGGCGGCCTCATGGTCCGGGTGCGCGACGACGAGCGGGATGCGTTGCTCGCGCTCGACGGCGCGGGCGAGATGGTGATGAGCGGTCGCCCGTCGAGGACGTGGCTGCGCGTGCAGGGTCCCGTGCTCGACGACGACGCCGTGCTCGCCGAGTGGGTCGAGCGCGGCCTCGAGGTGATCGACGACCTGCCGCCGAAGGCCTGAGCCGGGCCGATCTCCTGCGTCGAGCCTGTTGCGTTCTGCAGGCGATCCCGGGCCCTGAGGGGAATGTTCCCTCGAGAGCCCGAATCGCCTGCAGAACGCGATCTGCGCGACCCGCGCCGAGTGTCAGCCGGCGTGCGGCACGATGACGGCGCGCGCGTCGAGCGTGCCCTCCTCGAGCCTGCGGTACGCCTCGGGGGCGTCCTCGAGCGAGAAGCGCTCGACGTCGGGCACGATCTGGCCGCGCCGATACATCGCCACGACCTCGTGCAGGTCGGCGATCGAGCCCCAGTACGTGTTGGTGATGACGGCCTCGTACGGGTTCGTGAAGAACGACCACGACACCTCGCCGCCGGCGATGCCGACGACCGAGAGGCGGCCGCCGCGCGCGAGCACCGCCTGGCCGAGCTGGATGGTGGGCGTGGCGCCCACGAGGTCGAAGACCGCATCCACGCCCTTGCCACCCGTCGCCTCGCGCAGCTGCTCGGCCTGGTCGCCGGATGCGTCGATCGCGACCGCGCCGCGGGCGACGGCGCGGTCGACGGCGTCCTGCTTGCGGTCGGTGACGTAGACCGTGGCGCCCGTGAGCGCCGTGAGGATCTGCACGGCGATCTGGCCGAGGCCGCCGAGGCCGATGACGAGTGCCGTCGAGCCGCCCCTCGCGAGCACCGGCTGCGCCAGCGTGATCGCGTGGTAGGGCGTGAGCGCGGCGTCGGCGAGCGGCGCCGCAGCCACGGGATCGGCGTCGCCCAGCGGCACGAGGTTGCGGGCGGGCACGGTCACGTACTCGGCCATGCCGCCGTCGCGGCCGAGACCCGTCGCGAGGTAGGGCATCTCGGCGACGCGCTCGCAGTACGTGTCCTGACCCTGCGAGCACGGCACGCAGCGGCCGCACCCGATGGGGCCGTAGACGAGGAACGCCTCGCCGGGCTCGATGCCCGTCACGCCCTCGCCGAGCTCCTCCACCCATCCGGAGGTCTCGTGGCCGAGCGTGAACGGCGGCGCCATGCCCTTCGGCGCCGTCGCGGCCTCGAACTCGGCATAGGCGGCGACGTCGGAGTGGCACGCGCCCGCACCCGCGACCTTCAGCAGGACCTCGCCGGGGCCCGGCGTCGGCCGGTCCACGTCCTGCAGGGTGGGCTTCGTCTTCCAGTCGGTGAATCGCAGCGCGCGCACGGTGGTGCCTCCAGGGTCGTCGATGGGCCGCCCTCGAGGCTACGCCTCGCGTCGCGGCCTCAGGCGCGCTGGCGCGGCCGCAGCGACGACAGGCCGCCGTCGACCCCGAGGACCTGGCCCGTGATCCAGGCGTTCGCCGGATCGAGCAGGAAGACGACGGCGCGCGCGACGTCGTCCGGCTCGCCGAGCGTGCCGAGCGGATGCATCGCCTCCGACGCCGCCCGGCTCTGGTCCGACGCGGTGAGCTGCTCGGTGAGGCGCGTCTGGACGAGCCCGGGTGCGACGGCGTTGATCCGCAGCCCGCGGTTGGCGTACGTCGCGGCCGACGAGTGGACGAGGCCGATGACGCCCGCCTTCGCCGCGGCGATCGCGTCGTGGTTCGGCAGGCCCGCCTGCACCGCGGCCGACGAGACGAGCACGACCGCACCGCCCGAGCGCATGTGCTTGCCGGCGGCGCGCACGGCGGCGAACGAGGTCGTGAGCGAGGCGGCGACGATCTGGTCGTACTCCTCGCGCGACGTGAGGTGCGCCGGCTTCAGCAGCAGCGAGCCGGCGAAGCAGGCGATGCCGTCGAACGGACCGTGCTCCCCCACCGCCGCCTCCACGGCGTCGAAGTCGGTCGCGTCGAGCACGACGTCCGCCGCGCCCTCCTGCCGCGCGGTCGTGACGACCTCGTGGCCGGCGTCGCGCAGCAGCGCGACGGCGCGGGAGCCGATGCCGCTCGACGCGGCGATGACGAGGATGCGTGCCATGCGCCGAGCGTCGCACGACGGCTGCGGCGCCGCCGGGGCTTGACGGCTCCCCTCCCCCGTGCCGACGAGCGAGGGTCAGGCGCCGGCGGGCTGGTCGCGCAGGTCGTAGACGCGCTTGAGCTTTCCCTCGCTGCGCGGCAGGTGCCCGGGCTCCACGAGGCGCACGTCGACGCTCGTGCCGATGCGCTCCTTCACGAGCAGCTGCAGCCGATCCGCCGCCTGCCTCGCGGCGTCGGCCGACGCATCCGGGTCGGGCTCGATGCCGACGGTGAGCGCATCCATGCGCCCGTTGCGTGTGAGCTCGAGCACGAAGTGCGGCGAGAGGCCGTCGACGCCGAGCGCGATCTCCTCGATCTGCGTCGGGAACAGGTTCACGCCGCGCAGGATGATCATGTCGTCGTTGCGCCCGGTGATCTTCTCGATGCGACGCATCGCCGTGCGGCCGGTGCCGGGCAGGAGGCGCGTGAGGTCGCGCGTGCGATAGCGGAGCACGGGGAACGCCTCCTTCGTGAGCGACGTGAAGACGAGCTCGCCGCGCTCGCCGTCCGGCAGCGGCGCGCCGGTCTCGGCGTCGATGATCTCGGGCAGGAAGTGGTCCTCCCAGATGTGCGGCCCGTCCTTCGTCTCGACGCACTCGCTGCCGACCCCCGGGCCCATGACCTCGGAGAGGCCGTAGATGTCGACGGCGTCGATGTCGAGCCGCTCCTCGAGCTCGTGGCGCATCTCGTTCGTCCACGGCTCGGCGCCGAGCACGGCGACCTTGAGGCTCGTCGATCGCGGATCGACGCCCGCCGCCTCGAGGGCGTCGGCGATCGTGAGCAGGTAGGAGGGCGTGCAGAGGATGGCGTCGGGCTCGAAGTCGCAGATGAGCTGCGCCTGCCGCGCCGTCTGGCCGCCGGACATGGGGATGACGGTGGCGCCGAGGCGCTCGATGCCGGCGTGCGCGCCGAGGCCGCCGGTGAAGAGGCCGTAGCCGTACGCGTTGTGCACCTTCATGCCGCGGCGGATGCCGGCGGCGCGCAGGCTGCGGGCCACGAGGTCGCCCCAGCGCTCGAGGTCGCCCGCCGTGTAGCCGACGACGGTCGGCTTGCCGGTCGTGCCGCTCGAGGCGTGGATGCGCGCCACCTGCTCCATCGGCACCGCGAACATCCCGAACGGATAGGTCTCGCGCAGGTCGGCCTTCGTCGTGAACGGCAGCCGTGCGACGTCGGCGAGCGTGCGGATGTCGGCGGGCGCGACGCCCGCGGCGTCGAGCCTCGCGGTGTACAGCGGCACGTTGGCGTAGGCGTGGTGCACCGTGCGCTGCAGGCGCTCGAGCTGCAGGGCCTCGAGGTCGGCGCGGCTGAGGCGCTCCTCGGGGTCGCGCTCCTCGGGCGGCGTCGCGGCCACACGCATCCGCGCGGCGACGAGCGCGCCGTCGGCGCGTTCGGGGTTCGTGATCGTCATCTCAGACTCCTTCGTCTGCTGCCTCTGCGTCCGGTCCGCGGATCGATTGGGCAGTAGTGGTTCGCTCTGCGGCGTGTCGCCAGCCACTACTGCCCAATCGATCGGCAGCGGTGACCACTCGGGGCGTCAGGGGGCGGGGAGGGGGCGGGCGGTGGTGAACGAGCGGCCGCGGAACTCCGCGACGACGTCGCCCGTCTCGTCGGTGACCTGCACGTCGTAGAGGCCCGTGCGCCCCTGCTGCGTGCGACGCACCGCGGTGGCGGTGAGCGTCTGGCCGGGATGCGTCGACTTGAGGAAGGTGACGTCGGCGCCCTGCGCCACCGTCATCGCCTCGCCGTCGTTGCACGCGATCGCGAACGCCGTGTCGGCGAGCGCGAAGACGAGGCCGCCGTGGGTGATGGCGAACCCGTTCGTGAGCTCGGGGCGCACGACCATCGACGTCACGGCGAAGCCGTCCTCGTCGCGCTCGACGCGCATTCCCAGCAGCGCCGAGGCGGCGTCGCGCAGCATCATGGCGCGCGTGTGCGGGCGCGCGGCGGCGACCGCGTCGCCGGTGAGCCCGGATGCGGCGACGGGGCTCGCGCCATCGAACGCGTCGTCACGGCCGGAGGCGTCCGATGCCGTCGCGGCGGATGCGGTCGCCGCGACGGCGCTCGCGTCGGAGGCGCTCGCGTCCGCGTCGGATGCCGTCCCGCCGACCGCGCTCGCCGCGTCGGTCCGGGTGGTCGCTGCGTCCGGCATCCGCACTCCCTCGTGCTCGTGTCCTCCGCGACCGGGGTGGTCCGGCTCGCGTCGTGCCGCTATAGTAACTGAACGATCGTTCGGTAATCCACTCGACGCGGTGACGCACCGGGCGATCGACGAATCCGAGGAGTCGACGATGACCGCACCACTCGCCCCCGCGAGCACGCAGGACGACGCGACCGCGCGCGCCGAGCAGGCAGCGCGCGACGAGGCCGGCCAGGCGCGCTTCGACGCGCTCATCGAGGCCGACGGCCGCATCGAGCCGCGCGACTGGATGCCCGCGGCATACCGGAGGACGCTCATCCGTCAGATCTCGCAGCACGCCCACTCCGAGATCATCGGCATGCAGCCCGAGGCCAACTGGATCACGCGCGCCCCGAGCCTCAAGCGCAAGGCGATCCTCATGGCGAAGGTGCAGGACGAGGCGGGCCACGGCCTCTACCTCTACTCCGCGGCGCAGACGCTCGGCATCGCTCGCGAGGAGATGACCCAGCAGCTCATCGAGGGCCGCGCGCGCTACTCGTCGATCTTCAACTACCCGACGCCGACGTGGGCGGACATGGGCGCGATCGGCTGGCTCGTCGACGGCGCCGCCATCGCGAACCAGGTGCCGCTGTGCCGCGCCTCCTACGGCCCCTACGGCCGTGCGATGGTGCGCATCTGCAAGGAGGAGTCGTTCCATCAGCGGCAGGGCTTCGAGATCCTGCTCGAGCTCATGCAGGGCACCGACGCGCAGCGCCGCATGGCGCAGGACGCGGTCGATCGCTGGTACTGGCCGTCGCTCATGATGTTCGGCCCGCCGGACGACGAGTCGCCGAACTCCGCGCAGTCCATGGCATGGAACATCAAGCGCTTCTCGAACGACGAGCTGCGCCAGCGCTTCGTCGGCATGCTCGTGCCGCAGGCGGAGGTGCTCGGCATCACGCTGCCGGATCCGAACCTCCGCTGGAACGAGGAGACGGGCGCGTACGACATGTCCGAGATCGACTGGACCGAGTTCCACGAGGTGCTCGCCGGCCGCGGACCCTGCAACGCGCAGCGCCTGCAGCACCGCCGGCAGGCGCACGACGACGGCGCCTGGGTGCGCGAGGCGGCGCATGCGTACGCCGAGCGTCAGGCGGCGGCGACCGAGCAGGCGGCGGCCTGATGGCCACGCCTGGCGAGGTCGGCACCGAGGCCTGGCCGCTCTGGGAGGTCTTCGTGCGCGCCAACCGCGGCCTGAGTCACGTGCACGTCGGCTCGCTGCACGCGCCCGACGCGACGATGGCCATCCGCAACGCGCGCGACCTCTACACGCGCCGCGGCGAGGGCGTGTCGATCTGGGTCGCGCCGGCCGACGGCATCACGACGAGCGACCCCGACGAGAAGGACGAGTGGTTCGAGAGCCCCGCGGGCAAGAACTACCGCCACGCGATCTACTACACGAAGACCGAAGGCGTGAAGCACCTGTGATGGGCACCGAGCTCGCACACGAAGCGATTGGCGACTTCGGCACGGTCGAGATCGCCAATCGGTGGCAGGAGTCGCCGATCGCCGGTGCGGAAGTCGCCGATCGGTGGGCGAAGTCGCCAATCACCGGATGGGCGGTGGCGCGATGAGCCACGACATCAGCACCGGCGTCGAGGGCGAGGAGGCTCACGGCGACGTCACGGTCGACGAGCTCGACCTCGCGAGCGAGCTCGCCGGCGCCGACGGCGCCGTCGCGACGTCCGACGTCGCCGAGTACGCGCTCTGGCTCGGCGACGACGCGCTCATCCTCGCCCAGCAGCTCGGATGGTGGATCTCGCGCGCGCCCGAGCTCGAGGAGGACGTCGCGCTCGGCAACATCGGCCTCGACGTGCTCGGCCACGCCCGATCGTTCCTGCGCTACGCCGGCACGGCCGACGGGCGCAGCGAGGACGACCTCGCCTACTGGCGCGACGAGCCCGACTTCCGCAGCGCGTGGCTGTTCGAGGCCCCGAACGGGCACTTCGGCGACACGATCGCACGCCAGCTCGTCGCCTCCGCCTTCCAGCTCAAGCTGTACCGCCGCCTCGCCGACTCCGCCGATCCGGCCCTCGCTGCCATCGCGACGAAGTCGGTGAAGGAGGTCGCCTACCACCTCGACCACGCGACGCAGTGGACGCTGCGCCTCGGCGGCGGCACCGAGCTGTCGCACGCGCGCATCCAGCAGTCGCTCGTCGACGTGTGGCCGCTCGTCGACGAGCTCTTCCGCGACGAGCCGCTCGTCGATCGCCTCGAGGGCATCGCGGTGCGACCGTCGACGCTGCGCGAGCCCGTGCTGGCCCGCATCCGCGCCATCCTCGACGCCGCCGGGCTCGAGGAGCCGAGCGTCGAGCCGTCGATGGCGGGCGGACGCCGGGGCCGCCACTCGACGCGTCTGGGCTACCTGCTCGCCGAGATGCAGGTGCTCGCGCGCGCACACCCGGGAGCGTCGTGGTGACCGCGCTCGCCGCCCTGCCCGCGACGCCCGACGCGCACGGTGACGCCGCCTCGCAGGCGGCCTGGAAGGTCGCGGCGCAGGTGACGGATCCCGAGGTCCCCGTGCTCACGATCGCCGACCTCGGCGTGCTGCGCTCGGTCGCGAGCGACGGAGAGGCCGTCCACGTCGTGCTGACGCCGACGTACTCCGGCTGCCCCGCGATCGACCAGATGCGCGACGACGTCGTGCTGCAGCTCACCGCCGCGGGCTATGCCGACGTGCGCGTGGACTTCACGCTCACGCCCGCCTGGACGACCGACTGGATGAGCGCCGACGGCAAGGCGAAGCTGCGCCGCTACGGCATCGCCCCTCCCAACGGTCGCGCACCGCACCTCGACGGCCCCGTGCGCATCGCGATAGCCGTGAAGTGCCCGCGCTGCGACTCCCTCGACACCGTCGAGCTCGCCCGCTTCGGCTCGACGTCGTGCAAGGCGCTCTACGAGTGCCGCTCGTGCCTCGAGCCGTTCGACTTCTTCAAGGTGCTCTAGATGGCCGCGCAGAACCTCACGCCGCCGCGCGCGCAGCGCGCCCGCTTCCATCCGCTCGAGGTCGCCGAGGTGCGCCCGCTCACCGCCGAGAGCGTCGAGGTGACGTTCGCCGTGCCGACCGAGCTGCAGGGGCAGTACGACTACGTGCCCGGCCAGCACGTCGCGCTGCGTGCGACGATCGACGGGCGCGAGGTGCGCCGCTCTTACTCGATCTGCCGCCCGCCGACCCCCGGATCCGTGTCGGTCGCGATCAAGCGCGACCTCGGCGGCGTCTTCTCGACGTGGGCGCACGACGCGCTGACGCCCGGCACGGTCGTCGACGTCATGAGCCCGCAGGGCACGTTCACGTCGGGGCTCGACGACCTCGCGGGTCGGCACGTCGTCGGCATCGCGGCCGGCAGCGGCATCACGCCCCTCATGGCCGTCGCCCACCGGGTGCTGTCGCAGGCCGACGACTCGCGCTTCACGCTGCTGTACACGAACCGCTCGCAGCTCGACGTGATGTTCGTCGAGGAGCTCGCCGACCTCAAGGATCGCTACCGCGGCCGCCTCGCGCTCCACCACGTCCTCACGCGCGAGCAGCGCACGGCGCCGCTGCTCTCGGGCCGCATCGACGAGGCGCGGCTCGGCCGCATCCTCGACGCGCTCATTCCGCCGGAGTTCGTCGACGAGTGGTTCCTGTGCGGGCCGTTCGAGCTCGTGCAGCTGTGCCGCGACGTGCTCGAGGCCCGCGGCGTCGACGCCTCGCACGTGCGCTTCGAGCTCTTCACGACCGGTCGCCCCGAGCGCGTCGAGGGGGATGCGGGCCGCCCGGTCGAGGTGCGCCGCGGCGAGCCGACGTGGCGGCTCGACTTCACCCTCGACGGCCAGTCCGCGAGCGTCGAGAGCCCGGTCGCCGCGAACGAGTCGATCCTCAACGCGGCGCTGCGCGTGCGGCAGGACGTGCCCTTCGCGTGCGCGGGCGGCGTGTGCGGCACGTGTCGCGCACGCGTCGTCGAGGGCAGCGTGTCCATGACCGAGAACTACGCCCTGGAGCCCGACGAGCTCGAGCGTGGCTACGTGCTCACGTGCCAGTCGCATCCCAAGGGCGAGCGCGTCGTCGTCGACTACGACGTCTGACGGGGCACCCAGGCCGCATCCAGCCTCGTCGCAGGCTTCGCCCAGCGACCGCGCGGGAGGATCGTGCCATGAGCACTGCGAACGTCGACGTGCCGATCGGCACCCCCGTCTACGGCATCGGCTTCATGCCGGCCGTCAAGCGCTACGTGAAGGGCATCTTCACGTTCTCGGGCCGCGCCTCGCGCGGCGAGTTCTGGTGGGGCTACCTCGCGCTCGCCATCGTGTCCGTGATCCTCGGCATCATCGTCGGCATCGTCGCTGGCGTGGAGTCGGCGGCGCTCGTCGCGTCGTACTCGTCGTCCGTCGCCGTCGACCCGTACGCGGCGCCGCCCGTGCCGATCGCGACGGTCATCGTCAGCATCCTCCTCGCGATCGTCACGATCCCGATCGCGATCATGACCCTTGCCGCCGGCGCGCGCCGTCTTCGCGATGCGGGCTTCTCGCCCCTGCTCCTGCTCCTCTCCCTCGTGGGCCTCGGCATCGTCTGGCTCATCATGTGCGCGCTGCCGACGAAGGATGCGGGTGCCGGCTACGGCCAGCCCCAGCAGGCCTACGGCCAGCAGTCCGGCTACGGGCAGCCGCAGCAGGGCTATGGCCAGCCGCAGCAGGGCGGCTACGGTCAGCAGCCGCAGCAGTCGTACCCGCCGGTGCCCCCGTCGTCGGCGCAGCAGCAGCCCTGGGGGCAGCAGCCGGGTCAGCAGCAGCCGCCGCAGCAGGGTCAGCAGCCGCCGAGCTTCGGCCAGCAGTAGCCCCGAACCCGTCACGAGGGCCCGGACGCACCCGCGTCCGGGCCCTCGTCGCATCCGAGGCGCCGCCCGCGAGAGGATGGCTGCATCGCGCGAAGGAGCAGCATGATCGACCTCACCATCGAGCACGAAGTGGCCGAGATCACCCTCGACGCCCCCGAGCGGCGCAACGCGCTCGACGAGGGCGCGCTGCAGGATCTGGCGATGGCGATCGCCGATGCCGAGTCGGCCGACGTGCGCGCGCTCGTCCTGCGCGGCGAGGGCCCGTCGTTCTGCGCCGGCCGCGACATCTCGAGCGTCGACCCCGCGACCGACGACGTCACGGGCTTCCTCGGTCACCGCGTCCAGCCGCTGCTCGAGCACCTGAGCGCCTTCCCCGCCCCGACGTTCGCCGCCGCCCACGGCGCGTGCCTCGGCGTGGGGCTCGGGCTGCTCGTCGCGACCGACGTCGTCTACGTCGCCGAGTCGGCGCGGATCGGCAGCCCGTTCGCGAACCTCGGCGCCACCCTCGACTCCGGTGGCCACGCGCTGTTCGTCGAGCGGCTCGGCACGCACCGCACGCTCGACCTCATCTACTCCGGTCGACTCATGACGGGTGCGGAGGCCGTCACGGCCGGCCTCTTCTCGCAAGCGCTGCCGGACGACGAGGTGCTGGGCGCGACGCGGGCCGCGGCCGCGCACGCCGCGCAGGGCGCGACCCTCGCCTTCCGAGCCTCGAAGGAGCTCGTGCGCGAGCTGCGCGACGAACGACTCGGGCTGTGGCGCTCGATGTCGCACGAGACGCGCGCGCAGGCGCGGCTCGCGCGCTCCGACGACTACCGCGAGGGCTTCGCCGCCTTCCAGCAGAAGCGCACCCCGACGTTCCGCGGCCGCTGAGGCTGGCGCTCAGCCTCGCCGAGCGAGGATGGTCGCATGACGACGCCTGACCTCCCGGCAGCGCCCGCACCGCTCGATCAGCCGCAGTACGGCGCGACCTTCCGCCAGGGCGTCGGCAGGTTCTTCCGCAAGTACGCCACCTTCCGCGGGCGTGCGAGCCAGAGCGAGCTGTGGTGGGGCGTGCTGATCACGGCGATCCTCGGGCTCGTGTCCGCGGCGCCGTACGTCGTCTCGGCCATCGGGTACAGCGTGTCGAGCGCGCTCACGATCACGTCGGATCCCGCCGACGCGCTCTCGGGCATGATGACGTGGATCATCCTGCTGCTCGCATCGCTCGCCTTCATGGCGCTCGTCTCTCTCGCGACGATCGTGCCGACGCTCGCGCTCATCGTGCGGCGCCTGCACGACGTGGGGTGGACGGGGTGGCTGTGCCTGCTGCAGTGGCCCACGAGCGGCGCCTGGATCTACGCGCTCGGCTTCCTGCCCGCGCGCGCCGACGGGCTGCGCTACGAGCAGCCGGGGTCGCTCGCGCTCGTGCCGCCGGACGTCGCTGCGCAGATGCATGCGATGGCGATGGCGTACGGCGCGCAGCCGCCGTACGGTCCGTCGCATCCGTTCGGCGTCCAGCGCGCAGGCGAGCCCGTGCAGGTCGCGGTGCCGTGGCCGGCGATGCCGCAGCCCGCCCCGCAGCCCACGATGCAGCCGCAGCAGATGCACCACGCGGGACAGCCCGCCGACTGGTCGGCGCAGCAGCCGGGCTGAGACCGGATCGCTGCGGCGCAGGCGCGCGTCGGCGCGGGGCTCGAGCCCTCAGGCCTCGGTGATCGTGACGTAGAGGCGGTCGCCCTCGACCTCGAGGAGGACGACGTGCTCGCCGTCCGCGTACGTCGACGCGCCCGCCTCCGCGAAGCCGTCGGCCTCCAGCGCCGCGACGTAGTCGTCGATCGTGCCGCCGCGCAGCTCGTAGACGGCCGTGAAGGCGATGATGAGATCGGTCTCCTCGACGAGCGGCAGGTCGGGCCTCGGCACCGACGTCGGCCACGCACCCGCCGAGTCGCCCCCGCCGAGCAGGTCGACGTCGCCGCCGACGCCCGCACCGTCGTCGGCGCAGCCGCTCGTCACGGCCACGAGCATCGCCGCGCACGCGACGAGGGGCAGCCCTGCGGCTGCCCCTCGTCGTGTCCTGCGCATGCGTTCACCCTCGCACGCGCGGCTGGATGCGGACCCGGCGGCTCAGACGATCCCGAGCTCGCGCAGCTTCGCCTCGACGTCCGCGTTCGAGGGCTCCACGTGATGCGTCGCGTCCGGGTAGACGACGACCGGGATCTGCGTGCGGCCCGAGATGTCGCGCGCCACCTCGACGGCGTCGGGCTCCGCCTCGAGGTCGACGTACCGATAGGGCACGCCGAGCCCGTTGAGCTGCGCCTTCGTGCGGCGGCAGTCGCGGCACCACTCGGCGCCGAACATCGTGATCTGCTCCGTCGTGGCTGCGTCGGGCGTGGTCGCGTCGGTCATGCTGCGATCCTCGCATCCTCGACGTGCCCGGGCTCGGCGACGGCCGCGGCCAGCGCATCCGCCTCCACGGTCACCGCCACGGCTCCGCCGTCGGCGACCGCTCCCGCGACGAGCAGGTCGGCGATGCGGTCGTCGACCTCGCGCTGGATGAGGCGGCGCAGCGGACGCGCACCGAGCTCGGGCTCGTACCCGTGCTCGGCGAGCCACGCCACGGCGGCGTCGTCCACGTCGGTGCGGATGCCCTGGCGGGCGAGCCGCGCCGACGTCTGCGCGAGCAGCATCCGCACGATCGTCTGCAGCTGCTCCCGCTCCAGGGCGCGGAACAGCACGATGTCGTCGATGCGGTTGATGAGCTCGGGGCGCATCGCCTCGCGCAGGCGACCCATGACGCGGGCGCGCAGCTCCTCCTCCGAGAAGCCCGAGCCGCCGTGCGCGACGAAGCCCATGGCGCCCGACCTGCTCGCGAGCGTCTCGGAGCCGAGGTTGGAGGTCATGATGACGACCGCGTTGCGGAAGTCGACCGTGCGGCCCTGGCCGTCGGTGAGGCGACCGTCCTCGAGCACCTGCAGGAGGAGCGTGAGCACGTCGGGGTGCGCCTTCTCGATCTCGTCGAGCAGCACGACCGAGTACGGGCGGCGGCGGATGCGCTCGGTGAGCTGGCCGGCCTCGTCGTAGCCGACGTAGCCGGGAGGGGCGCCGATGAGCCGCGAGACCGTGTGGCGCTCGCCGAACTCCGACATGTCGAAGCGCACCATCGCGGACTCGTCGCCGAAGAGGGACGCGGCGAGGGTCTTCGCGAGCTCGGTCTTGCCGACGCCGGTCGGGCCGAGGAAGAGGAACGATCCGATCGGGCGCGATTCGTCGCCGAGCCCCGAGCGCGAGCGACGGATGGCGCGGGCGACGGCCTCGACGGCGTCGTCCTGCCCGACGACGCGCTCGTGCAGCTCGTCGCCGAGCCGGGCGAGGCGCTGCCGGTCGTCGTCGCCGAGCGACGACGCGGGGATGCCCGTCGCGCGGCTCACGACCTCGGCGATCTGCGGGGCGTCGACGACGGCCTGGGTCGTGCGGGCGATCGGCGTCTCGCCGGCGAGCTCCGCCTGCACGGCCTGGATGCGGTCGCGGATGCGCGACGCCTCCTCGTAGTCCTCGCGCGCGATCGCGCCGTTCTTGTCGGCCTCGAGCGTCGCGAGCTCCGCCTGCAGCGCGGTGACGTCGATCGCACGGCCGAGCCGCAGGCGCAGGCGCGCGCCGGCCTGGTCGACGAGGTCGATCGCCTTGTCGGGCAGGAAGCGGTCGGTGACGTAGCGGTGCGACAGGTCGACGGCGGCGCGCAGCGCCTCATCGGTGTAGCGCACGGCGTGGTGCTCCTCGTAGGCCGAGCGGATGCCCTGCAGGATCGCCACGGCGTCCTCGACGGACGGCTCGGCGACGTGCACGGACTGGAAGCGGCGGGTGAGCGCCGCATCCTTCTCGATGCGGCGGTACTCCGCGAGCGTCGTCGCGCCGATCATGTGCAGGTCGCCGCGCGCGAGCCGCGGCTTCAGGATGTTCGCCGCGTCCATGCCGCCCTCGCCGCCACCGGCTCCGAGGATCGTGTGCAGCTCGTCGATGAAGACGACGAGGCCGTCGCGGTTCGCCGCGATCTCGTCCATGGCCTTGCCGATGCGCTCCTCGAAGTCGCCGCGGTAGCGGGTGCCCGCGACCATGGCGGTCATGTCGAGCGCGATGACGCGCTTGCCCTCGAGCTGCGGCGGCACGTCGCCGGCGACGATCGCCTGGGCGAGGCCCTCGACGATCGCGGTCTTGCCGACGCCGGCCTCGCCGATGAGGACGGGGTTGTTCTTCGTGCGACGAGCGAGGATCTCGATCGTCTGCGCGATCTCGTCGCTGCGCCCGATGACGGGGTCGATCTCGCCTGCCTCGGCTCGCGCCGTGAGGTCGATGCCGAACTCGTCGAGCGTCGGCGTCGTCGACTCGGGGTTCGCGCTCGATGCCGTGCGCGGCTCGCGACCCTCCGCCTGCGCACGCTGCGCCTCCGCCATCGCGCGACCGAGCGACTCCTGGGTCACGCCGTTGGCGTCGAGGATGCGGCCGGCGACGGTGTCCTGCGCGAGCAGCAGGGCGAAGAGCAGGTGCTCGGGGTCGATGTAGCTCGCGCCGTTCGCGCGGGCGACCTGGTAGGCGTCGCGCAGCACGCGCTGCGCGCTCGCCGTGAGGACCTGCGGCGCGTCGGTGGCCTCGGTCTCGGCGGGCAGCCGCTCCTCGGCGGCGCGCTCGATGGCGCCGACGTCGGCGCCGGAGGCGCGGATCGCCTCGGCGACCTGCGGGTGGGCGACCGTCGCCTGCAGCAGGTGCAGGGCGTCGACATCCTGGTGTCCGTGCTCGCGGGCGCGCTCGACGGCGCTCGCGAGAATCGATGCGGCGCGTCGGGTGAGCAGCCGCGAGACGTCGATCTGACGGCCGGCGCCCTGCGCCTGCAGCAGTCGAGCGAGGAAGTCGTCGAACGATCCGCTGGGACCGGTGAACGCGGGCATCCTGCCTCCAATGAAACTTGCGTCTGGTTCGCTCAAGGATACGGATGTGAGCGACCTACGCTCAAGTCAGCACCGGGGTGGTCGACGGCATTCCCGGGGGTCGTTCGCCCACGGCGGACCGCCCGACGATCTCGCCGACGGTCTTGCGTCTCGCAGGCGATCCGGCGAGCGGAGGGAGCATTCCCCTCGGCTCCCGGGATCGCCTGCGATGCGCGGCGTCGGGATGTGCCAGGCACGGCGGCCACGACGGGTCACCCTACGCTCGAGCGGTGACCTCCACTCGCGCCATCGCCGTCGCGCTGCCCGTTCGCGACGGCCACGTGCTCGTGCTCGACGGCGTCGACCGCACGAAGGGCGAGCGGTTCCATCGCGCCATCGGCGGCGGGATCGAGGTGGGCGAGACGCCCGAGCAGGCGCTGCGGCGCGAGCTCTTCGAGGAGCTCGACGTGACGATCGAGGAGGCGGTGCCGCTGGGCATCGTCGACAACCGCTTCGTCTACGAGGGCGAGCCCGGCCACGAGATCGTCCACGTCTTCGCCGTGCGCTCGCGCGCGATCGACGCCATCCCGCTCGACGCGCGACTGCACGTGCTCGACGAGGGCAGCCCCGTCGGCTGGCGGCCGCTCGACGGCCTCGACCGCCCGCTGTACCCGACGGGATGCGAGGCGCTCGCGAGGGAGTGGGCGGGGCGAGGCTGATGCGGCCGGCAGGCGCGACGTCACCCCACAGCTGGTCGAGGAGCGCGCGAGCGCAGCGAGCACGCGTCACGAGACCTGAGCGTCGACCACGACGCCGAGCACCGACGCCCCGCGCGTCAGCCCTTGGTGACGTCCCAGGCGTGATGCTCGAGGTCGTGCAGCGCGTAGACGCCGAGCGAGCGCACCGTGAAGCGGGAGCCGTTCGAGCGGCGACCCGGCCGCTCCCACGCGTCCGCGGGCACGGATGCGTAGGCCTCGGCGAGCTCGGCGCCGGCGACGTCGAGCTCGATGGCCACGCGCGGCGGGCGCTGCTCGCCGTACGCCTCCTCCACGGCCGTCGCATCCTGATCCCAGTTCGCGAACACCGGGTCGTCCTGGGCGAGCATCGCGTCGAGCCGCTCGCGCATGATGCGGCACACGTCGCGCGCATGCGCGGCGTACTCGAGCTTCGACCACGTGGCCTCGTCCGGCCGCTCGCGCGCGTCGTCGTCGTGCAGCGCGCGGTGGAGCGTGCCGACGGCCGCACGGATGCGGCCAGGCAGCTCGGCGTCCGGCACGTCCGGCGCGAACCCGCATTCGGCGCACGGCCGCTCGAGCACCCAGGTCCAGTCCTTCACGTCGGGCTCGATCGGCATGCCTCGATCCTCGCAGGCCGGGGATGCGCCACGCGCGCACGACTGGCAGTGTCGAGCGCATGAGCACCGTACGCATGGGCGAGGCCCGCGACCGATTCGAGATCCTCGACGACGCCGGCGTCGTCGCGGGGCGGGCCTACTTCGTGGAGGCGTCGGGCGCGCGCGTCTTCTTCCACACCGTCGTCGACGACGCGTACGCGGGCCAGGGCCTCGGGAAGGTGCTCGTCGTGGCGGCGCTCGACGCCACCCGCGCCGACGGCATGCGGGTGATGCCGGTGTGCCCGTTCGTGGCGAAGGTCGTGGAGCGCGACCACCGCTGGGACGACGTCGTCGTCGAGGTCACGCAGGAGGGGCTCGACGCGATCGAGGCGCGCACGCGACGCTGACGCCTCCCCGCAGCGGCCCTCAGATCGTGATCGATCCGTCGGCCGCGATGGGCCAGTCGGGGTTGTGCGCGACCTCCCACACGTAGCCCTCGGGATCGGCGAACGCTCCCGTGATGCCGCCCCACTCGGCCTGCGCCGCCGGACGCACGACCGTGCCACCCGCCGCATCCGCCTCGGCGAGCACCGCGGCGACCTCGTCCGGCGTCCGCACGTTGTGGGCGATCTCGACGCCCGGGGCACCATGGCCGCGGACGCCCGTCCACAGCGCGAAGACGAGGCCGCCGACCTGGAAGAAGCACACCTCGTCGTCGGGCTGCTGCGCATCCGCCCAGCCGAGCGCCTCGTAGAAGGCGCGCTCGCGCGCGAGGTCGCGGACACCGAGGGTGATGAGGCTGATGCGCTGCTCCATGGAGGCGACGGTAGCCCCCGCCCCCGTCGCACCCCGGCACCGGCCGGGATCATCCCCGAGGATGACGGGCGCGAGCCCTCCGGACGACGCGCTGCACCCCCTCCCGCCGCGAGGCTCGAGGAGAACCGCGAGGAGGGCGACATGGACATCGTGGAGCGGGCGCAGGACCTGATGAACCTGGGCGTCGTCGTGTACGCGGCGATCGCCCTCATGCTGCTCGGGATGCTGGCGCTGCTGTGCGTCGGCGTCGCCGTCGTCGAACGGCGCGGCACGGCCCGCGAGCGCCGACGCAGCACCCGCGCGGCGCTCGCCGGCGCGTCCTACGGGGCGCCGCGTGCTCGCCTCGCGCTGAGCCGTCGGCGCGGGTGCGACACGCCCGGGCGGCGTGCCGCGTGACGAACGCCGCCGTCGTGACGTCTCCAGGAGGACGTCAAGGAGGTTCGTCGATCGCGTCGCGCGGTCGGCACGACGGCATGGGCAGGAACGAGCACGACCGATCGCTCCCCGGGAGCATCGACGACACGGGCGACCTCGGTCGCATCTGGGACGAGCTGGAGCGGCTCGCCGATCGGATCGACAGACGGTCGCCGAGGGACGAGGGCGACGGAGCGGTCGACGGCTCGGATCCCCAGGGCCCCGACCATCCCGACGACGACGCGCATCCCGCACCGCCAGACGAGGACGATCCCGAGGCCTGATCGACGCGGCTCAGTCGGCCGTGAGCTCCTCGTGCACGCGGCGCAGGTCCTCCAGCATCGAGCCGATGACCACCCAGTGCTCGGGATGCGGCGACACCACGACGAGCGGCGCCGTGAGCAGCGGCCCGGTGTCGGAGGCGGCATCCGCACCGACCTCGGGGAGTGCGGCGCGGATGCGCAGGTCGTGCGCTGCGCGGCGCAGCTCGGAGGCGATCTGCTCCATCACGGGCTCGCGGTGCAGCGAGTCGTCGTAGTGGTCGCGCATGGTGCGCGTCATGCCTGCGACGCGCGTGACGAGCACGCCGAGCCTGGCGAGCTCGTCGTCGTACGCGGCCAGCTCGCCGCGGTGCCGGCCGCCGCGCCAGTTGAGCGCGAGCGAGTCCTCGGCCGTCGCGACGGCCGCCTGCGCGCGGGCGAGCATGGGTCGCAGCAGCCGCACCTCGACGAGGTTGCCCTCGAGCGCGCCCCGGCCGACGGGCTCGGATGCGGCGAGGGCGAGCCGCTCGAGGCTGCGCGCGATCTCCTCGGCGAGCGAGCGCACCTCGCGGCGCGCGGGCTCGATGAGCACGGGCGGCACGATGAGCAGGTTGACGACGAACGCGATCGCGGCGCCCAGCACGGTCTCGGCGATGCGGTCGATCGCGTAGATGGGCGACGCGGCGCCGAGCGCGAGCACGAGCATCGCCGAGATCGGGATCTGGTTCGACGTCTGCTGCGACAGCCGCAGCGCCCACGCGAGCAGGATCGAGACGACGACGGCGACGAGGATGATCCACGCGGCCGAGCCGAACAGCAGCGAGATGCCCGTGGCGAGCACGACGCCGACGATGACGCCGATCGAGCGCTCGAGGGCGCGCCCGAGCGACTGGTTCACGCTCGGCTGCACGACGATGAGCGCCGCGATGACGGCGAAGATCGGCGGCTCCTCGGCGATGAGCGCGTCGGCGGCGAACCACGCGGCGATGGCCGCGACGCTCGTCTTCACCACCTGCAGGAAGGGCACGCGGCCGACCGCGCGGATGCGCGACACCCACGCCGTGGTGCGTCGCAGCTGCCAGCGGGCCATGACCCCTCCCCTCGTCGGCTCCATCCTCTCCGACTCCGCCTCGCCTTCGTTCCTCAACCGATCGGTTGACAAGGCGACGACGTCGTGCCACGCTCTTCTCAACCGATCAGTTGAGAAGGAGGCGACGGTGGATGCATCGCTCGACAAGGCGTTCGCGGCCCTCGCCGACGCGACCAGGCGCGCCCTCGTGGCGCGGCTGTCGCTCGGCGACGCGACCGTCGGCGAGCTCGCCGCCCCCTTCGACGTCAGCCTGCAGGCCATCTCGAAGCACCTCGCGGTGCTCGAGGCGGCCGGCCTCGTGACCAAGGGTCGCGACGGCACGCGCAGGCTCGTGCACCTCGAGGCGCACGCGCTCGGATCCATGACGTCGTGGATCGAGCAGCACCAGCGGCAGGCGGAGGAGCGCTTCCAGCGCCTCGACGCCGTGCTCGACGAGCTGCGAGCGGCCGACGCCGCAGCCACCGCATCCGACGACACCACCGAATCCCGGGCCTGACCCGACCACGGCCGCCCGCATCCGATCAGGAGACCATCATGGACGCCACCATCACCGCCGACCCCACCGTCCCCGTCATCCGCATCACGCGCGACTTCCACGCCACGCCCGCGCAGCTGCTGCGCGCGCACACCGACCCCGACCTCTACGTGCGCTGGAACGGCCCCGAGGGCACGCAGGTGCGCCTCGACCGCTGGGACGCCGTCTCGGGCGGCGCGTGGGCGATGACCCACGTGCACGAGGGGCAGGAGTACGGGTTCCGCGGCACCTTCCACGACGTGTCCGAGGCCGGCATCGTGCAGACCTTCGAGTTCCTCGGCGCCCCGGGCGTCGCACTCGAGACGCTCACGTTCGAGGACCTCGGCGACGGCCGCACGCGCCTCCACGCGCAGTCGCTCGTCGACTCGTTCGAGGCGCGCGACGCCTGGCTCGCGAGCGGCATGGAGCGCGGCGTGAACGACGGCTACGCCAAGCTCGACGCGCTCGTCGAGGAGGGCGCGGTCTGACGCGCTCGCATCGCGACGTGGAGCGGGCCGCCGAGGGAGCACTCCCCTCGACGGCCCGCTGGCGTCATCCGCGGCTCAGTCCTCGTCGACGAAGACCACCTCGCGGCGCTTGCGGATCGTCGGCAGCAGCGACAGCACGAGCGCGGCGCCTGCGACGAGCAGCAGCACGAGCGAGATCGGCCGCGTCACGAAGACCGACGGGTCGCCCTGGCTGATGAGCAGCGCACGTCGCAGGTTCTCCTCGAGCAGCGGCCCGAGCACGAAGCCGAGCAGCAGCGGCGCCGGCTCGCAGCCCGCCTTCACGAGCACGAAGCCGAGGATGCCGAACACCGCGACGGCGAGCACGTCGTACATGCTCCCCGAGATCGAGAACGTGCCGATCGCGGCGAACAGCACGATCATCGGGAACAGCAACCAGTAGGGCACCCGCAGCATGCGCACCCAGATGCCGATGAGCGGCAGGTTGAGCAGCACGAGCAGCAGGTTGCCGATCCACATCGAGGCGATGAGGCCCCAGAACAGCACGGGCTCGTCGTCGATGACGCTCGGCCCGGGCGTGATGCCCTGGATGATGAACGCGCCGAGCATGAGCGCCATCACCGGATGCGCCGGGATGCCGAGCGTCAGCAGCGGGATGAACGACGTCTGCGCCGCGGCGTTGTTCGCCGCCTCCGGGCCCGCGACGCCCTCGATGGCACCCTTGCCGAACTGGTCGGGGTGCTTCGAGATGCGCTTCTCGAGCGAGTACGAGCCGAACGAGGCGAGGATGTGGCCGCCGCCCGGCAGCAGGCCGAGCAGCGAGCCGAGACCCGTCGCGCGGAGGATGGGCGCCGCCATGCGACGGAAGTCGTCGCGAGCGGGCCACAGCCGCGACACCTTGGCGACGAGCTTCTCGCGCCGGTCGGGGTCGGCGAGGTTCTTCAGGATCTCGGCGATGCCGAAGATGCCGACCGCGAGCGCGACGAAGTCGACGCCCCCGTCGAGGTCGCGGATGCCGAGCGTGTAGCGCGCGACGCCCGTGAAGGTGTCCTGACCGATCGTCGACAGGAGGATGCCGAGCGCGATCGCGCCGACCGCCTTCAGCACCGAGCCGGCCGCGAGCGCCACGGAGACGATGAGGCCCAGGACGACGAGCGCGAAGTACTCCGGTGCGCCGAACGAGAGCGCGACGGCCGCGAGCGGCGGCGCGGCGACGGCGAGCAGGAGCGTCGCGACGGTGCCGGCGAAGAACGACGCGATCGCCGCCGTCGCGAGCGCCGTGCCCGCCTTGCCGAGCCGCGCGAGCTGATGGCCGTCGATCGCCGTCACCGCCGACGACGACTCGCCCGGCAGGTTGATGAGGATCGCGGTGGTCGATCCGCCGTACTGCGCGCCGTAGTAGATGCCCGCGAGCATGATGAGCGCCGTGACCGGCTCGTCGAACGTGAAGGTGATCGGCAGCAGCAGCGCGACGGTCGCCGTCGGGCCGATGCCCGGCAGCACGCCGACCGCGGTGCCGATGGCGACGCCGAGGAGGCAGAACAGCACGTTCTGCCACTGCAGCGCCGTCGAGAGGCCCAGCGCGAGGTCGTCGAGGAGATCCACGGCTCAGCCCCCCAGCCAGTCGCCGATCAGCGGCACGCGCAGCTGCAGGCCGACGACGAAGATGAGCCAGCTCGCGAGCGTGAGCACGGCGCCGACGACGAGCGGCTGCCACCACCGCACCCCCGACCGCGCCCAGGAGGCGAGGACGACGGTGCCGAAGGCGGCCAGCAGCATCCCGAGCCCGTCGATCGTCACGGCGAACCAGATGACGGCGGCGGTCACGAGCAGCAGCGGGCGCCACGGGATGGCGCCGAAGACCACGGGGCGCATGGGGCGCTCCTCGAGCACCTCCGGCCCCTGCTCGATCGCCGTCTCGAGGTACTCGACGACGTCGACGGATGCGTCGGGCTCCGGCTCCTGCGAGGGGGCGACGAAGGCGCGCACGACGATCGCGGCACCGATGGCGATGAGGACGATCGACACGATGAGCGGGAACTGGCCCGGACCCATCGCGAGCGGCGTCCCCATGTCGTAGCCGAAGGCGACGACGCCGAACACGAGGCCGATCCCGGCGAGCACGAGGCCCGCGACGAGGTCGGCGGACGAGAAGGAGCGGCTGCCGCCGCGCGAGTCGTGCTCGCGCGGCGGCATCGTGGAGGCGATCGTCAGCTCCCGGGCTCGGGCAGGACCTCGGCCCAGAGGTCGATCTGCTCCTGCAGGCGGGTGGAGAGCGCATCCGGCGTCACCTGGTCGGCGGCGACGGGCGCGGTGCCGAGGTCGGCGAGCGCGTCGATGACCGCCTGGTCGGCGAGCGCGGTCTCGAGCGAGGCGCGCAGCGTCTCGACGATCTCCTCGGGCGTGCCGGCCGGCAGGTACAGACCGTGCCAGACGCTGACCTCGAGGTCGACGCCCTCCTCCTGCGCGGTCGGGATGTCGGGGAAGACCTCGACGCGCTCGGGCGTCGTGACGGCGTAGACGTCGACCGCGCCGGACGTGATCTGGCTCGCCGTGTTCGTGGTCTGGTCGCACATGATGTCGACCTGGCCCCCGAGGATGTCGGTCATCGCAGGGCCGGTGCCGTCGTACGGCACCTCCTGCACGTCGACGCCGAGCGCATCCTCGAGCAGCAGGCCGCAGAGGTTCGACGCCGAGCCGACGCCCGCGTGGGCGAGGGTGATGGAGCCCTCGTTCTCCTCGATGTAGGAGACGAGCTCGTCCATGTCGGCCGGGCCGAGGCCGGGGCGCGAGATGATCGTCATCGGCACCTCCGTGACGAGGCCGACGGGCTCGAAGTCCTCCACGGGGTCGAAGTTGAGGTCGGCGTAGAGGCTCGGCGCCGTCGACATGCCGATGTGGTGCAGCAGCGCCGTGTAGCCGTCGGGGTCGGCCTGCGAGGCCTCGCCGGCGCCGACGGTGCCGCCCGCGCCCTCGACGTTCTGCACGACGACCTGCTGGCCGAGCTCGGCGCCCATGGGCTCGGCGACGATGCGCGTGACGGTGTCGGTGGGGCCGCCCGCCGCGAACGGCACGATGACCTCGATCGTGTCGTCGGGGTAGGAGGCGGGATCCGCGCCGCTCGAGCCGCTGGAGCAGCCGGCGAGCGCGATGCCCAGCACGAGGGCTGCGGCTGCGGGAGGCACGAGGCGCGCGTGGCGCGCGGTGCGAGGGATGGCCATGTGCAGTGTCCGATCGTCGTCGATGGAGTGCGGGCTGACGCCCTGGGGCGGTCAACGGCGACCGCCCTGCTCGCTCATCGTGCGGCTCGCCGATCCGGCCGCTCCTTTGTGGTCGTACTGTTCGCGGGCCGTCCCCCGCTCACGGACGTGGGAGTCGCGCAAGGCCCTCCCGGCAGCGGGCATGCGCGCGCGAGCGTGGCCGTGCCGGGTCGAACCGGCACGGCACGATGCGAGGAGGACCGCATGAGCGACCAGCAGCACGACGAGAGCTCGACGAGCCCGAGCGAGGAGGAGCGAGAGCGCGTCGACGACCTGCCCTCGGGCGCCGGCTCGGGCGACGAGCCCGACCACCAGGACCCGACCTCCGGCGGGGCGCCCGAGCAGCCCGAGCGATGAGCATGCGTGGCGCCGCCGACGGCGAGCCCGTCGGCGGTGGCCGCCTGCCCGGCGAGGGCCAGCGGCCGGTGCGCCCGCCCCGGGAGCATCGGCTCGCGCCGCCCTGGTGGGTCCGCGGCGGCGTGGCGCTCGCGGTCGTCGGCGTCGTCGGCCTGTCGATCCTCGTGGCGGGTGGCCTCGCGCTGCCGGCGACGTCCGTCGTGCTCGCGCTGCTCGTGCCCGTCGGCATCGGGATCGCGCTGCGCGGCTTCGCGCTGCAGCGGATCTCGGAGGATCGCGAGCGCGAGGGGTGCCGACCCGCGCCCTGAGCGTCGCGCGTCGGTGGTCTGCAGCATGGTTCCCCACGTCGGGAGGCCCGGATGCGACCACGGAATCACACGCGTGTAAGCATCCGTCGGCGTGTCGCGAAAGTCGTGTCCACAGGTGTGGAGAACGAACTCCACAGGCGAGATCCGCGCCGTTGCTGGGGAGGAATCCGCAGCGGTGGACAGACGTTGCATCAGATGTGGAGAAACGCCGCATCTAGTGCCCTGGGAATGTCGGTGGCCCTACATATAGTGGGTGCTCCCGGAGAGGGACCGAGGTCCCACCCCACCGCAGGACCACCGCCCAACGCGAGAGAGCAGGACCGAAATGGCTGTCACCGTCTACTCCAAGCCGGCATGCGTGCAGTGCACCGCGACGAAGCGCGCTCTCGACGCGCAGGGCGTCGAGTACGAGATCTTCGACGTCTCCGTCGACGAGAAGGCCCTGCAGACGGTCAAGGACCTCGGCTACATGCAGGCGCCCGTCGTCATCGCCGACGGCGACCACTGGTCGGGCTTCCGCCCCGACAAGATCCAGGCGCTCTCGGCCTGAGCCCACCCGGTCCCGGTCCCCAGCGCAGCGAGCCGCATCCCATGCTCCTCGAAGCCCCCGTCGTCGCCCCCGAGATCGTCTTCTTCTCGTCGATCTCGGGCAACACGGCGCGCTTCGTGGCGAAGCTGGGCCGGCCGGCGGTGCGCATCCCCCTCCACGCCAGCGAGCCCGCCCTCGAGGTGACGCATCCGTACGTGCTCGTGACCCCCACCTACGGGGAGCACGGCCGCGGATCCGTGCCGAAGCAGGTCATCCGCTTCCTGAACGACGAGGGCAATCGATCGCTCATCCGCGGCGTCGTCGCGGCGGGCAACACGAACTTCGGCGCTGACTTCTGCATCGCCGGCGACATCATCGCCGCCAAGTGCGGCATCCCCTACCTGTACCGCGTCGAGCTCTTCGGGACCCCCGAGGACGTCGACGCCGTCAACGACCGATTGGACGACCTGTGGCGACAGTGACCACCGAGCAGTCCGCAGCGGGTACGCACTCGCCGCAGATGGACTACCACTCGCTCAACGCGATGCTCAACCTCTACGGCCCGAACGGCGAGATCCAGTTCGACAAGGATCGCGAGGCTGCGAACCAGTACTTCCTCCAGCACGTCAATCAGAACACGGTCTTCTTCCACTCGCTGAAGGAGAAGCTCGACTATCTCGTCGAGCACGAGTACTACGAGGGCGAGGTGCTCGAGCAGTACTCGTTCGAGTTCATCAAGTCGCTCATGAAGCGCGCCTACGGGTACAAGTTCCGCTTCCCCACGTTCCTCGGCGCGTTCAAGTACTACACGTCGTACACGCTGAAGACGTTCGACGGGAACCGCTACCTCGAGCGCTACGAGGACCGCGTCGTCAACGTCGCGCTCGCGCTCGCCGCCGGCGACGAGCGGCTCGCGGAGGCGCTCGTCGACGAGATCGTCACCGGTCGCTTCCAGCCCGCGACCCCGACGTTCCTCAACGCGGGCAAGAAGCAGCGCGGCGAGCTGGTCTCCTGCTTCCTCCTGCGCATCGAGGACAACATGGAGTCGATCGGCCGCTCGATCAACTCGGCGCTGCAGCTGTCGAAGCGCGGCGGCGGCGTCGCGTTCAACCTCACGAACATCCGCGAGTACGGCGCCCCGATCAAGCAGATCCAGAACCAGTCGTCCGGGATCATCCCCGTGATGAAGCTGTTCGAGGACAGCTTCTCGTACGCGAACCAGCTCGGTGCCCGTCAGGGTGCCGGTGCGGTGTACCTGCAGGCGCACCACCCCGACATCATGCGGTTCCTCGACACGAAGCGCGAGAACGCCGACGAGAAGATCCGCATCAAGACGCTCTCCCTGGGCGTCGTGGTGCCGGACATCACGTTCGAGCTCGCGAAGAAGGACGAGGACATGTACCTGTTCTCGCCCTACGACGTCGAGCGCGTCTACGGCGTGCCGTTCGCCGACATCTCGGTGACGGAGAAGTACCACGAGATGGTCGACGACGCCCGCATCACGAAGAAGAAGATCCGCGCCCGCGACTTCTTCCAGACGCTGGCGGAGATCCAGTTCGAGTCGGGCTACCCGTACATCATGTTCGAGGACACGGTGAACCGGGCGAACCCGATCGACGGCCGCATCAACATGTCGAACCTGTGCAGCGAGATCCTGCAGGTGAACACGCCGTCGCAGTACGTCGAGGACCTCGGCTACGAGTCGATCGGCAAGGACATCTCCTGCAACCTCGGCTCGCTGAACATCGCGCTGACGATGGACTCGCCGGACTTCGGTCGCACGATCGAGACCTCGATCCGCGCGCTCACGGCGGTGTCCGACCAGTCGAACATCGACTCGGTGCCGTCGATCGCGCGCGGCAACGACATGAGCCACGCCATCGGCCTCGGCCAGATGAACCTCCACGGCTACCTCGGACGCGAGCGCATCTTCTACGGCTCCCAGGAGGGCGTCGACTTCACGAACATCTACTTCTACACGGTGCTGTTCCACGCCCTGCGGGCGTCGAACCTCATCGCGCAGGAGAAGGGGCAGACGTTCGAGGGCTTCGAGCGCTCGAAGTACGCGTCGGGCGAGTTCTTCGAGAAGTACACGCACACCGAGTGGAAGCCGGCGACCGAGCGCGTCGCGCAGCTGTTCGCCGACGCGAACGTGCACATCCCCACGCAGGACGACTGGCGCGAGCTGCAGGCGCTCATCCAGGAGCACGGCATCTACAACCAGAACCTGCAGGCCGTGCCGCCGACGGGCTCGATCTCGTACATCAACAACTCGACGTCGTCGATCCACCCGATCGCCGCGAAGATCGAGATCCGCAAGGAAGGCAAGATCGGCCGCGTCTACTACCCGGCGCCGTTCATGACGAACGACAACCTGGAGTACTTCCAGGACGCGTACGAGATCGGCCCCGAGAAGATCATCGACACGTACGCCGCGGCGACGCAGCACGTCGACCAGGGCCTGTCGCTCACGCTGTTCTTCAAGGACACGGCGACGACGCGCGACATCAACAAGGCCCAGATCTACGCATGGCGCAAGGGCATCAAGACCGTCTACTACATCCGTCTCCGCCAGCTCGCGCTGGAGGGCACGGAAGTGGATGGTTGCGTTTCTTGCATGCTGTGACCCGCCGAGCGCACTGAGAACAGGACACAGGACGATGACCGACACCCAGCACAGCACCGGCGCTGCCGGCGCGTTCGACGAGATCGTCGACGCCCCCATAGAGGACACGCGCGAGGCCATCGCGGCCGAGCGCGAGGCGACGAGCGAGACGCTCGCAGCCGGGCAGCAGACCGAGGCCCAGAAGCGCCAGCACCGCCACAACCACCTGGTGCAGGCGATCAACTGGAACCGCATCGAGGACGACAAGGACCTCGAGGTGTGGAACCGCCTCGTGAACAACTTCTGGCTGCCCGAGAAGGTGCCGCTGTCGAACGACATCCAGTCGTGGGGCACGCTGACGCCGGCCGAGCAGCAGCTCACGATGCGCGTCTTCACGGGCCTCACGCTGCTCGACACCATCCAGGGCACCGTCGGCGCCGTGTCGCTCATCCCCGACGCGATCACGCCGCACGAGGAGGCCGTCTACACGAACATCGCGTTCATGGAGTCGGTGCACGCGAAGTCGTACTCGTCGATCTTCTCGACGCTCTCGTCGACGAAGGAGATCGACGATGCCTTCCGCTGGTCGACCGAGAACCCGTACCTGCAGCGCAAGGCCGAGATCATCGTCGACTACTACGAGGGCGACGACCCGCTGAAGCGCAAGATCGCCTCGACGCTGCTCGAGTCGTTCCTGTTCTACTCGGGCTTCTACCTGCCGATGTACTGGTCGAGCCACGCGAAGCTCACGAACACGGCCGACATGATCCGCCTCATCATCCGCGACGAGGCCGTGCACGGGTACTACATCGGCTACAAGTTCCAGCAGGGCTACGCGAAGCTCTCCGAAGAGCAGCAGGCCGAGCTGAAGGACTACACGTACACGCTCCTCTACGAGCTGTACGAGAACGAGTCGAAGTACACGGCCGAGCTGTACGACGAGGTCGGCCTCACCGAGGACGTCAAGAAGTTCCTGCACTACAACGCGAACAAGGCGCTCATGAACCTCGGGTTCGAGCCCCTGTTCCCGTCGACCGTGACGGACGTGAACCCGGCGATCCTCTCGGCCCTGTCGCCGAACGCCGACGAGAACCACGACTTCTTCTCGGGCTCCGGCTCCTCCTACGTCATCGGCAAGGCCGTGGCGACGGAGGACGAGGACTGGGACTTCTGATCCAGGTCTGACCCCGGTCACCCGCCGCCGACCGGACGGCAGCGCCCCGGCCCCGCATCGCGCGGGCCGGGGCGCTTCGTCGTGCCGATCGTCGTGCGGTCGCCGCGGTGCGGGCTGCGACGTCAGAGCAGCGCGCCGCCGGACGCCTCGATGCGCTGCCCCGTGATCCAGGCGGCGTCGTCGGACGCGAGCAGCGCGATCGCCGCCGCGACGTCGTCGGGCTCGCCGACGCGACCGAAGGCGGTGTCGGCCGCGAGCGACGCGCGCATGGCCTCGTCGTCCCGCATCGCCCCGCCGTTGAAGTCGGTCGCCGTCGGGCCCGGCGCGACGACGTTGACTCGGATGCGCCGGGCACCGAGCTCGAGCGCGAGGCCGAGCGAGTAGGTCTCGATCGCCGCCTTCGACGCCGCGTACGCGGCCGTGCCCGGTGAGACCCGACGCGTGAGCATCGACGAGATGCTCACGATGCTGCCGCCGTCGACGAGGTGGGGCACGACCGCCTGGGTCGTGAGGATCGTGCCGCGCACGTTGACATCCAGGAGCGCGTCGAGGTCGGCGGGATCGACCTGCCCGACCGCGCCCCATCGTCCGACCCCTGCGTTGTTGACCAGGACGTCGACGCGGTCGCGACCCCATCGATCCCGCAGCGCGTCGGGGAGCCGCTGGCCCAGTCGCTCGATGCTCGCGACGTCGGCGACGTCGAGCGGCATCGCGAGCGCCTCGGATCCCGCAGCGGCGACGGCGTCGAGCGCGGGCTGCGCGCTCGACGCGTCGCCGCGATGCGTCACGACCACGCGCATCCCCCGCTCGGCGAGCGCCGTCGCGGTCGCGAGGCCGAGGCCGCGCGTCGCCCCGGTGACGATGGCGATGCGGTCAGCGGGCATCGTCGGCCTCCTCGAACGTCACGTGCATGAGCGGGCTGCCGGCGAGCCACGCCTCGAGCGGTGGGACGGCATGGCGCAGGCCGGCCGGGTCGCTCGGCTGCTGCAGGTCGTCGATGACGCTCGCGAAGACGTGCCGCCGCGTCGCCTCGTCGAGCACGGGCGTCGCGACGGCCGGCAGGTCGGCGCGCACGCCGTGCTTCAGGTGCACGGTGAAGCGCGGCTCGGCCAGCAGGTTCGCGTACCAGTCGCGACCGGCGGGCGTCGTCGTGAGGTAGATCTCGCCGTCGACCCGGTAGAACCAGATCTCGATGCGGCGTGCACGACCCGTGCGCGCGCCGGTCGTCGTGATGTCGATGGTCCGCTCGCGCGCCGACGAGGCCGGCGTGATCGCCAGCGCTCGCTCGATGTCCGCTCGCATCGCTCCTCCAAAGTAAGTAACCATTTACTTCTAACCTAGGAGCGACTCGATCGCGATGCAAGGAGGTCTCTCGTGGCCCGTGACGCCGAGGCGACGCGCGAGCGGCTGCTGCTCGCCGCCTGCGACGAGTTCTCCCGCGTGGGCCATGCGGGCGCGCGCGTCGAGCGGATCGCGACCGCCGCGGGCACGAACGTGCGGATGATCTACGCCTACTTCGGCGACAAGAGCGCCCTGTTCGACGCGAGCCTCGCGCACCTCGTGCGGGAGATGGCCGAGGCCGTGCCGCCGAGGCCGGAGGACATGCCCGGCTGGGCCGCCGCCCTCGTCGAGCACCACGACCGCGACCCTCGCGCGCTGCGCGTCAGCATGTGGGCGCAGCTCGAGCGGCCGGAGACGACGATCGAGCCGCTGGAGGTCTACGCCGCGAAGGTCGCGACGGTCGCGAGCGCCGCTGCGACCGGGCTGCTGCCCGCCGACGTGCTCATGTTCGTGTACGCGATCGCCCAGGCGTGGCATCTCTCGCCTGCGGGGCTCGCCGCCGAGGGATCGATCACGACGAGCGCGCGTGCGGAGGCTGCGCGCATCGCGGTCGAGCGGCTCGTGCGCGGGAGCGGGCCGGGCATCGCCTGACCGCGGCCTCGGCCCATCGGGCGCTCCTCGCTCAGTCGGCGATGCGCAGCACCGCCTTGCCGCGGAGTCTGCGCTCCTCGGCGTCGCGGTGCGCGGCGGCCGCGTCGGCGAGCGGGTACTCGCGCGCGATGCGCGGGCGGAGGTCCGCCTCGGTGGCGAGCCGCGCGAGGAGCTCGAGCGCGGCGACGTCGTTCTGCCCGTCGGCGGAGCGGATGCCGAGGCGCTCGGCCTGCACCTGGCTCACCACGGTGACGGCGCGGTCGCCGCCGCGCGTGAGTGCCACGAGCGGGTCGACGCTCTCGTCGCCGACCGTGTCGAGCACCTGCGGGTCGGCGTCGCCGATCGCAGCCCGCACCGCATCCGCCGCATCCGGTCCCGCGGCGATCGGGTCGACGCCGAGCGACCGCAGGTGCTCGTGGTCGGCGGGCCGGGCGGTGCCGACGACGCGCGCTCCCTGCGCGATCGCGATGCTCGCGGCCGCGCTGCCGACGCCGCCGCCCGCGCCGTGCACGACGAGCACGTCGTCGATGGCTCCGAGCTCGCGGAGCCCCCGTGCGGCGGTCACGCCCGTGAGGCTCATCGCCGCCGCCTCCGCATCCGTCCACGCGTCGGGCGTGCGCGCCCACGCGTGCAGGACGACGAGCTCTGCGTAGGCGCCGATCGCGGTGCCGAGGCCGAAGACGCGGTCGCCGACCGCGACGTCGTGCACGCCCTCGCCGACGGCCTCGACGACGCCCGCGGCATCCCGCCCCAGGACGACGGGCAGCTCGAGCGGCAGGTGCTGCTGGATGCTGCCGTCGCGGATCTTCCAGTCGAGCGGGTTCACGCTCGCGGCAGTCGCGCGGATGCGGATCGCGCCGACGGGCACGTCCGGGATCGGCGCCTGACGCAGCCGGAGCACCTCGGGTGCGCCGTACCGGTCGATCATCGCTGCACGCATCGTGGCCATGGCAGGTGCAACCGAGGCGGTCGTGGTGCATTCCGAGGCTAGCGTGGACGTCATGACGACGACGCTGAGCCCCGAGTCCATCGAGTTCCTGCGCAAGCCGAACCCCGCCGTGATGGCGACGCTCGCGAAGGACGGCCGGCCCGTCGCCGTCGCGACCTGGTACCTGCTCGAGGACGACGGACGGATCCTCGTGAACCTCGACGCGCAGCGCGTGCGCCTCGGCCACCTGCGCCGCGATCCGCGCTTCGCGCTCGACGTGATCGACGAGGCGAGCTGGTACACGCATCTCTCGCTGCAGCTCGTCGCCGAGGAGATCGTCGACGACGCGGACCTCTCGGGCATCGACTCCCTGTCGCAGCACTACGGCGGCCGCCCCTACCCCGATCGTGAGCGCCCCCGCGTCGACGTGCGCGCGCGCATCGTCGGCGCGCACGGCTGGGGTGCGCAGCAGAGCGAGTAACGGCCGGACGGACGGGCGCAGACCATGACCGATCCCCTGCGGGTGCTCATCGCGCCCGACTCGCTCAAGGGCACGCTCACCGCCGTCGAGGCCGCCGACGCCATCGCCGCGGGCGTGCTCGCGGTGCTGCCGGACGCCGCGGTGACGCGGGTACCGTTCGCCGATGGCGGCGAGGGCACCGTCGACGCGGCGATCGCCGCGGGTGCCGAGGCGCGCGTCGATCGCGTGGCGGGGCCGCTGGGCGAGCCGGTCGACGCGCGGTGGGCGCTGCTCGGCGACACGGCGGTCGTCGAGATGGCGGCCGCGAGCGGCATCGGCCTCACCGCGCGCACGCCGCAGGACGCCCTCGACGCCGACACGGTCGGCACCGGTGAGCTGCTGCTGCGCGCGGTCGCGGCCGGCGCACGGCGCATCGTGCTCGGCGTCGGAGGCTCGGCGACCACCGACGGCGGGCTCGGCGCGCTGCGGGCGCTCGGCGCCCGCGCGCTCGACGAGCACGGCGACGAGGTGCGCGGGGGAGGCGGCGCGCTGCACCGCATCCGCTCGGTCGACCTCGCGGCCGCGCGAGCAGCCCTCGACGGCGTCGAGCTCGTGCTGTGCTCCGACGTCGCCAACCCGTTCGCCGGCCGCGGCGGAGCCGCCGAGGTCTTCGCGCCGCAGAAGGGTGCGGATTCGGCGGGCGTCGCCGCGCTCGACGCCGGCTTGCGCTCGTGGGCGCACGTGCTCGACGACGCGCTCGGCTCGCAGCTCGCGACGGCAGGATGGGGTGGCTCGGGCGGCGGGATCGCGGGCGCGCTGCAGGTCGCTGTGGGCGCGACGGCCGCCGACGGCGTCGAGGTCGTCGCCGACGTCGTCGGGCTCGACGTGGCCATCGCCGCCGCGGACCTGGTCGTCGTCGCCGAGGGATCCCTCGACGCGCAGTCGCTGCTCGGCAAGGCGCCCGTGGGGATCGCGCGGCATGCGCGCGCCGCGGGCGTGCCGTGCGTCGCGGTCGCCGGCCGCGTCGCGGCGGGGCCCGACGCGCTGGCCGCCGCCGGCATCGCCGATGCCGCGTCGGCCGTGGATGCGGTGGGCTCGGTCGAGGCGGCGCTCGCGGAGCCGGCGCGCTGGCTGCGAGCCGCGACGGTCGCGCTGCTCGAGCGCAACCCGAGCCTCCACGAGCCGGCGCGCGGCTAGCCTCGGTGCCGATGGCCTCCGCACCCGACTCGCAGCCCGGATCCGACGCGTTCGTCCGCTTCTGGAGCGACTACCGCCTCTGCATGCTCGCCTCGCCCCGGCCCGACGGATCCATCCACCAGGTGCCCGTCGGTGCGACGTACGACGCGGACGCGAACCTCGTGCGCATCATCGCGTCGAAGTCGTCGTTCAAGGCCCGGAACGTCGCGCGGCGCCCCGGGCTGCGCGCGTCCGTGTCGCAGGTCGAGGGGCGCTGGTGGTCGACGATCGAGGGGTGGGCGACCGTGTCCAGCGATCCCGAGCGCGTCGCGGAGGCGGTGCGCCGATACGCCGAGCGCTATCGGCAGCCGCGGGAGAGCAGCGAGCGCATCGTCATCGAGATCGCCATCGAGCGCGCGATGGGCTCGGTGCCGCCGCTCGACTGAGCGCCGCGGCGGTGTCGTTGCGAGGTGCGCTTCGTGCACTGAGGTGGCGTTGCACCAGCACCTCAGTGCTGCAACCGCACCTCGGAGCGAGGGGCGGAGCACGAAGCGCACCGCGCTGCAGGAGACGCACCTCGCAACGACGGGCGCGACGCGGTCAGCGCGCCAGCACCTCGCGGGCCGCGGCGAGCACCGCATCCGTCGTCATGCTGCGACGGGCCATGACCTGGTCGCCCGCGCCCGACTCGCCGAACGCGTCGATCGACACGACGCGCCCGTCGAGCCCGACCCAGCGCCACCACGCGTCGCCGCGGCCGGCCTCGACCGCGACGCGCGCACGCAGCGTCGGCGGCAGCACCGCGTCCCGCCACGCGGCAGGCGCCGCCTCGAACCACTCCACGCACGGCATCGACACCACGCGCGCCTCGACGCCCTCGTCCGCGAGCGCGCGAGCGGCGGCGAGCGCGAGCTGCACCTCCGAGCCCGTCGCGATCAGCGCCACGTCGGCACCCGCACCGTGCTGCCAAGCGACGTAGCCGCCGTGCGCGACTGCGTCGTCGAGCCCGTCGCGCGCGGGCAGCCCGGGCACGCCCTGCCGCGACAGCACGAGCGCCGTCGGGCCCGAGGGTCGGGCGAGGATGCGCCGCCACGCCGCGAGCACCTCGGCACCATCCGCCGGGCGCACGACGTCGAGCCCCGGGATGGTGCGCAGCGCCGCGACCTGCTCGACCGGCTGGTGCGTCGGGCCGTCCTCGCCGACCGCGACCGAGTCGTGCGTGTAGACGTGGATCGCCGGCAGCCCCATGAGCGCCTGCAGGCGCAGCGCCGGCCGCTGGTAGTCGCTGAACGCGAGGTACGTCGACCCGTACGGGCGCCACAGCCCGTGCAGCGCGATGCCGGAGAGGATCGCCGCCATCGCGTGCTCGCGGATGCCGAAGTGCACGAACGCGCCGCCCGGGTTCGCCGCCGACATCGCCTCGCCCGGCAGCGCGACGCTCGTCGAGCCCGCGAGGTCGGCCGAGCCGCCGTAGAGCCCGCCCCACGCCTGCAGGCCCTGCAGCACCATGCCGTTCGTCGCGCGCGTCGCGACCGACGCGCCCTCCCCGGGCGCCTCGACCTCGTCGAGGGCGGCGAGCCCTGCCTCGATCTGCAGGTGCCCGGCGAACCCGCCGTCCTCGTGCCAGCCTGCGACGCCCGAGCAGCGGCGCATCATGACGCGGCCCGGTGCCGACTCCATCCACCTCGCGTACGCGTCGCGCCACTCGGCGTGCAGCCTGGAGCCGCGCTCGAGCGCACGCCGCGTGACGGCGAGCACCTCTGGCGTCACGAGATCGTCGAGCGACGCGTCGGCCGCGATGCCGAGCGCCGTCTTCACCGCGGCGACCTCCGCGTCGCCGAATCCGCCCGCGTGCGCGGCCGGCGTGCCGCCGACGCCCTGCGAGGGCCAGCCGATCGTCGAGCGCACCGCGACGAGCGTCGGACGGCCCGTGCGGCGGCGCGCGTCGAGGAGCACGCGCTCGATCTCGGCGAGGTCGCGGAAGTCCTCGATCTCGAGCACGCGCCAGCCGTACGCGGCGTAGCGGGCCCGCACGTCCTCCGAGAACGCGACGTCGGTGCCGCCGTCGATCGTGATGCGGTTGTCGTCCCACAGCAGCACGAGGTTCTCGAGGCCGAGGGTGCCGGCGAGGCTCGAGGCCTCGCCCGAGACGCCCTCCTGCAGGCAGCCGTCGCCCGCGAGCACGAAGACCGTCGGATCGAACACGCCCGTGCCCGCACCGTGCAGCGCCTCGTCGCGGCGCGCGGCGAGCGCGATGCCGACGGCGGAGGCGACGCCCTGTCCCAGCGGACCCGTCGACATCTCGACGCCCGGCGTGTGCCGCAGCTCGGGGTGGCCGGGCGTGCGGGCGTCGAGCTGCCGGGATGCGGCGACGTCGGCGAGCGAGAGGTCGTAGCCCGTGAGGTGCAGCTGCGTGTACAGCAGGAGGCTCGCGTGCCCGGCGCTCAGCACGAAGCGGTCGCGGCCTTCCCACGTCGGGTCGGACGGATCGTGACGCAGCACGCGCTGGAACAGCACGTGGGCGAGCGGCGCCATCGCCATCGCCGTGCCCGCGTGGCCGTGCCCCTTGGCCTGCACGACGTGGGCGGGGATGGCGATGGCCGCTGCGACGGCGCGGCGCTCGGCGTCGTGGCGGGCTCCGCGCACGGAGTCGGGCAGGATCGTGGTGACGTCGTCGGCCATGTCCGCTACTTTGGCATAGAAGTAGTCCGAAGTCGACGCGACCGCATCCACCAGCATCGTCGCGAGAGAGGAGCCCGAGCGTGCCCAAGCACCTGTCCACGGGCTCCGGCGTCGTGCTCGACCTCATCCGCTCGGGCGAGGCGACGACGCGCAGCGAGCTCGTCGACCGGCTCGGCTGGTCGCGCGTGACGATCGGCCGGCGGCTCGACGAGCTGCTCGAGCCCGGCATCGTCGTGCGCTCCGGCCAGCAGGACTCACGGGGCGGCCGGCCGGCCGAGGAGTTCGCCGTGAACGCCGACTCGGGCGTGCTGCTCGCGATGGACATCGGCTCGAGCCACACGAAGGTCGGCGTCACCGACCTCGTCTCGACGGTCCTGAGCGAGGACGAGGCGGACATCGGCCTCTTCGACGGCCCCGACGACATCTTCGACTGGGCGATGCAGGTCTTCGAGCACCTGCTCGCGGCGCTCGGCCGATCGACGGCCGACGTGCGCGGCATCGGCATCGGCGTGCCCGGCCCCGTCGACTCGCGCACCGGCATCCTCGGCTCGCCGCAGCTGGATCCGCGCTGGGACGACGTCGAGATCTCGCGCTACCTCGGCTCGCTGATGCCCGACGTCGTCGTCTCCGTCGACCGCGACGTCAACATCCTCGCGGTCGGCGAGTCCCGCCTCGCCTGGCAGGAGTACCGCGACCTCGTCGTCGTGAAGGCCGGCATCGGCGTGGGCTGCGCGTTCGTGCAGGACGGCGTGATCCTGCGCGGCTCGCGCGGCGGCGCCGGCCAGCTGTCGGCGCCGATCCGAGAGCGGCTCAGCGAGCCGCTGCGCCGGCTCGAGACCGTCGCCTCCGGCGGCACGGTGCGCGACGAGCTCGCCCGCGGCGGCGCGCGGATCCGCACGTCGGCCGACATCGTCGCGCTCGTGGACGCGGGGGATGCGGACGCGATCGCCGCGCTCGAGGAGATCGGCGGGGTCATCGGGTACGCGATCGCCGACGTCGTCGGCCTGCTGAACCCGTCGGCCGTCGTGATCGGCGGCAACCTCGCCGAGGCAGGCGAGCGCTTCATCGGCGCCATCCGGCGGGCGATCTTCGGCGCGAGCCACGTCTTCTCGCGGCAGGGGCTCGTCGTCGAGCGCTCGCGTCTCGGCTCCAAGGCGGGCGTGCGCGGCGCGTCGCTGCTCGCGCAGGACGCCCTGTTCGACGCCGATCGCATCAGCCGCATCACGCGTCGGCGCGCGGGCTGACGGCGGTCGCGGCCGGGATCTCGGTCGCCGACCACCGCTCCCTGAGGTGCGAGCCCGAAGGGCGAGCCTCGAAGGGTCCCGCGCGCTGACGGCAGCCGGAGGGATCCTTTCGAGGCTCGCTTCGCTCGCACCTCAAGGATCGGTCCTGGGAGCGGACGCGCGCGGTCACTCGACGCGCCCGCTTTCGACCAATAGTGTGCAGAAGTGCCGATTCTCGCGTAGTGTCGGCCACGCCCGCGAGGGACGACTCATCCGGACGACGAAGGAGCGCACGTGGACCTGGCCGAGCAGCTGCCCGAGGCGGCGATCGCCACTCGCGTCGCCGCCGACGACTGGCGCGCAGCCATCCGCGCTGCAGGCGACCGCCTCGTCGCGACGGGCGTCACGACCGACGCGTACACCGACGAGATGATCGCCGCCGTCGAGGAGCACGGCCCCTACATCGTCATCGCCCCCGGCTTCGCCCTCGCGCACTCGCGACCGAGCCCCGCGGTGCAGCGCACCGGGATCTCGTGGATCACGCTCGCCGAGCCCGTCGCGTTCGGCTCGAAGGCGAACGACCCCGTCTCGCTCGTCGTCGGCCTCGCCGCGACCGACCACGACGGCCACCTCGAGATCATGGCCGCGCTCGCCGGCATCCTCGCCGACGACGACGCCTTCGCGTCGCTGCTCGCCGCCGACTCCCCCGCCGCCGTCCGCGCGCGCCTCGCCGCGCTCGCCCCGGCCGCCTGACGCATCCGACCCATCCGACCGAAGAAGAGAGGCACCCCATGAAGATCGTCGCAGTCTGCGGCATGGGCATCGGCACCTCGGTGCTGCTCAAGATGAACGCGGAGAAGGCCCTCCGCTCGCTCGGCGTCGACGACGCCGACGTCGAGGCGGCCGACATCGGCACCGCCCGCGGCGCCGCCCGCACGGCCGACGTCGTGCTCACCTCCGACGAGCTCGCTCCCGAGATCGGCGACGTCCCCGCGACTGTCATCGTGATCGACAACTTCACGAGCGTCGCCGAGATCACCGAGAAGCTCACGCCGCACGTCGGCTGAGCCACCTCCCCCACCAGACACAGCAGAAGGGAGCCGCGATGGAGTGGCTCGTCGTCATCCTCGACTTCATCGGGCAGCAGATCCTCAACGTGCCCGCGTACCTCATCGGCATCATCACCGCCATCGGCCTCATCGCGCTGCGCCGCAGCGCCGGCCAGGTCGTCGGCGGCGGACTCAAGGCGGCGCTCGGCTTTCTCATCCTCGGTGCCGGCGCCAACGTCGTCGTCGCATCCCTCGGCCCGCTCGGCGAGCTCATCCTCGCCGTCACGGGCGCGCAGGGCGTCATCCCGACGAACGAGGTCATCACGGCCATCGCATCGGAGCAGTACGGCGCGACGAGCGCCTACGTGCTCGTGCTCGGCTTCCTCGTGATGCTCGTGCTCGCGCGCTTCACGCCGCTCAGCTACATCTTCCTCACCGGGCACCACATGGTGTTCATGGCCCTCATGCTCACGGTCGTGCTCTCGACCGGCTTCGGCGAGGACCTCGGCTGGCTCGTCGTGCTCGTGGGCGCGCTGCTGCTCGGCGTGATCATGGTCGTCATGCCGGCGTTTGCGCAGCCGTGGATGAAGAAGATCACCGGCGACGACTCGCTCGCGATCGGCCACTTCGGCACGCTCGGCTACATCGCCGCCGGCGCCGCAGGCCAGGCGACCGGTCGCCGCAGCCGCTCGACGGAGGAGATCCGCTTCCCGCAGGGGCTGAAGTTCCTGCGCGACTCGATGATCGCCACGGCGCTGTCGATGGTGCTCATCTACGAGGTCTTCGCCATCTGGGGCCTCATCGCCATCCCCGACCGGGCGCTCGAGCTGTTCGGCTCGGCCGACGCGGGCGCGTTCATCATGGCCGCGTTCGCGCAGGCGCTGCAGTTCGGCGTCGGCGTCGCGGTGATCCTCTACGGCGTGCGCACCGTGCTCGGCGAGCTCGTGCCCGCCTTCCAGGGCATCGCCGAGAAGGTCGTGCCCGGCGCGAAGCCGGCCCTCGACATCCCGATCGTGTTCCCCTTCGGCGCGAACGCCGTGCTCATCGGCTTCCTGTCGTCGTTCGCCGGCGGCCTCGTGACGCTCGGCATCATCGCCGTGTGGTTGAACCCGGCGCTGGGCCTCGCGCTCATCCTGCCCGGCATGGTGCCGCACTTCTTCACCGGTGGTGGCGCGGGCGTCTTCGGCAACTCGACCGGCGGACGCATCGGCGCCGCGGTCGGCGGCTTCGTGAACGGCGTGATCATCACGATCCTGCCCGCGGTGCTGCTGCTCGTGCTCGGCGAGTTCGGCTTCGCCAACTCGACGTTCGGCGATGCCGACTTCGGCTGGTTCGGCACGCTCATCGGCGTCTCGCTCATGGGCGGCACGACGCTCGGCGTCATCCTCTGCATCGTCATCGCCCTGGTGCTCGTCGTCGCGGCGTCGATCTTCCAGCGGAAGGTCGTCGATGGCGGATGGGTGCCCGGCGCCAAGCGCGACGCGCTGCTGGAGCGCCAGGCGGCGGAGGCGAAGGCCGCTGCCGACGCCGAGAAGGCGGCGAAGGCGGGGTCGGAGGCCGCGAAGGCCTGACGCCCTCCTCGCTCGAACGGGCGCGCACTCCCTGGGGGTGCGCGCCCGTTCCGCGTCCCCGGTGCGAGGCGGCGCCCAGGCAGGCGGCGCCGACGTTGCGAGGTGCGGTTGCTGCAGTGGGGTGCTGATGCAACGGCACCTCAGTGCAGGAACCGCACCTCGCAACGCTTGGGGTGTCGGGATCTGCACCTCGGTGCAGCAGGCGCACCTCGCAACGGCGGGCGCGGGCGGGGGTGCGGGGCGGCGGTCAGCCCGCCGACGACCCCGCATCCGCCAGCACCGACAGGAGCTGCAGGCGCTCATGGCTCGGCGTGCCGGGGATCGCCGTGTAGACGAGCAGCGTGTGGGATGCGGCGGGGTCGACGAGCTGCTGGCACGCGAGCTCGAGCTCGCCGGCCTCGGGGTGCACGAATCGCTTGACCTCACGGGGTCGGATGCCGACCTCGTGCCGCTGCCAGAGCTCGCGGAACTCCTCCGAGCGCTCGAGCAGCAGCTCCGCGTACGCCGCCGCGCGCGAGCCCGGTCCTCGGCGAGCGGTGAGCTCGCGCAGCCCCGCGGCGTACATCCGCGAATAGAAGCCGTGATCCTCCGCGGGGTGCCGATCGCGAGCGCCGGGCGTCATGAACCAGCGGTAGCCGAGCGAGCGCTCGGGACCGCGCAGCCCGGTGAGGTCTCCGAGCAGCGCCACGCCCATGCGCGTCTGCCGCAGCGTCTCCCCCAGCTCGGTCACGATCTCGGCGGGGGTGTCGTCGAGCCGATCGAGCACGCGCTGCAGGCCGGGTGCGACGTGCTCGCCCTCGACGCCGGCCGCCGGCGGCTCATGGCCCGCGAGACGGAAGAGATGGTCGCGCTCGATGCGCGACAGGTGCAGGCCCTGCGCGATCGACGAGAGCATCTGCGGTGACGGCTGCGGCCCCACCTCGCGCTCGAGGCGCGCGACGTAGTCGGCGCTCATGTGCGCGAGCGCCGCGACCTCCTCGCGCCGCAGCCCCTCGGTGCGGCGGCGGCGACCGCGCGGCAGGCCGACGTCCTCCGGCTGCAGCGCCGCGCGACGCGTGCGCAGGAAGTCGGCGAGGCCGGCGCGGTCGAGGTCCATGCCCACGATCCTGGCCCACGGCGCCGTCGCGCATCCACGGATCGGCGATCCCTGGATGCGCGTCGGCGACGGCGCGAGGGTGGATGCGACGACGAGGAGTCCACCCATGCCACGCACCATCGACGTGTCCGTCCCGGACCTGACCGGCCGCCGCGCCCTCGTGACGGGAGGCAGCGACGGCATGGGCCTGAGGCTCGCCGAGCGCCTCGCCCGCGCCGGGGCCGACGTGCTGCTGCCCGTGCGCAATCGCACGAAGGGCGACGCCGCCGCGACCCGCATCCGCGCCGCCGTGCCCGGAGCGAGGCTCACGCTGCTCGACCTCGACCTGTCGTCGCTCGCGTCCGTCGCGGCGCTCGGCGAGACGCTGCGGGCGACGGGCGAGCCCATCCACGTGCTCGTCGGCAATGCCGGCGTCATGACGCCGCCCGAGCGGCAGACGACCGCCGACGGCTTCGAGCTGCAGCTCGGCACGAACCACCTCGGGCACGTCGCGCTCGTCGCGCACCTGCTGCCGCTGCTGCGCGACGGCGGCGCACGTGTCGTGTCGCAGCTGAGCATCGCGGCCGCCCGCGGCAGCATCCGCTGGGACGACCTGCAGTGGACCCGCGACTACGACGGCATGGCCGCCTACCGGCAGTCGAAGATCGCGTACGGCCTCTTCGGCCTCGAGCTCGCACGCCGGTCCGAGCGGCACGGGTGGGGGATCACGAGCGTCCTGTCGCATCCGGGCGTCGCGCCGACGAGCCTGCTCGCTGCGCGACCCGAGGTCGGGCGCGCGACGGATACGCCGCAGGTGCGCGTGATCCGGGCGCTGTCGGTCCGCGGCATCCTCGTCGGCACGCCCGAGACGGCCATGCTGCCCGCGCTCGTGGCCGCGACGTCGCCCGACGTGGAGGCCGGCCAGCTGTGGAGCCCGCGCGGCCCGGGCCGCGTCGGCGGTGCCCCTGCCCTGCAGCCGCTCTTCCCGTCGCTGCGGTCGGAGTCGGATGCGGCGCGCATGTGGGACGTCTCGCAGGAGCTCGCAGGCGTGACCTTTCCCTGAGCCGTCCCCGTCCTGACGCACGACGCAGGGCTCGACCGACCGGTCGAGCCCTGCGTCGTGCGCTGCGGCTAGCGCTCCTCCTTCTTCAGCGCGAGGCCGATGAGGAAGAACGTCGGCGCCCAGTGACCGGTGAAGATGCCCCATCGGTCGGACTGCGCGCGATCGTCGTCGGGCTTGCCGCGCGAGATGAGCCACGTCGTGAACGACAGGCCGACGGACGCGAACCCGGCGAGGTACGCATGCTGGCTGCGCACGCCCAGCCCGTGGGCGAGCGCGATGGGGTCGAAGGTCGCGGCCTTCTCGATGACGTCCTTGGCCATGTCCTGCTCCTTCGTGTCGTGGTGGGTGGTGCGAGGCGTGGATGCGCGGTCAGCCCTTGAGGGCGCCGAAGGTCATGTCGATGTCGGCCATCTCCATCTCGGCGGTCGCCTCGATGAGCGCGCGCAGGTCGGCGTCCGCACCGGGGGCGAACTCCTCCGGCCGCTCGGGTGCGATCGTCATGGGACCGCCCTCGGGCGCCTGCTCCGTCGCCGTGAGATCGGTGCCGTCGTTCGACGGCGAGGCGCCCTGGAAGATGCGACCGGCCTCCGACTGGTCGCCGAGGTCGAAGGAGTAGCTCTTCGACTGCAGCCCGAGGTCGACGAGCCGCTTGACCTCGGGGAAGGCCTCGGCGTTCGTCTTCGGGATCGGCAGCGAGGTGCGCCAGTCGACCCCGAGCATCATCGTGCGCATCTCGCCGAACTGGCCGCCGAGCCCTTCCTGCAGCGCGTTCGCCGCTGCGGGATCCGGCTCGTCCTCGACGATCGGATGGATGAGCTGCTGCAGGTGGAAGTACACGGTGTCCTCGATCCCTCGACGTGTCCGTCCACCGTCCCCGTGAGCCATCCGGCCCGGATCCCCGTGGCGGGTCGCGCGAGCGGGGGCCACCCTCCCGCGCGGACCCGCGCCCGCGGCGGAGGGAGGCGCGGCGGACCGACGAGCGACCGTGCGCACCGCGGCTAGGCTCGCCGCATGAGCCCGAGCGCCCGCGGCACTCTCGACTGGCGGCCGGCAGCAGAGCATCCCGAGCTCCTCGCGCCCGCCGTCGCCGCCGCCATCGACGCCGTGCCGGAGGCGCTCGTCGCCCCCATCGATGCGTCCCTCGCCGACACCGCGGCGTTCTGCGAGGCGTACGACGTCGCGCTGTCGGCGAGCGCCAACTGCGTCATCGTCGCGGGCCGTCGCGGCGACGACGTGCGAACCGCCGCCGTCATGGTGCTCGCGACGCATCGCGCCGACGTCAACGGCGTCGTGCGGCGCATGCTCGACGCGCGCAAGGCGTCGTTCGCACCCATGGACGACGCCGTGCGCGACACCGGCATGGCGTTCGGCGGCATCACGCCCATCGGCCTGCCCGACTGGCCGATCCTCGTCGACGACGCGGTGGCGGATGCGGGCGAGGTCGTGATCGGCGCCGGCATCCGCGCCGCGAAGCTGCTCGTGCCCGCCGCCGCCCTGCTGCGGCTGCCCCGCGCCGAGCGCCTGCTGCTCGCGAACCCCGCGTGACCCGCTCGCCGCTCGAGCCGCTGCGGCGGGCGCTCGCGACGAGCGATCTCGGCCCCCGCTCGCGCCAGGAGCTCGAGGCGGTGCTCGCCGCGCTCGTCGCCGCCGCCGTCGGCCTCGTCGTCGGCCTCGTCGTGCTGCTCGGCGACACGCGGCCGATCTCGGCAGCGCCCGACGGCGGTCCCGATGCCACGGATGCCGCCGGCCTCACCGTCGCGACCGTCGCGTCGATCCTCGCGGCGGGCACGGCGGCGACGACGTTCGCGATCGCCTTCCTCCGCTCGTCGTGGCGCGTGCACGTCGCCGGGTCGACGAGGGTGACGCGGCTCGTGCGCATGACGGCGGCAGCCTCGCTGACGGTCGTCTGCGCTGGCTTCGCGTACATCGCCGTGCAGGCGCTCGGGCTCGTCTTCCAGGAGGGCTTCGTCGGTCTCGAGCTCGACGGCGTGGCGGGCGCCATCGCCGTCGCCCTCGCCTGCGCGGGCGCCGCCTACCTCGCGCGGCTCCTCGGCGAGCAGGTCGACACCGCGGTGCTCGGCGCCCTCGCGCCGTCGTTCCTCGCGGTCGGTGTGCTGTTCTCGATGCTCACCGCATCCGACGACGCCTGGTGGCAGGTGCACTTCTCGTCGCTCGGCGCCGGCGGCGGCATCTCGGGCTTCGCGTTCAACGCGACCCTCATCGTGTCGGGCCTGCTCGTCATGACGATGGCCGCCTACGTCGGCCACGACCTCGAGCGCGCGATCGACGCCGGTGAGCGTGCGCCCTGGGTCGGTCGGCTCCTCGCCCTCGTCGGGCTGCTCATGCTGCTGACGGGCGTCGTGCAGGTCGACGTCGCCGAGCTGCTCCACATCGGGCTCGCCGCCGGCATGGTGCTCGTGTTCTGCATCCTCTGCGCGCTCATGCCGCGCCTGGCTCCCCGGCTCCCGCGCGGCGTGCACGTCGCCTCCATCGTGCTCGTGGCTGCGACGATCGGCGCCCTCCTGCTCTGGATCCCGTTCGGCTACTACAACTTCACGGGCTTCGAGTTCGCCGCGTGCGGCCTCATCTTCGTCTGGCTCACGGTCTTCCTGCGCGCCATCTCGGCCGCTGCCGGCGACCGTGCGGCGCGCTCGGACGCGTAGCGGACTGGGCGCCCGCGCCTCAACCCGCTGGTCGCGCACGGTCGGTCGGCGCGACGCTGACGCTCCCGGCCCGATCGCCGGCGAGACGAGAGCGAGGATGCCGTGCCCGACTTCGACGAGGACCTCCAGGAGCGCATCGCGCGCCGCGTGCAGGAGGACGGCCTGAGCGTCGGCGTTGCCGAGTCGCTCACGGGCGGCCTGCTCACGGATGCGCTGGCGACGAGCGAGGGATCGGGCGAGTGGCTGCGCGGCGGCATCGTCGCCTACGGCACCGAGGTGAAGCGGTCGTTGCTCGCGGTCGACGGCCCGGTGATCTCGCGCGAGTGCGCGACGCAGATGGCGGATGCGGCCAGGCGGCTGCTCGGTGCCGACGTCGGGCTCGGCATCACGGGCGTGGGCGGCCCCGACCGGCAGGAGGGGCAGCCGGTCGGCACGGTCCTCATCGCCTGCGCGACGCCGGACGGGTCGATCGCCGAGGAGCACGCGTTCGACGGCGACGCGCCCGAGATCGTCGATGCGTCGGTCGAGCACGGCATGCGCGTGCTGCTGCGAGCGCTCGACGGCGCGCAGGAGGTGCGGCATGGCTGAGCGCGAGGCGACGACCCGGCAGCGCGCGATCGCGGCGGCGCTGCACGTCGAGCATCCGATCGACGTGGCCGAGCAGATCGAGCGCCGCGTCGCCTTCCTGCACGACTACGCCGTGGCATCCGGCGCCCGCGGATTCGTGCTCGGCATCAGCGGCGGTCAGGACTCGACGCTCGCCGGCCGGCTGTGCGCGCTCGCCGTCGACCGGCTCCGCGAGGGCGGGCGCGAGGCGCGGCTCGTCGGCGTCCGCCTGCCGTACCGCCGCCAGGCCGACGAGGACGACGCACGCTCGGCCATGGCGTTCGTCGAGCCCGACGAGGCGATGGCGATCGACGTCGAGCCCGGGGTCGCGGGCATCGTCCGCGCCGTCGCCGAGGGCGAGGGCGATCCGCTCGACGACTTCGCGCGCGGCAACGTCAAGGCGCGCGTGCGCATGGTCGTGCAGTACGCGTTGGCCGGCGCGTCCGGCCTGCTCGTCGTCGGCACCGACCACGCCGCCGAGGCGGTCACGGGCTTCTTCACGAAGCACGGCGACGGCGCCGCCGACGTGACGCCGCTCACCGGGCTCACGAAGGGGCAGGGTCGCGCGCTGCTCGAGCACCTCGGCGCGCCCGCGCACCTCGTGACGAAGGCGCCGACCGCCGACCTGCTCGACGATGCGCCGGGGCAGGCCGACGAGCATGAGCTCGGGCTCACCTACGCCGACATCGACGCCTACCTCGAGGGTCGAGAGGTGGCCGAGGACGTCGCCGCCCGCATCGAGGAGCGCTACGACCGCACGCGGCACAAGCGGCACCTGCCCGCGTCGCCGGCGGATGGATGGTGGCGCGACGCCTGACGCCACCCGGTGGCGGCGCCCGCCGGTCGGTGGGAGGGTGGGGACATGACCGACGCCGATGCCGTAGAGACCCCGCCCGACACCCCCGAGGGCTCGGAGACGCCCGAGGAGGCGCAGCGGCGCAAGTTCCGCGAGGCGCTCGCCAAGAAGGGCCAGCAGCACCACGGCCAGGGCCAGCCCGCCGGACCCATCCACGCCGCCCACACGGGCCCCGCGGTGCAGAAGCGCGTGCACCGCAGGAAGTCCGGCTGACGTCCGGCCCGCGCCGCGGAGCCGACGACCGATCGAGAGGAGCGACGCGATGAGCGACGCACGACCGCAGGACGAGCCCAGCGAGGTCGAGGCCCTGACCGACGAGCACGAGTCCGACGAGGCCGCGGGCCCCGCCGCGCAGGAGGGTGCCGCGGCGACGGACCTCGATGGCGAGGGCGGCGCAGGCACGGACGACACGGGGCAGCCCGTCGAGGACGCCGGCACCGGCACGGCAGACACCTCGGACGACCCGCAGCTCGACGCACCCGACTGATCCGCCTGCGACGTCGCGCGGGCTGCCCGAGGCGGCCCGCGCGATCTCGCGGCGGTCAGCGCCGCAGGTAGGCGAGCTGCGCCGCGACCGATGCCTCCACCGCCGCGCGCACCGACGACGGCACGTCGGCGTAGACGAGGTTCGCCACGTCCTCGACCGATGCGTCCGCGCCGAGCCGTGAGAGCGCCTGGCGCACCTCGGCGAGTCGCTGGAGGCGATGCTCGCGGTAGGCGCGCACGACGCCCGCGAGCGATGGCAGCTCGTCGCCGTGGCCGGGCAGCACGCGAGCGTCGCCGAACGACTCGAGGCGATCGAGCGTCGCGAGGTAGTCGTCGATCGAGCCGTCGGGCTGCGCGATGACGGTCGTGCCGCGGCCGAGGATCGTGTCGCCCGTCACCATCGCGCCGTGCTCGCCGTGGTGCTCGATCCACAGCGCGATCGAGTCGGCCGTGTGGCCGGGCGCGGCGACGACGCGGATGGGCGCCTCGATCACGTCGAGCACCTCGTCGTCGACGAGCGGGTCCGCGCCGACGCACCACGCCTCGTCGAGACCGCGCAGCGGCACGCCCACGCGCTCGGCGAGCTCGATCGCGGCGTCGGTGTGGTCGTGATGGTGGTGCGTCACGACGACGAGGCGCACGGGCAGGCTCGCGAGCGTCGCGACGTGGGCGGCGTTGCGCGGGCCGGGATCGACCACGACGACGCCGCGCATGTCGCCGACGATCCACGTGTTCGTGCCGTCGAGCGTCATGGCCGAGGGGTTCGGCGCGAGGATGCGGCGGATGCCGACGTTGGCCACCATGCATCCACGCTATCCCCGCGGCCATGCGGCGCGCGTGCGGCGTCGATGGGTCGGCGATGGGTCCCGGCTGGGCGCATCCAGTCGACTCGCGGGCAGCGCTGCTTCGCTGTCTGGATGGACGATGCATCGACCTCCCCTCGTCGGCCTCGCGCGCCGTGGCAGGTCGTCGTCGGGATCGTGGTCGCGGCGCTCGGCGTCGCCCTCGCCTCGTACGTCGCCGGAGCCATCGCCGTGGTCGAGGGCATCTTCGCGCTGGGCGAGCCCGACGAGGGGTCCGCCCTGGCCCGCCTCGTCGCTGCCGCCGTGACCGCCGCGGCGGCCGTGTGCGCGATCGTCGCGGCCATCCGCCGGCGCGGATGGTCGCGTCCGCTGCTCGTGGTGGTCGCCGCCGCGTTCGCGGGCATCACGCTGCTGCAGCACGGGCAGTCGTGGTTCGTCGCGGCGCCGATCGTCGTGGGAGCCCTGCTGCTGTGGCTGCCGCCGTCGCGGCGTTGGTTCTCGGCGCGTCGCACCGGTCGCGCCGCCGACCCGGCGAGTCCCGCGCCGTCGCTGCGCGGGTAGCGTGGGCGGCATGGTCGACGCCGACGACGCTCTGCCCGCCGCCGCGACGGTCGTGCTGCTGCGCGACGCCGACGACCCCGTGCTGCCCGGCACCGAGGCGCTGCTGCTGCGTCGCCCCGACCGCGGCTCCTTCGCCGGGGCCTGGGTCTTCCCCGGCGGCCGCGTCGACGAGTCGGACGCCGGCGACGACGAGGATGCGCGGGCGCTGTCGGCCGCCATCCGCGAGACGCGCGAGGAGACGGGCCTCGAGCTCGCGGCCGGCGACCTGGCCGCCCTGTCGCACTGGACCCCGCCCGAGGAGACGAGCAGGCGCTACCGCACGTGGTTCTTCCTCGCGCGGGCGCCGCAGGCGGAGGTCGCGGCGAATCCGGGCGAGATCGAGGAGCACCGGTGGCTGCGCCCCGAGGATGCGCTCGACGCCCACGCGGAGGGCGATCTGCTGCTCTTCCCGCCCACGTGGGTCACGCTGCACGCGCTCGTGGGCGCCGCATCCGTCGACGACGCGCTCGAGGGCGTGCGCGCAGCGGGCGTCGACCGGTACGTGACGCGGCACGACGCCGCCGGCGCTCGATTCCTGTGGCACGGCGACGAGGCCTACGACGGGGCCGACGAGACGCTCGACGGCCCGCGCCACCGGCTGCTGACGGCCGAGCCGCGGTGGCGCTACGAGCGCCGCTGACCGCCACCGAGCGTCCAGTCGACGCCCGTAGCCTCGCTGCATGGCACACGGGATGCGCACGATCGGGCTCGCAGCGATGGCGCTGGCCGCGACGTCGACGGCCTCCTGCTCCGCGCCCCTCGCCTGCCCGACGGTCGGGTACTCGTCGACGCTCACGGTCGAGCTCGCCGAGCCGCGCGACGACATCGCCCTCGAGCTCTGCGTCACCGAGGGGTGCTCGCCGCGGGCGCGCGACGACCTGCCGGCCGACGAGCCGATCGTGGTCTGCGAGACCCTCGACTGCGTGACGGCGACGCCGACGCCCGACGAGCCCGCAAGGGCCGACGACGGCATCTGGATGCTCGAGGGCGACGGCGTCGACGGCTGGTCGGTCACGATCATGACCGGCGGCGAGGTCGTCGCGTATCGGCTCGTCGCGTCCGACGGCGTCGTGCTCGACGAGGGGGAGGTGACGCCCGACTGGGAGCGCGTCGGCGGATCCGAGCAGTGCGGTGGTCCGAGGGAGGCGGAGGTCGTGCTCGGCTGACGGCAGCCGCGCCCCTCAGCGGGTGAGCGCGTATGCGATGCAGAGCATCGTGACGACGAAGCCGCACGCGTAGTTGATGCCGAGGAACCAGCGCCAACCGCCGTTCGCACGACCCGAGTCGGCATCCGACACCGATCGGTACGGCCACGCGGCGATGACGTACGGCACGGCGAGCACCGCGGCGACGACGCCCGGCCAGCCCGTGAGCAGCATGAGCGCGCCCGCCCCGATCCACAGCCCGATCGCGAGCCGCGTCGTGCGGGCGGCGCCGAGCACCGTCGCGATCGACGCGATGCCGCCCTCGCGGTCCGGCACGACGTCCTGCACGGCCCCGAACGCGTGGCTCGCCATGCCCCAGAGGAAGAACGCGGCGAGCAGTGCGACGAGCTGCGGCGTCCAGGTGGCACCCGCGAGCACGAGGCCGTAGACCGCGGGCGAGACGAAGTGGGTCGACGAGGTCATCGAGTCGAGGAAGGGCCGCTCCTTCGTGCGCAGCGGCGGCGCCGAGTACGCGACGACCGCTGCGAGGCTCACCGCGAGCACGATCCACGACGGCCACGACCCGAGCACGACGAGCGCGATGACGAACGGCGCGCACACGACGGCGGAGGCGACGAGCGTCGGGCGATGCAGCTCGGGCGCGAGCAGCGCGCCCTCGACGCCACCCTTGCGCGGGTTGCGCAGGTCGGAGGGGTAGTCGAAGACGTCGTTGATGCCGTACATCGCGAGGTTGTACGGCACGAGGAAGAAGACGGTGCCGACGACGAGCGCGACGTCGATGCGGCCCGTGGCGATCACGTACGCCGCAGCGAACGGGAAGGCCGTGTTGATCCAGGACAGCGGCCGCGAGGATGCGACGAGCCGACCGATCACGCCCGCTCCTCTGCCTCGTCCGCCGTGCCCGCGCGCGGCCTGGCAGGCACGAGCGACCACACCGCGACGCCGACGAGCAGCGCGACCGCAGGGTAGGCGAGGTCCTCGATCGGCGCGAGCCACAGCAGGATGCCCGTCGTGCCGGGGCCGTACGAGAACAGGTCGGCGGCGATCATGAGCGAGTCGAAGACGATCGTCAGCACCGACAGCGCGACGAACGCGGCGAGCAGCGCCTGCACGGATCGGGGCGCGAGCCGACGACGCGCGACGAGCAGCAGCGCGAGGGATGCGGCGCCGAAGATCGCGATGAGCAGCAGGTAGGTCACGACGCCGGCCCCGTGCGCGGTCGCCGCGCCGCGAGGACGCGCATCGCCCCGCGCCACGCGACGATCGCGAGGTAGGAGAGGAAGACGAGGAAGACGGGCTCCTCGATCGGCAGGTGCGGCGCGAGCTCGATGCCGGTCATGCCTGCGCTCTCGCCGAGACGGAACAGGTCGATCGAGATCGCGACGAGATCCCAGACGAGCAGCACGAGCGTCGACGCGGCGACGGCGGCGAGCGTGCGCCGCGGATCGTGCCACAGCGCGAGCCGCCAGCGGCGGTCGAGGAGGGCCACGCCCCCCATCGACGCCAGCAGCGCGCCGAGGTAGGCGAACGACAGCAGCGTCACGAGGCGGTGCCCTCCGCGCGCTCCTCCTCGTCGAGCGGCGGCTCGGGCAGCGGGCCGACCGAGCGGTCGCCCCGCACGTGCTTCAGCACGAGCTCCGCCGAGATGAGGCACATGGGCATGCCGATGCCGGGCACGGTCGACTGGCCGGCGGTGAGCAGCCCGTCGACGCCCTTGTACGCCGTCGAGCCGCGCAGGAAGGCCGACTGCCGCAGCGTGTGCGCCGGCCCGAGCGCGGTGCCGCGCCAGGCGTCGAACCACTCGACGAAGTCCGCCGGGCCGATCGTGCGGCGCACGCGGATCCGGTCTGCGAGATCGGTCGCGCCCGTCCAGGATGCGATCTGCGCGATGGCGTCGTCGGCGATGCGCTCGACGGCGGCGTCGCCGGCGCCGTCGATGCCGCCGTGGCCGATGGAGGCGTCCGCGGGCAGCGGCACGAGCACGAAGAGGTTCTCCGAGCCCTCCGGTGCCACGGTCGCGTCGGTGCGGCTCGGCGCGCACACGTAGATGTTCGCGTCGCCGCCCGGCCACGGCACGGTGCCGTCGAGCGCCTGGAAGCCCGTGCGCCAGTCCTTCGTGAACAGCAGCGAGTGGTGGGCGAGCTCGGGCAGGCGACCCTCGACGCCCAGCAGCACGAGCACGGCGCTCGGCCCGGGCGTCGCCCGCTCCCAGCGGCGCTCGCCATGGGCGTGGAAGCGCTCGGGCAGCAGTCGCGTCTCGAGCGCGTGCATGTCGGATGCGGCGACGACGACGTCCGCGTCGAGCGACTCCGTACCGGCCCCTCGGTCGACCTCGACGCCCACGGCACGGCCGTCGACGACGCGGATGCTCGTGACGCGCGCGTTCGTCTCGATCGTCGCGCCGTGCGCTCGCGCGAGCCGCGCGAACGCGTCGACGATCGTGCCGAACCCTCCGACGGGATAGCCGACGCCGTCGACGAGGTCGAAGTGGCTCATGAGGTGGTACATGCTCGGTGCCGCATACGGATTCGTGCCGAGGAAGACGGCGGGGTAGCCGAGGATCTGCTGCAGCCGCTCGTCGTGCACCGTGCGCTCGATGCGGCGCGAGAGCGGCTCGAGCAGCAGGCGCGTCAGCGTCGCCGCCTCGCCGACGACGCCCGTGCCGCGCAGCGATGCGGGTGACTCGAACCGGTTGTAGAGCAGGCCGCCGACCGCGAGCTCGGCGACGCGCTCCGCCGAGTCGAGGTACGCGCCGAGCGCAGCGCCTGCGCCGGGCTCGATCGCCTCGAACGTCGCTTCGGCATCGGCGCGCTCCGAGCGCAGCTCGATCGGCGCGCCCCCTTCATGCCACACGCGGTATGCGGGGTCGAGTCGTACGACGTCGAGCTCGCGCTCCATCGTCGTGCCCAGCATGCGGAAGGCATGCTCGAACACGGAGCCCATGAGCAGCCACGACGGCCCCGTGTCGAAGGTGAACCCCTCGCTGCGCCACGTGCCCATGCGACCGCCGACCGCGTCGCGCTGCTCGAGCAGCGTCACGTCATGGCCGTCGCGCGCGAGGAGGGCGGCGGAGTGCAGCCCCGCGATGCCGCCGCCGATGACGACGGCGCGACGGCGCGCGTGCGCCCCCGTGCGACGTGCGCCGACCATCAGCGCACCGCCGCCGCGGCGAGGATGCGCAGCTTCTCGGGCCCCGGCACACGGACGCGCTCTCGGCGCAGCCGATCGGCGGGCGTCGTGCGCAGGCGGCGCGACAGCGCGGCGAAGAGCCCGTGCGCGGCACCCACGGCGCGCCGCGCGTCGCGCGGGAGCAGCGGCAGGGTCGCCTCGGCGGTCGCCAGGTCGGCGTCGATGCGGTCGAGCACGGCGTGCTTCGCCTCCTCGGTCGGATGCGCGGGGTCGAGCTGCGGCAGGTAGCGGCGGCCGAGGCCGTCGGCATCCGCCGCGAGGTCGCGGACGAAGTTGACGCGCTGGAAGGCCGAGCCGAGGGCGCGCGCACCCTCGTCGAGCCGCTCGCGCACGTCGGCGGGCGGCGGAGCGTCCGCGAGGAACGCCGCGAGGCACATGAGCCCGACGACCTCGGCCGAGCCGTACACGTACGCGTCGAGCTCGGCCTCGTCGGTGAGGTCGACGGGGTCGAGGTCGCGGCGCATGGAGGCGAAGAAGGGGCGCGTGAGCTCGGGACCGAACGCGGCGACCGACGCGGCGTCCTGGAACGCGTGCACGAGCAGGTTCGTCGAGAAGCGACGCTCGAGCGAGGCCTCGACCTCGCGCTCGAGCGCATCGAGCATCGTGCGGCGCTCGTCGACCGGCACGCCCGCCGCCTCCGCCGGGCCGTCGACGACCTCGTCCGCGAGGCGCACGACGCCGTAGATCGCACCGATCTGCCAACGGACCTCGGGCGTCAGCAGCCGCGACGCGAGGCCGAAGGACGTCGAGTAGTCGCGGATGACGAGAGCGGCCGAGCGGCGCGCGGTGCGGGCGTAGAGCTCGAGCCCGGTCTCCTCGGCCATCACCGCCTCCCGACGGCGGTCACGCGGGCTCCGCGGCGAGGTCCCGGCCGAGCTCCTCGAGCTGCCAGACGAGCCACGGGCTGAACGCGAACGGCGCCCCGGCGACGGCGGCGCGGAGGGCGGCGGGCGCCACCCAGGCGACCTCCGCGACCTCGTCGGGGTCGGGCAGCGGCTCGGCGAGCGCGACGGCCTCGAACACGGGGCAGATCTCGTGCTCGACGATGCCGCCCGCATCGACGGCGCGGTAGCGGAAGTCGGGGAGGATCGACGCGAGCGGACCGAGCTCGAGCCCCAGCTCGTCGCGAGCGCGACGGCGCACCGCCTCCTCCATGTCCTCGCCGGGCGCGGGATGCCCGCAGAAGGCGTTCGTCCACACCCCCGGCCACGTGCGCTTCGTCAGCGCACGACGGGAGACGAGCACCTCGCCGGCCTCGTTGCGCACGTGGCACGAGAACGCGAGGTGGAGCGGGGTGTCCGTCGTGTGGACGGTGGCCTTCGGATGGCTGCCGATGGGCGTGCCGTCGTCGTCGACCAGCACCACGAGCTCGACCGGTTCCTCCATCCCGCCACGCTACCGCGGCTCGCCCGCGGCGCCCTCGTCGCGAACGCCGTGCGCGCCCGTGTCGCCGGGATCGGAGGACACGGTGGCGAGCTGCTCGGCCTCGGCCGTGATGCGCTCCGCCATGCCCTGGAAGATGAAGTGATGGAAGGGGATGAGGACGGCCCAGTAGAGCCGGCCCGAGAGCCCCTTCGGGAAGAAGACCGCGCGCTGCCGATACGTGCTGCCGTCGCCGCGCGGCTCGACCGACAGCTCGAGCCACGCGCGTCCGGGCACGCGCATCTCGGCGCGCAGCCGCAGCGACCGCCCGCGCTGCAGGTCCTCCACGCGCCACCAGTCGACCTGCTCGCCGACGCGGATGCGCTTGCGGTCGCGGCGACCAGCGAGCCCGGCGCCGCCGACGAAGCGATCCATCCACCCGCGCGCCGCCCACAGCAGCGGCATCGAGTACCAGCCGTTCTCGCCCCCGATGCCCTCGATCATCTGCCACACGGCCTCGGGCGGCGCCGACGAGTCGCGCTCGCGCTCGTCGGTGCGCACGATCGTGCCCGCCCACTCCGGATCCGACGGCAGCGGGTCCGACGGCGGCGCGTCGTCGCCGGATGCGTCGCGCCAGGAGGTCTCGACCTCCGCGTCACGCTCGCGCGTGAGGGCGAGCGCGACGGCGCGGCGGTAGGGCACGAGGCCCTCGGCGGGCGGCGGGATGACGTCGTCGATGCGATGGTCGTGCATGACGCAGTCGTGCACGAGCGAGCCGATGAGCGGCACCGCGATCTGCCGCGGCACGGGCGTGACGATGTTCACCCAGTGCGAGGCGAGCCACGGCGTGAGCACCGGCAACGACGCGATGGGCCGCTGGCGCAGGCCCGCCTCGACCGCGTAGCCGTTCATCATCTGGCCGTAGCGCAGCACGTCCGGGCCGCCGATGTCGTAGGCGCCGTGCACGTCGTCCGGCAGCGTCGCGGCCGCGATGAGGTAGTGCATGACGTCGCGCACCGCGATCGGCTGCACGAAGTTGCGCACCCACCTGGGCGCGGGCATGTAGGGCAGCACCTCCGTGAGGTGTCGGATCATCTCGAACGAGGCCGATCCGGATCCGATGACGATGCCCGCCTGCAGCACCAGCGTCGGCACGCCGGAGGCGAGCAGGATCTCGCCGACCTTCACGCGCGAGCGCAGGTGCCGGGAGAGCTCACCCTTGGGATGCAGCCCGCCGAGGTAGACGATGCGGCGCACGCCGGCGTCCTTCGCGGCGCGGGCGACGTTGCGCGCCTCCTGCGCCTCCTCGGTCTCGAAGTCGCCGCCTGCGGACATGGAGTGCACGAGGTGGTAGACGACCTCCATGCCCTCCATCGCGTCGCGCACGGCGTCGAGGTCCGCGAGGTCGCCCTCCACGACCTCGACGTCCTTCGCCCAGGGCACCTCCGCGAGCCGCTGCGGGCTGCGCGCGAGCACGCGCACCGTGTGCCCGCGATCGACGAGTCGCGGCGCGAGCCGCCCGCCGAGGTAGCCCGTCGCGCCGAGCACGAGGATGCGTCGCGGGTCGTCGGTGCGCGTCACGGTCGGCTCCGCAGGCAGGTCGTCGGGATCGACGGGCGACGCGGCGTGCTTCGGCATGCCTCGACGCTACGGTCGACCGAGCGCGGCGCGCCGCACAGGCGGTGGGGCTGGACAAGCGCCGGATGCGGTGCAAGCGACGCCGCGACGGGCACGCGCTCGGGTCCGCGCGGCAACGGAGCGACTCAGTCGCAGGGCTCGGCGTCGAAGCGCGCGCTGCCGCCCGCCGCGTCGCTCGTCCAGGTGAAGGCCGCCACCTCGGCGTCGCCGTCGAGCACCGTCCACCTGGTCTGGAGCACGACGACCGTGGCCTCGCCGCTCGGCTGCGGCAGCGTCTCCTCCGTCTCGCTCGACTCCCGGTCGACCTCGTACCCGGCGTCGGCTGCCGCCTCCGCGATCGCGGCGTCGGCGAGGTCCAGCGAGGCCGGCCGCGCGACGGCCTCGACGATCGACGCGCACGCGTCGGGTGCCTCGCCGGCGGACGTCGCCACGCTCGCTGCCGGCTCCACCTCCGCGGTCCGCCCGGCGAGGTCGCTCGCGAGCAGCGCTCCGCCGACGATCGTCGCGATGCCGCCGACGACGAGGATGGCGGTGCGCAGGCGCCAGCCGAGCGGCGAGGGCTCCTGCGCGTCGGGGCGACGGTAGAGCGGGGCGACGAGCGCGCGCCAGATGGGGCGCAGCAGCAGCCCGGCCACGACGAGCAGCGCGCCGAGCACCATGAGGGCGATGGCGAACGCGAGCGGATCCACGCGCACACGATAGGACTCGTGCCTCGACGTCGCCCTGACGTCGCCACAGCGCGCGGGTCGATGCCTCGGCACGCGAAGCATCTCGCACGATCGTCTCGATAGGATGAGGCCGCTGGATTCCTGGGATCGCGGGCCACGTCGGTGCGCTGCAGGTGATTCGGCCGCCGAACCACACACTTCCTGGAGCACTGTGCAGCGCATCCCGTCGTCCGTCGCGCGCGCGGCGGTCGCGGCATGAGCGACGACGCGATCGACGCCCTCGTCGCGGCGATCGGCGCCGCGCTAGATCGCCTGGCGGCGACGGTGCGCGACCTCGACGACCTCGACGCCCCATCGCGCTCGTCGAACGCATCCCGCCGCGCGCTGCTGCGAGGACTCGCGACGCATCTCGCGCACGTGACGGCAGCCCTGCGCTCGTGCCACGCGCCCGAGGCAGCGCTGACCTGCACCCGGACGGACGAGGTGCTCGAGGGCCCTGCGCTCGCGGCGACGCTGGTCGAGCGGTCCAGGCAGCTGCGTGCGGCAGTGCGGCGCGCTCCCGCCCCTGCCGTCGCCGGCAGCGCGCTCCGCGACGAGCTCGACGCCGCCCTCGCGCGCATCGAGATCTGCCACGTCGGCCTCGACGCGGGCTACGACCTGCCCGACCTCCCCGAGCGTTCTCTCGACGCGTGCGCACGCGTGACCGACGCGGCAGCCCAGCTGCGCGACCTGCTGCCGCCGCGTCCGCGCATCCGCCCTACCGCTCGGCGCGGGCCGGGCATAGCCTCTCCCCCAGGCCGCCGTTCGTCGTGAGCCGCGGCACCGACCGAAGGAGTCAGCATGGGCGCGCTCGACGACCTCGCCAAGAAGGCGCAGGGCTTCGTGGAGGAGAACAAGGGGCAGATCGAGGAGGCCCTGCAGAGCGAGAAGGCCGAGGAGGTCAGCGACACCGTCCTCGACGCCGTCGCAGGCAAGATCGACGACGTCACGGGCGGCAAGCACTCGGACGCGATCCAGAATGCTCGCGAGCAGATCGACAAGCGCATCGGCAACGAGTAGCGCAGGACGGATGGAGGGGCGCGGCCACGTGGGCCGCGCCCCTTCGTCCGTGCTCGCCGCAAACGGCCGCGACTCGAGGTTCGAGCGTGGCGCGGCCGATCGGCCCCGTGGTGCGCCTAGGGTCCGCTCATGAGCACGCTCGGCGACGATCCCGATCGAGACCCGGCGCGCGTGCGCTTCCCACCCGCGGGGATCGTCCTGCTGGTCGTGACGATCGCGCTCGTCATCCTCGGCACGTGGCTCGCGGTCCAGGGGATCGATTCGTACGCGTCCCAGGAGCCCGAACGACGCATCGCGCAGGGCGAGCTGGGCCTGGCGCTCCTCGCCGCCGGCGCAGCGACGCTCCTGGCGACCTTGGTCGTCGGCGCGATGCGCTCCATCGCGCAGCAGCAGCTGGATGTCCTGCTCGCGCGCGTCGTCGGATCGGGCGAATCGGCCGACTGAGTCGGATGCGACGGTCCTGGCGCCTCCGGCCACGATTCGCCTTCCACAGGTCGCATGGATTCGAACATACGTTCGAATCCATGGTATGCTTCGTATGGCGAAGGGGCAGCGGATGCGCGACGAGGCGACGGTCGAGACGGCGGTCGTCGACGCGCTCCTCGCCGGTCGCGAGTCCTGGTCCGGGCTGCTCGATGCCGAGCTGCTGACCGTCGTCGACGAGCTCGCGGCGCGCCGCCGGGCGATCGACGCGGCCCTCGCCCGCGCGACGGCCGAGATGGCGCGACGCTCGGACGACCTGCCGCCCGCCGACGCCCTCGTGCGGCGCGCCGGCCACCGATCGGCCGCCGAGATGCTGCAGCAGCGCGTCGGGCTCCGCTCGCGGGAGGCGCGCGTGCTGTGCGCGGTCGCCGACGCCACGCGGTCGACCGTCTCGCTCTCGGGCGCGACGATCGCGGTGCCGTTCCCGCACGTCGCCGCAGCGCTCTCGGCGGGCTGGATCTCGCTCTCGCAGGCGCACGCGATCGTCGAGCCGCTGCAGCGCTGCGGCGCACGCGTCGCTCCGGCCGACGTCGAGATCGCCGAGCGCGACCTCGTCGCCCGCGCGATCGGCGCTGCGGAGGGGGACGCCTCGCCGCAGGTGCCCGAGGCGCTCTCGGTGCTCGCGCGCCGGTGGCTCGACCACCTCGACCCCGACGGCGAGGAGCCGCGCTACGACGAGCAGCTCGCCGGTCGGTTCCTGCGCCTGCGTCGGATGGCCGACGGCTCGGTGCGCGGCGAGCTGCGCTGCACCCCCGAGGTCGGCGACGCCATCCAGACCGTGCTCGACGCCGAGGTACGGCCTCGACGCGTGACCTTCGCGGCGTGCGACGGCGACGCGGAGGCGGAGGAGGAGCGCGACGATCGGACGCTCGACCAGCGACGCATGGACGCGCTCGCCGCGATCGTCGCGCACCACGGCGCGTCGGCCTCCCCGCGCGTCTGCGGCGAGGCCGCGACGCTCACGATCGTCACGACGGCCGATGCCCTCCACGGCGAGCCCGCGAGTCCCGACGACCGGCCCTGGCTGCGACGATCGGGCGACATCGTGCCGGTCGCGGTCGCCGCGGCCCTGCTGTGCGACGCCTTCGTGCAGCCCGTGCTGCAGGGCGACGACGGCGAGGTGCTGCGCCTCGGGCGCCGCAGGCGGCTCTTCTCGACGAGCCAGCGACGCGCGATCGTCGCCCGCGATCGCCACTGCCGGGCGCCGGGCTGCTCGGCACCCGCCGGCTGGTGCGAGACGCACCACGTCGTGCGCTGGGCGGACGGCGGCGTCACCGACGTCGCGAACGGCATCCTGCTCTGCCGCTTCCACCACACCGAGGTGCATCGCGGCGCGCTCGAGATCCGACCCGTCGAGGACCGACCCAAGGATGGCGCGATCCCGGAGGAGGACGCGATGGCCGACGCCGGCCATCGACCTCCCCGGCCCCGATCTCGAGCCGAGCGGCTCCCTGCGCTCGCGCGATGGCGCGTCACGAGCCGGCATCGCCGCAGACCACGCACGCGTACGCCGATCCCGATGCGGACATGAGCGACGCCCCGTCGCGTCCCCGTGACCTCAAGCGCGAGCTCGACGCGTACCGGGCCCGCGAGGGCGAGCTGCGCATCCTCGACGTGCCGCCACTCACGGCCCTGTCGATCGACGGGCACGGCGACCCGAACGCGACCGAGCGCTTCGGGCTCGCCGTCGGTGCGCTGTTCCCGCTCGCGTACGCGCTGAAGCAGGCGGCGCGGCGCGAGGGCCGCGACTTCGTCGTGATGCCGCTCGAGGGGCTCTGGTGGGCCGACGACATGGCGGCGTTCACGCACGAGCGCGACAAGGCTCGCTGGCACTGGACGTTGCTGATCGTGGTGCCCGAGCACGTCGACCGTGACGCGCTCGACCAGGCGCGCGCGAAGGTCGAGCGCAGGCGCGCGGCGCCCACCCTCGGCGACGTGCGCCTCGAGCGTCTCATCGAGGGCCGCTGCATGCAGACGCTCCACGTCGGCGCGTTCGACGACGAGGCAGCGGTGCTCGCGCACATGCACGACGACGCGATCCCAGCCTCCGGGCACCGCATGACGGGCCGGCACCACGAGATCTACCTGTCCGACGCGCGGCGCACGCCACCCGAGCGTCGGCGCACCATCCTCCGGCAGCCGATCGCGCCGATCTGATCAGGCGCTCGCCGCCTGCGCCCTCGTACGCACCTCCGAGATGTACTCGCGCACGCGCTGGTCGACGATGATGTCGGCTGGACGCAGGGGCCGCGACAGGTAGAGGCCGTCGAGGCTCGTGAGCCGCGACAGCGCGACGTACGTCTGCCCCGGGCTGAAGGCGCGCGAGCCGAGGTCGACGATCGCCTGGTCGAACGTCGAGCCCTGCGACTTGTGGATCGTCACGGCCCACGCGAGCCGCAGCGGGAACTGGGTGAACTCGGCGACGACGTCGCGCCGCAGCTCCTTCGTCGCCGGCGAGTACTGGTAGCGGTAGCGCTCCCAGACCGCCGGCTCGACCTCGTGGTCCTCGCCGTCGACCTCGACCCACACGGTCGCGCCGATGTCGACGACGCGGCCGATCGATCCGTTGACCCAGCGCTGCTGGGAGTCGTTGCGCAGGAACATGACCTGCGCGCCTTCCTTGAGCTCGAGCACCTCGTCGGCCGGCAGCGCCCGCGGGCCGAAGTCGCCGGACACCTCGGCGACCGCCTTGCGCACCGAGCCGGACAGGCGCGCGAGCTCGCGCGCGTTCGTGCGCTGCACCATGTCGTTGCGGGTGGCGAGCGTGAGGATGTCGTCCTCGGGTGGCGTGCGCGCACCCGCATCGTTGAGCAGCTGCGCGACCTCGGCCGTCACGGTGCCGTGGCGCACGGCGTTGAGCGCCACCTTGAACTCGAGGTCGGCCTGCCGGTGGATCTCGACGAGCTCGACGGTGTGCAGCTCTGCCTCGAGCCACGCGCGTGCGTCGAAGAACCACATCGACCGGTAGTGGTCGGCGACGTAGGCGCGCTCGTCGGCGTCGCCCGGCACGGGCGCGAGCTGGTACGGATCGCCGAACATGACGACCTGCACGCCGCCGAACGCCTCCGCGGGCCGCTGCCTCGCCTGTCGCAGCGAGCGGTCGATGGCATCCATGAGGTCGGCGTTCACCATCGAGACCTCGTCGATCACGAGCGTCTCGATCGCGTTGAGCAGCTTGCGGGTCTCCTGCGTCTGCTCGATGGCGGCATCGCCGATGAGGCCGAGCGGCAGGCGGAAGAGCGAGTGGATCGTCTGCCCGCCGACGTTGAGGGCCGCGACGCCCGTCGGCGCGCAGATCGCGAGCGCCTTCGACGTCTGCCACGCGAGATGCTGCAGCAGCGTCGACTTGCCCGTGCCCGCGCGACCCGTGATGAAGAGGTGGTCGCGCGTCAGCTCGATGCGATCGAAGACCGCCTGCTGCTCCGCGGTCAGCGACACACCCATCCGTCCAGGGTACGCGCGGGACGCGTGCTCGAGCGGCTGCCCGCGCACCCTGTGGATCGACGCGGGCTGCGGAGTCGGTCGCCATCGATGGCCGCCCTTGCCCTCGCGCCGCTCGCATGTCAGCGTCGACGCATGAGCGGCACCGAGGCCGAGCCCGACGCGGTCGTCGACCACGTCGTGCAGGCGATCACGACCCGGCATCCCGAGCTCGACGGCGAGACCGTCGAGCATCTCGCCCGCGAGGAGCACGCGAAGCTCGCGGGCAATCCCGTGCAGGACTACGTCGAGGTGCTCACGGAGCACGCCGTGAAGCGGCGGCTGCACGACGGCTGAGGCGCCGCTCCCCGTCGACCTCCTCTGTTGCGTCGCGTGACGCGTCGGTGACACGACCGTCACGCGAGCGCGAGAGGATGGAGGGGACGAAGGGGGATGCGCATGTGCCGACTGCTCGGATACGCCGCCCCTCGCGCGACGACGGCAGCGGCCGTGCTCGGCGAGGCCGACGCGCGGGAGTGGCAGCGGATGGGGCGCCTGCACGCCGACGGCTGGGGCACCGCGTGGGTCGACGAGTCCGGCGCCGTGCAGCGGCACCGCGATCCGAGCGATGGCGCGACGAGCCCCGACCTGGCTCGCGCGATCGGCGAGGACCTCGCACCGGCGCGCATCGCGCATCTGCGGCTCGCGACCGAGGGCATGGGCAACGTGCTCGGCAACACGCATCCGTTCCTCGTCGACGGCATCGCCTTCGCCCACAACGGCTCGATCCATCCCGTGCAGGAGCTGCGCGCCATGGTGCGACCCGAGGAGGTCGAGCGCGTCGGCGGCACGACCGACTCGGCGATCGTCGTGGCCCTCGTGCTGCGCGAGGTCGCCCGCGGCGTGCCGCTCTTCGAGGCGGTGACGTCGACGGTCGCGCGACTGCGCGAGCGCTTCGCGACCTCGGCGATCAACCTGCTGGTCCTCTCGGCCGACGAGCTCATCGCCGTGCACGCCAACGAGGGCGCGCCCGTGCCGTTCGACCTCTTCGAGGAGTCGGGGCTCGGCATCGACCTCCCCGCCGACCACGTCGACCACTACTACCAGCTGTCGTGGCGACGCGAGGCGGATGGCGCGATCGCCTTCACGTCGAGCGGACTCGCGAGCGAGGGCTGGCAGCGGATGGCGCAGCACACGGCCGCGCGCGTCGACCTTGCCACGCTCGCCTTCGACGTCGTCGACCTGCCGCAGGCCGCGCGCCGCGCGGCGTAGCGCAGCCGACGCTGCTCAGACGGGCGGCTGCGGCGCGTCGGCCGCCGCCTCGTGCGCGACCGCGACGGGCGGCGTCGCCTCGACGGATGCGAGCGAGCGAGCATCGTCGCCCGCGACCAACGTCGGCGCCGCGCTCGGCAGCGTGGGTCGCGGCGAGGGCAGCGTCGGCCGCGGCTCGCCGACGGACGCGCGCACCTCGAGGCGCGACGGCAGCAGCCCGAGGCGACGGCGCGAGATCGCCCGGGCGACGTCGTAGGCGAGGTCGAGCAGGTGCTCGTCGCCCGCCGGATCGTCGACGAACGCCGCCGCGACCACCGCGTCCACCACGTGGAAGCAGTCGACGAAGCGGGCGCGGAGATCCGCATCGATCACCGCGCCGGAGCGCGCGCCGATGATGTCGGCGACCCGATCCACGAGCCCGACGACGACGGCTCCGCGCGGCCTCGTCTGGCTCGGCAGCCACTCGCCCGTGCGCACCGAGCGGTATCCGGGGAGGTCGCGGTACACGTCGACGTACGCGTGGAACAGGGCCGTGAGGTCGTCGAGCACGTCCTCGCGCGCCTCGGACGCCACCGACGCGAAGCGCTCGCCGAGCACGCGGACGTTGCGGTCGGCGAGGCCCTGCAGGATCGCGAGCCGATCGGGGAAGTACCGGTAGACGGTGCCGACCCCTGCGCCGGCGCGCTCGGCGACGAGCGTCGTGGTCAGCAGCTCCGGCCCCACCTCGTCGACGACCTCGGCGGCGGCGGCGAGGATCTCGTCGATGCGGTCCGAGGCGCGTCGCTGCACGGGCGGGGTGCGCAGGCTGCGGCGGTCGGGGCTCATGCACGCCTCCTCGGCTCGTCGACGGGTCGTGCGACCATCATGGCCGCGTCGCGACGAACGTCGGACACCGTGTCGCGTTCTCCGTACCCTACTCGCGCGCACCAGGGGGACGACCGCGTGCTCCGCTCAGGCCGCGAACGCCTCCGGGCGCTCGCCGACGCCGACGAGCGTCCACGCCCCGTCCACCAGCCGCACCGTCGAGATCGAGCAGTTCGGCAGGATGGTGTTCGGCGTCATCTCGGGCGTCATCTGCCGCAGCAGCGTCGTGATGAAGCCGCCGTGGCTCACGACGAGGGCGGTGCGCTCGTCGCCGGGCGCCGCGCCGGCCGTCGCGGTGCGGATGACGTGCGCGAGCGCGCGGTCGGCGCGCACGACGGTCTCGGCGGCCTTCTCGCTCCGGCCGGTCTCGTCGAGGTCGGCGATGCCGTCGAAGATGTCGCTCCACGTCATCCGCTCGGCGAGCACGCGCATCGCCGACATCTCGCGATCGACCTCGAGCCCGTGCTGCGCGAAGAGCCGCCCCCAGACCTCGACCGACGGCACCTCCTCGTGACCGCCGAAGTTCCACTCGCGGAGGTCCTCGCGCAGCTCGAGCGGCGGCGGCGAGGGATGCGCGGCGAGGATGCCCTCGGCCGTGAGGCGCGTGCGCTCGAGGTCGCTCGAGAACGCGGCGTCGAAGGGCACGCCCGCGAGCGCGGCGCCTGCGGCCGCGATCTGCCGCTCGCCGAGCGCCGTGATGGGCGAGTTCGACCAGCCCTGCATGACGTGCGCGACGTTGTACTCCGTCTCGGCGTGCCGCACGACGTGCAGCGTGAGCGAGGTGCCGCCCGCGAGCGCGCCGAGCTCCTCGGGCAGTCGCTGCCCGTCGGAGGGGACGGTGGTGGTCGCATCGGTCATCGGTTCGACATCCTCTCGAGCATTGCGTTGTACTCCTGCAGCTCCGCGTCGCCGTCGCGATCGGCCTTGCGGTCGACGCGACGCTGCTCCCGGCGGTCCGAGCGCGCCCACAGCACGCACGTGATCAGGGCGAGCGCGAGGGCGGGCAGCTCGCCGATCGACCAGGCGATGCCGCCGCCCACCCGCTGATCCTCGAGCGCGTCGACGCCGTTGCCCATCGCGCCGAACCAGTCGGCGAGCAGGAGCCCCTCGCTCGTCATGATCGTGACGCCGAAGAACGCGTGCGCCGCCATGGCTGCCAGCAGCAGCACGATGCGCATCGGGTACGGCGTGCGATGCGGCGACGGGTCCACGCCGATGAGCGCCTGCACGAAGAGGTATCCGGAGCCGACGAAGTGGACCACCATCCACACGTGGCCGACGTGGTCCTCCATCGCCCAGCGGAACAGCGGCGAGAAGTAGAAGATCCACAGGCTCACGATGAAGATGCCCGTCGCGACGATCGGATGCCCGATGACGTGCATGTAGCGCGAGTGCACGATCGCGAGCAGCCACTCGCGCCCGCCCCGCGTGCCGTCCGTGCGCTTCGCGATGGCCCGCATCCCGAGCGTGACGGGCGCACCGGGCACGAGCAGGAGCGGCACGGCCATGCCCAGCAGCATGTGGCCGGCCATGTGGAACGAGAACTGGTAGTGCTCGTACACCGCGAGCGCACCCGACGTCACCCACCACAGCAGCGCGACGCCGGCCAGCCACAGCACGGTGCGCAGCACGGGCCAGCGGTCGCCGCGGCGACGCAGGCGCAGGACGCCGGCCACGTAGAAGAACGCGAGCATGGCGCACACGACCGTCCAGAGCGGATCGAGCGACCACTCGGTGGCGAGGCGCGACGCCTCGAACGTCGGCGGCAGCGGCGAGCCGGTGAGGATCGTCGCGGGGCTCGAGTCGACGAGCGCCTCCGAGATGGGCGTCGGCGTCTGCGCGAGGCCGTTGGCGACGCCCATCGCGACGCCCATGAAGGCGAGCTCGGCGACGAGGAACCAGCGGATGCGGCCCGTCTCGACCGCGCGCGGGATGAGCCGCGTGCGCTGCCATGCGCCGAACGCGCCGAGGACGACGAGCAGCGCGGTCTTGACGAGCACGAGCATCCCGTACGGCGTCGCGAGCCCCTCCCAGCCCGTCCGCACCCACGCCGAGACGACGCCCGAGAAGCCCACGACGAGGAACGACACGAGCGCGAGCGACGAGTAGCGGCGCATGGCGTCGGCGAGGCTCGGGCTGCGGTCGAGCCGCAGGATCACGAGATGGATCAGCCCGCCGACCCAGATGCTCACGAACACGAGGTGCAGCCACAGCGAGCTCGTCGCGAGCGTGTGGTTCTCTGCCGTGCCCGCGTGGCCGGCGGCGGCGAGCAGCACGAGGGGTGCGACCGAGAGCACGGCGACCCAGGCGACGCCGGCGGCCGAGCGCACGACGACGAGGAGCGTCGTCACGACCGCGAACGCGAGCGTCGCGGCGCCGAGGTACTGGCCGCGCTCGATCTGCGTGAAGAACTGCAGGAACGAGTCGGTGAAGGTCGCGTCGATCGACAGCGGGCTCGTGACGAGCGTGCGGAACGCGAGGAAGGCGACTGCGGCGGATGCGGCCGTCGCAATGCCCGCAGCCGCGGCGGCGACGTCGATCGCACGATCCCATGCCTTCGACCCCGGCACGAGGGCGAAGCAGGAGAGCACGAGGCCGCCGACGAGGGTCGCGGTCGCGATGTCCTGCAGCAGGCGCGCGATCGGGGTACCCCATCGCACGACGGCGCCAGGGTCGCCGACCGTCAGCGGGGCCGCTCCGCCGCCGAGCTCGAGCGCGACGATGACGGCGAGGAGCCCTGCGGCGACGACGGCACCGGGACCGATCAGTCTCGCGCGTGCCACGCATCCAGGGTATCGGCGGACCCTATGGGCGCCGCGCGCTGCCCGACGCGCGACGAGGGCCCCCGACCTCGCGGTCGGGGGCCCTCGTGCGCTGCGAGGCGCGTGACTACTTGACGGCAGCCTTGAGCTTCGAGCCAGCGGTCAGCTTGACGCGGTGGCCGGCAGCGATCTTGATCTCCTCGCCCGTCTGCGGGTTGCGGCCCGTGCGGGCGGCGGTCGCGGTGCGCTCCGCGGTCATGAAGCCGGGGATCGACACCTTGTCGCCCTTGGCGACGGCGCCCGAGATCTCGGCGAACAGCGCGTCGAGCACAGCGCCGACGGTGGCCTGGCTGGCGTCGGTCGACGCCGCGATCTTCGCGACGAGCGTGGTCTTGTTGATGGTCTCTGCCATGGTGTCCTCCTGGACTCGTTCCTGCCCCGCCAGGGCGGGTCGTGCACGGCGGCCGCAGGCAGTGCCCGGGCCGCATCGCCACGGTACCCGCGCGGCGGGCGCGCACCGTGCAGGCTGGCCCGACACGCCGAGGAATCCGCGTGATTCCGCGGGATTCAGGGTCGATTCGTGGCAATCCGGCCCGATCGGGGCCGTCCATGCATCTCGTCGGTCGGGTCAGCCGGCCGTCGGCAGCGCCGCCACGCGCGCCGCCTCCCGGGCCTCCGCAGCGCTGCGACGACGCTCGAACCACGGCAGGGCGCGGCCGACGAGCGGGCCGACGCCGAACGCGAAGACGAGCGTGCCGACGCCGACCGGACCGCCGAGCAGCAGGCCGACGACGAGCACGGATCCCTCGATGAGGGTGCGGACGACCCAGATCGGCCAGCCCGTGACGCGCACGACGCCCGTCATGAGCCCGTCGCGCGGCCCGGGGCCGAAGCGGGCGGTGATGTACATGCCGGTCGCGACGGCGAGCGTGACGAGACCGACGAGGAAGAGCGGGGCGCGGAACCACCACGTCGCGGGATCCGCGGTCGGCACGGGCGGGACGATCGCGAGCGTGAGCTCGGCGAACGGTCCCACGAGCAGGCCGTTGAGCAACGTGCCGACGCCGACGCGCTGGCGCAGCGGGATCCACAGCAGCAGCACGACGACGGAGGTGAGCACGATGACGAGCCCGAACCCGAGCCCCGTCTGCCGCTGGATGCCGAGCGTGAGCACGTCCCACGGCGAGACGCCGATCTCGGCGCGCACCATGAGCGCGATCCCCACGCCGTAGAGCCACAGGCCCACGACGAGCTGCACGAGCCGGCGGCCGACGTCGCGACGCGACACCGCCTCGATCGGCAGCACCATGCGCATGAGCCATCGCGACATCGCGAGACGACGGCGTGCGGAGGCGGCGGAGCGGGGCATGCATGTCAGCATGCGCGAGCAGTGGCCCGGGATGCGCGAGCCACCCACGACGAGGTGGCTCGTGCACGGCGGTCCACTCGCGGGCATGATGGTGCGATGGGATCTCGACTCGGTCGCCAGCTCGGAGAGTGGTACCAGGGCGGCGCCGTGGCGCAGTCGCTCTCGGACCGCATCCGCATGCTCATCCTCGACGGCCGCCTCACGGTGGGCGAGCGCGTGCCGAGCGAGCGCGCCCTCGCCGCCGAGATCGGCCGCTCGCGGGCGACGGTCACGAAGGCGTACGAGACGCTCGCGGACGCCGGCTACCTCGCGCGGCTCCACGGCTCGGGCACGCGCGTCGCGCTCCCCCACCGCTCCGCGACCCGCGTGCCGGCACCGACCGACGACGTCATCGACCTCACGATCGCCTCGGTCGGGTCGACGCCGGGCCTGCACGCGGCGACGGTGCGTGCGCTCGACCGCCTCGCATCGCTGCTCGGCACCCCCGGCTACTCGCTCGACGGGCTGCCGGAGCTGCGCGAGCGCATCGCTGCCCGCTACGCCGAGCGCGGCCTGCCGACCGACCCGTCGCAGATCGTCGTCACGAGCGGCGCCATGCATGCGCTCACCCTCATCACGGCGGCGTTCGGCGAGCGCGGCCGCGCGGCGATCGTCGAGCAGCCCACGTTCCCGCACGCCATGGAGGCGCTGCGCCGGGTCGGCATGCGCCTCGTGCCCACGCCCGTCACGCCCGAGGGGTGGGACCTCGCGCACCTCGCCGGCCGCATCCGCGAGACGAGGCCCGGCATCGTCTACACGATCGCCGACCTGCACAACCCGACCGGGGCGACGATGCCCGACCTCGAGCGCGCGAAGCTCGCGGCGACCGCTCGCAGCGTCGGGGCGCTCGTGATCGTCGACGAGACGTGCGTCGAGCTCGACGTCGACCGCGGCTGGACGCCGCATCCGTTCGCGGCGCACGGCCCCGCCATCAGCATCGGGTCGATGTCGAAGCTCGCGTGGGGCGGGCTGCGCATCGGCTGGATCCGCGCCGAGGCCCAGCACGTCGAGCGGCTGCTCGCGGTGCGGCCGTCGTTCGACCTCGGCAGCCCGCTGCTCGAGCAGTGCATCGCGACGGAGCTCCTCGACGACATGGACGGGCTGCTCGAGCACACGCGCAGGCGGCTCACCGCCGGTCGCGCCTCGGTGCGTGCCGGCGTCGCGGCCCACCTGCCCGGCGTCACGTTGCCCGAGGTCCCCGGCGGCCTCGCCGCATGGGTCGACCTGGGCGCACCGGTGTCGACGAGCCTCTCGCTCGCCGCGCGCGAGCACGGCCTGCTGCTGCCGCCCGGGCCGCGGTTCACCGCGACGGGCGTGCTCGACCGCTTCGCGCGCATCCCGATCACGTGGGAGCCCGAGGTGATGGATGCCGCGATGGAGCGGCTGGGCATGGCGTGGCAGGACCTGCGCGCCGGCTCGACCCCGCGGGCGACGGCGTACGAGGAGCGCGCGATCGTCTGAGTCGCCGTCAGGCGGGCGGCGGCACCCGCGTGCCGGGCTGCGGGGGCGGCGGACCGGGCGCGACCCACCGATCCGCGTCCGTCGCGGCGGCAGGCACGAGCTCGTCTGCGACCACGAGCGTCGCGCCTCGCGCCGCTCCCAGGCCGACGACCACGAGCGGCGCGAGCACGACGCCGACGGGCAGCGTCGTCGCGAGGGCGATCATGCCCGCCGACGCCCCGCCGCCCAGCGCCGCCGACAGCGTCGAGAGCTGCAGCACGATGCTCGACTCCTCGGTGACCGCGAGCACGCGCGCCGGTTCGAGCGCCTGCGCGTTCGTCGCGGCGAGCACCGCGAAGCTCGCGAGCGCCGCCAAGGCGAGCAGGCGGCCGTCGAGCCGACCGGCACGGCGCATCCCGGCGACGAGCAGCGTGAGCGCGACCAGCAGCGGCACCGAGACGACGACGGTGGGCACGAGCGGCAGCGTGCCGAGCTCGAGCTCGAGGCGGCGCGCGAAGACCGACGCGACGAGCGGGGTGGCCGTCACGAGCAGCGCCGGCGCGAACGGGACGAGGAGCCATCCGCTCGCGGCACCGAGCGGACGATGCCACGCGATGCCGATCGCGGCGGCGACCGCGAGCACGACGGCCAGCGCTGCGCCAAGGAGCGCGGGGGCCCAGGTGCCGACGGCCGCGGGCAGGAGCAGGCCGGCGACCCCGTCGATCATCCGACCTTCCGTCGCGAGCATGATCGGCATCGCGACGGCCGCGACGGCGAGCACGATCGCGACGAGACCGCCGATCGTCGCGGCGAGCGGCTGCGAGCCGGAGCGCGCCGACGGCGTCGGGGCGATGACGACCGCCGTGCGGGTGACGACGAGCAGCGCGACCACCACGAGCCCGAGCACGCCGAGGGCGACGAGGACGAGCAGGTCGAGCGCGGCGGCGTCGGCGAGGTCGAAGCGTCGGAACGCGGACTCGTAGGACGCTGCGGGGATGGTGCCGCCCGGTCCGCCTGCGAAGACGCCCGTGACGGAGGACTGCAGCGCGATCGCCGCGGTCGCCGCACCGATGCCGACCACGGCGAGCATCGTCGCCGCCGGTCGCATGCCCGCGCGCACGACCGGCACGAGCACGACGGCCGCGACGCCCGCGATCGTCGGCAGCAGCGCGGCGGTCGCCGTGCCGACGGCGCCCTGCGGCCCGATCTCGCCCGCACCCAGGGCCCACCAGGTCGCCGCCGCGAGCGGCATCGGCAGGACGAGCAGCGCAGCGGCGCCGATGCGCGCGGCGAGCGCGCCGAGCGCGAGCGCCTGCGCGATCGGGATCGCCACGAGGGTGCCGGCGAGCACCGCGGGGACCACCTGGACGACGCCCGCGAACGCGAGTCCGCCCGCCACCGACAGCACGCCCGACCAGTTCGCCGCGCCCCCGGCGATCGGACCGGACGGCTCGCCGACGGTCGTCGCGCGCACGAGCGTGTCGAGCGCGGGCCAGCCGATGCAGACGAGCGTCGCGAGCAGCATCGGCAGGACGAGCAGGGCGCCGAGGACGCGACCTCGCGGATCGCTCGCGGCTGCGGGAGCGGGCGGGGTGGGGTGCACGGTCGTCACGTCGGGCCTCCTGTGCCCGTGAGCGTAGGTAGTCGCCCTGGATGCGCCCTCCGCGGAGGCGGCACGGCCGGGCATCGGACGTGCATGGCACGGCGGCGTAGGCTCGCGCGGATGACGACCCGCTCCCGCACGATCCAGGCGCTCGCCGCCGTCGCGCTCCTCCCGGCGCTGTTCCTGGCCGGGTGCGCGAGCGACGAGGAGTCGACGCCGAGCACGACCGCGACCGCCTCGGCGCAGCCCAGCGCGGCGCCGAGCGCCGAGGCCTCCCAGGCGCCGGCGATCACGCCGGGCGCGACGGCCGAGATGCTCGCTGGCACCTCGTGGTTCGGCACCGCCGAGGGCGTGGCCGAGGTCACCTTCACCTTCGGCGCCGACGGCACGGTCGACTTCACGAGCTTCAACGGCGATCCCTCCGACGTGCCCGGCGACGTCTGGAGCGTCGACGGGTCGACGCTCACCCTGACGATGTCGCAGCTGCAGTCGCCCTCCGGCGCGATCGTCGACATCGTGTTCACGGGCACGGCGGCGACGGGCGGCATGGAGCTCACCGGCACGGACGGCACGGGCGCGACGTACGCCATGACGATCGTGCAGCTCTGACGCGGTGCGCACCTAGGCTCGATGCATGGCCATCGGCGCGACCATCCACACGTTCGACGTGGCGCTGGCGGACGTGGATCGCGGCGTCTACGAGGACGTGTCGTTCAAGGTCGCGCAGCACCCGTCGGAGACGCTCGCGTTCCTGACGACGCGCGTGCTCGCCTTCCTGCTCGAGCACGAGGAGGGCATCGCGTTCGGCGACTCGCTCTCGGGCGGCGACGAGCCCGCCGTGCTCGTGCGCGACCTCACCGGCGCGCTCGTCGCGTGGATCGAGGTCGGCGCGCCCGAGGCCGAGCGCATCCACCGCGGCAGCATGGCCGCCGAGCGATGCGCCGTCTACACGCATCGGGACCCCGAGAAGGTCGCCGCGCGCTGGTCCGGCAAGCGCATCCACCGCGCCGAGCACGTGCGGCTCGTGTCCTTCGACGACGGCTTCGTGGATGCGGTCGCCGATGCCATCGCGCGGCGCACGACCATGACGCTGTCGCGCACCGAGGGCGTGCTCTACGCCGAGGTGAACGGCACGGCGCTGTCGAGCGCCGTGCACGAGCGGACCGCGGCCTGACGGCATCCCGTGCAAGGCACGACGAAGGCCCCCGACCGTCAGGTCGGGGGCCTTCGTGCTGCCGTGGTCGGCGGATTCCGGTGCCTACCAGCTCGACTTGGTCACGCCGGGCAGCTCGCCGCGGTGCGCCATCATGCGGAAGCGGACACGCGAGATGCCGTACTCGCCGACGTGGCCGCGGGGGCGGCCGTCGATGGCGTCGCGCTTGCGCACGCGCACGGGCGAGGCGTCGCGGGGCAGCTTCTGCAGGCCCAGGCGGGCCTCCTCGCGCTGCTCGTCGGTGCTGCTCGGGTCCACGAGCGCCTTCTTCAGGGCGGCACGCTTCTCGGCGTAGCGAGCGACGATGACCTTCCGCTGCTCGTTCTTCGCGATCATGCTCTTCTTGGCCATGTCAGCGCTCCTCTCGGAACTCGACGTGCTTGCGCACGACGGGGTCGTACTTCTTGAGCACGAGACGGTCGGGGTTGTTGCGACGGTTCTTCTTCGTCACGTAGGTGTAGCCGGTGCCAGCGGTCGAGCGGAGCTTGATGATCGGACGGACGTCCTGCGCCTTCTTGGCCATCAGAGCTTCACCCCCTTCTTCTGGAGGTCACGGACGACGGCCTCGATGCCACGAGCGTCGATCACCTTGATGCCCTTCGCCGAGAGCGTCAGCGTGACGTTCTTGCGGAGCGAGGGGACGTAGTACGTCTTCTTCTGCACGTTCGGGTCGAAGCGGCGCTTCGTCCGGCGGTGCGAGTGCGAGATGTTGTGCCCGAAGCCGGGGACGGCTCCAGTCACCTGGCACACTGCTGCCATGGTTCCTCCAGGGGTACCGTGAGGCCGGAAGGCCCCACCCAAGATCACTTGCCTGCGCGCGCAGTCCTCACCCGGAGGAGAGCTTGCGGAGCGCCGTGCGACGATGCCGCACAAACGACCATCCTACGACACGCCCGGGGCGCGGCGCCACCACGGCGTGGCGCGCGCGGTCAGAGCCAGCGCTTCAGGCGGAAGACGGCGTACAGCGCCGCGCTCGTCGCGACCATGAGGCCGATGGCGAACGGGTAGCCGAACGTCCAGTGCAGCTCGGGCATGCGATCGAAGTTCATGCCGTACACGCCGGCGACCAGGCTCGGCGCGAAGAGGATCGCCGCCCATCCCGAGATCTTCTTCACGCTCTCGTTCTGCGCGAGCGCCGTCTCCGTATGCCGCTCGGTGACGAGCGTCGCGTTGACGGTGAGCGCGTTGTGCAGCACCGAGCGGAACGACGCCACCTTCTCCTGCACGCGGATGACGTGGTCGACGACGTCGCGCAGGGCACGCCGCAGCTCGACCTCGCCGCCCTCCTCCGCGGTGGAGCGCAGCGACTCGACCATCGCCTCGAGCGGCGTCGTCGCACGTTGGAAGGCGACTACCTCGCGCGCGAGCTCGTAGATGCGGCGCGCGAGCCCGTGCTCGCCGCCCTGGAAGAGCGCGTCGTCGATCTCGTCGATGTCGTCCTGCAGCCCCGCGACGACGGGCCCGTAGTCGTCGACCACCTGGTCGAGGATCGCGTAGAGCACCGCGGCGGGGCCGAGCCGCAGCAGCTCGGGGCTCGCCTCCATGCGCGCGCGGACCGCGGCGAGGTCGGGGCCCTCCGCATGCCGCACCGTGACGACGAAGTCCGCGCCGACGAAGACGTGCAGCTCGCCGAACTCCACCGCCTCGTGCGCGTCGAGGTACCGTGCGGGACGCAGCACGACGAACAGCGAGTCGCCGTAGCGCTCGAGCTTCGCGCGCTGGTGCCCCTCGAGCGCGTCCTCGACCGCGAGTGGATGCAGCGACAGCTCGGCCGCGACCTCCTGCAGCTCCTCGGCGGTGGGACGCAGCAGGCCGATCCACGCCATGCCGGATGCGGCGCGCATGTGCTCGAAGGTCTGCTCGAGGCTCGACGGGTCGTCGATGCGGCGACCGTCGACGTAGACGGCGTTGTCGATGATGGGCACGCCTCATCATGCCCTCAGGCCGATCGTTCCTCGCGGATCCCTCACGGTCTTCGTGCGTCCCCGGCGGGCGGAGCCGGCGGACGCTGCGGCGGCGGGATCGCTTGCGGCAGGGTCGGCTGCGGCAGGGTCGGCTGCGGCGGGGTCGGCTGCGGCGCTCGCTGCTGCGGCGGCACGGGCCGCTGCCGCGCCGACGACCACGGCGGGCTCGAGGCACGGCGGTCATGACGCTCCCGGATCGGACGCGTCACGCTCCCGTGCGTCTTCGCCGTGCGTCGACGACGTCCGCGCACCGCGTGTGCAGGCAGCGAGTGCTGCGCGAGCGCGATCGCCTCAGCCCGCGAGCTCGCGGCGCATGACCCAGCGCGGCGCGCCTCCGGAGCGCGACGTCGTCTCGGCCGCACGCTCGAAGCCCGCGCGCTCGAAGAGGGTCGTCGAGCCGACGTAGGCGAACGCCGACGACACCCGCCCGGACGCGGCGTCGATCGGGTAGCCCTCCACGACGCGCGCACCCTCGGCCTCGGCGAATGCGACCGCGCCGGCGAGCAGGTGGTCGGCGACGCCACGACGACGGAACGGCGCGCGCACCACGAAGCAGACGATGCTCCACGCGTCCTCGTCGAGCATCGGGATCGAGCGCGAGCGCATGAGGCGATGGTGCTGGATCCGCGGCGCGACCGAGCACCAGCCGGCCGCCTCGCCGTCGACGAGGGCGACGACGCCCGGCGCGCGCCCCTCCTGTACCGCCGCAGGCGCGCGGGGCGCGCGGCGCCCTCGAGCGCGCGGAACTCGGCGTTCGGGATCCTCGTCGACAGGCACCAGCACGCGGGCGCGTCGGGGTTCGCGGGCGCGAGCACCGCATCGACGACGTCGAAGCGGTCGGTCGTCGCCGGCACGACCTCGATCGACGCGCCATCGTCGAGGGTCGTGCGCATGGCGTGCATCACGGTCCGAACTCCCGTCGCACCTCGGCGACGCCCTCGAGCTGCTCCTGGAGCGCGGCGTGCAGTCGGAGCCCCTCGGCGATCCAACCCTCGTGGTCCCGCACCTCGTCGTCGACGTCGCGTGCGAGCCACCACTCGTTCCAGGCGACGAGCTCGGTGACGAGGCGCGGAGCGAGTCCGAGGCCGTCCGCATCGCGCAGGTGGTACTCGTCGCTGAAGCTCTCCCACAACGGCACGCCGCTCACCCACTCGGGGAGCATGCGAAGGACGCGCCGCCCGTCGGGCAGCATGAGCGGCCTGCCGTCGCGACTGCGCGCCGACAGCAGCCGATCCTGCATGTCGCCGCGACGCCGCCACTCCTCCTGCGTCCGCGGCACCTGGTGGTAGTCCATGCCCGAGAGCCAGACGAGCCCCTGCGTGCCGCGCTCGTCGGTCGACACGAGCGCGAGCGACCACAGGCGCGCGTCGCCGGCGAGCCTCGCAGCATCGTCGAGCACGCGCTCGATCGACCGTGCGTCGACGACGTCGAGCGTCGTCGTGGCGAAGCCTGCGCCCTCGAACAGGTGCAGCCGGTAGCGCGGGTCGGCGCGCTCCCACGTCGACGTGCGCTCGTCGACCGCGACGATGCGCATGTGCGCCTCAGGCCGCCTGCGTCGGCGCGGCGGGCGGCACCTCGTCGGCGCGCCGTGTGAGCACGACGGGGCCGTCCTCGGTGATCGCGACGGTGTGCTCGGAGTGCGCGGTGCGCGAGCCGTCGGCCGAGCGCAGCGTCCAGCCGTCGGCATCCATGCGGAGCTCGTCGGTGCCAGCCATGACCCACGGCTCGATCGCGAGCAGCAGGCCCGGGCGCAGCGCGTAGCCGCGACCGGGCGCGCCGTCGTTCGCGACGTGCGGGTCCTGGTGCATCGTCGAGCCGATGCCGTGGCCGCCGAACTGGCCGTTGATGCGGAAGCCCGCGCCGCGCAGCACCTCCCCGATCGCATGGCTCACGTCGCCGATGCGGTTGCCGACCTGCGCGTGCGCGATGCCCGCCTCGAGGGCGACGCGCGTGGCGTCGACCATCGCGACGTCCTCAGGGCGCGTGCCGCCGACGCCGAACGTCAGCGCCGAGTCGCACGCCCAGCCGTCGACGATCACCGCGATGTCGAGCGTGAGCAGCTCGCCCTTCCGCAGCGCTCGGTCATAGGGCAGCCCGTGCAGCACGGCGTCTTCGACGGACGTGCAGATGTGGTGGCCGAAGGGTCCGCGACCGAACGACGGCGCGTAGTCGACGTAGCAGGAGGTGGCGCCGGCGTCGCGGATCATCTCGGCAGCCCACTCGTCGATCTCGAGCAGGTTCGTGCCGGGCACGACGCGCGACTGGATCGTGGAGAGGATGCGGCCGACGAGCTCGCCCGCAGGCTTCGCCGCCTCGACCTCGCGCGGCGAGAGGATCTCGATCATGCTGCGCCTCCTGCCGGATGCCGATCGCAGATGCCGGTGATCTCGATGGTGTGGTGGGGATCGGTGTAGCCGTGGCGGGCGGCGACCTCGCGCGTCCACGCCTCCACGGGGTCGGCCTCGAGCTCGACGGTGCGCCCGCACTCGCGGCAGATGAGGTGGTGGTGGTGCGTCGGCGTGCACGCGCGGTAGACGGTCTCGCCGTCGTGCTGCACGGCGTCGGCCGCGCCGTCCTGCTCGAGCGTCGCGAGCGCGCGGTAGACCGTGGCGAGCCCGACGGTCGACCCGCCCTCGCGCATCGTCGCGTGCAGCGCCTGCGCCGACACGAAGCCGTCGGCGGCGTCGAGCGCCTCGCGCACGGCCTCCCGCTGCTTCGTGGATCGTCGGCGCACGTCGGTCATGATGCGACCACGCTACCCGCCTGGGCCCGCGCGTCGCGGCGCTGCGGCACGAGGTGCACGAGCCCGACGACCGCGGCGGCGATGAGCGTGATGGCGCCGCCGGCCGACACCGACCACGCGCGGGAGACGAGGAGCCCGGCGACGGCGCACGCGATGCCGATCGCCGGCGCGAGCCACAGCATCGCCGTCGCCGAGCGCACGAGTCGCCGTGCCGCGGCGGCGGGCGCGACGATGAGGCCGACCGCGAGGATGGCGCCGAGCGCGGGCATGATCGCGACGACGGTCGCGGCGATGAGCGCGAGCGCGACCGCCTCGGCGCGCGCGGGAGCGAGCCCTGCGGCGCGGAAGCCCGTCTCGTCGAACGACGCGAACAGCAGGTGCCTGCCGTAGAGCGCGAGCACGACGATCGCGACGACGAGCACGATGGCCGTGAGGACGAGGTCCGCCTGGGTCGTCGCGAGGATCGTGCCGGTGAGGAAGGAGCCGACGTCGACGGGCACGTGCGCGGCCGTCTCGGCGAACGATCCGACCGCGAAGCCCGCGGTGAGCATGATGCCCGAGGCGACGGCGGAGCCCTGCGTGGGGATGCGGCCGACGAGCGTCGCGACGAGCACGAGCGCGACGGCGGTCACGGCGGCGCCGAGCGGGATGGAGACGCCGAGGATCGCCGCGAGCACTGCGCCCGGGAAGGTCGCGTGCGTCAGCGACATCGTGAAGAAGGCGCGACCGCGCAGCACGACGAGCACGCCGACGAGGCCTGCGAGCGCACCCGCGAGGCCCGCCTCGAGCAGGGCCCGCGTGAAGTAGTCGAGGCTCATGCGATCGCCCTCCGCGCCAGCGCACCCTCGCGCACGGCGCCGACGGCCAGCGCGACGAGGTAGGCGGCGAGCATCGTGAGGGCGACGATCGACGACGGCGAGGCCTGCACGCCGCCGCTCGAGGCGGCGAACGCGATCGCCATCCCGAGCCACGACGCGAGCGCCGCGATGCCGGTCGCGACGAGCGCACCGGGCACGACGCGGCGCGTCAGCGCGCGGGATGCGGCAGCCGGCACGATCAGCACCGCGAGCACGAGGAGCGTGCCGACGGCGGCGGACGCCGCGACCACGACGAGCGCGACCGCGACGTTCGCGACGACGTCGGTGCCGCGCACGGGCACGCCCGCGATGCGCGCCGCCTGCTCGTCGAACGCCCGCAGCACCTGCCAGCGCCACGTGGCGACGATGCCCGCGACCGCGAGGGCGACGAGGCCGACCGAGATCGCGAGCTGCGCATCCGTCACCGTGAGCAGGCTGCCGAAGAAGAACGACTCCATCTGCCCCGCCCACTCCGAGCGCAGCGAGACGAGCACGACGCCGAGCGAGAAGCAGGCGGTGAGCACGATCGCGACGCCCGTCTCGGTGCCGGTGCGCCTCGCGACGGCGACGAGCACGAGCGCTGCGACGATCGCAGCGACGAGCGCGCCGGGCAGGATGCCGCCCGCGCCCGCGACGACGAAGCCGATCACGAGCCCGGGGAAGACGGCGTGCGTCAGGCCGTCGGAGGCGAACTCGAGCCTGCGGAGGTTCACGATCGTGCCGACCGTGCCAGCGGCGACGGCGAGCACGAGCAGCAGCACGAGCGGCCGCAGCATGAACGGCAGCTGGAACGGGGTGACGAGGTCGAGCACCGTCAGCGCTCGTCGTGGTCGCGGTGCTCGACGTGGCCGTGCTCGGCGGCGTGGTGCTCCGCCGTCGCGAGCGTGTGCCCGTCGATCTCGACCGCGTGGTGCTCGAACGTGGCGCGCACCTGCTCGAGCGTGAGGACGCACGCGGTGTCGTCGAACGCGACCTGCTCGCGGTCGACGAGCAGCGTCCGCTCGCACACGGCGCGCGCGAGCTCGAGGTCGTGCGTCGTCACGACGAGGCCGACGCCGCGAGCCTTGAGCCGCTCGATCGCGTCGAGCAGCGACTGCCTGCTCGCCGCGTCGAGCCCGTTGAAGGGCTCGTCGAGGAGGAGGAGCGCCGGCTCGCCGGCGATCGCGCGGGCGAGGAGGCCGCGGCGCTGCTGGCCGCCGGAGAGGTCGCCGAAGCGCGCCTTCCGGTGCGCCGTGAGCCGCACGGTGTCGAGCGCCGCCGCGACGGCCTCGCGGTCGGCGCGACCGGGCCAGCGCAGCCCCAGGCGCGCGATGCGCCCCTGCATGACGACCTGCTCGAGGGAGATGGGGAAGGCGGGGTCCGTCGTCGTCGACTGGGCGAGCATGCCGATGGCGCCGGCGCCCGTCGGCACCTCGAATCGATCGGCGTCGTGCGGCACGAGCCCCAGCAGCCCGTCGAGCAGCGTCGACTTGCCGGCGCCGTTCGGTCCGACGAGCGCGACCGCCTCCCCCGGCTCGACCGCGAAGGTCACCCCGGACAGCACCGTGCGCCCTCCCCTGCGGAAGGACGCACGATCGACGCGGACGATGCTCACCTACGCGAGGCTATCCGGCACGGGCAGCGGCTCGACGCCCCACGACTCGACGATGAGCGTGACGTTGTGGATGACGCTGCCGACGTACGTCGCGCCGGGGGTGCCCTCGGCGCCCAGCGAGTCGGCGTAGAGGGCATCCTCGCCCGAGTAGACCTCGACGTCGGCCTCCGACGCGATCGTCTGCGCGATCTGGGGATCGATGCTCGTCTCCGAGAAGACGGCGCGCACGCCGGAGTCGCGGATGGCGGCGACGAGGGCGTCGATGTCGGCGGCACTCGGCTCGGCGTTGTCGTCGAAGGAGGGCATGACCGAGCCGACGATCGTGATGCCGGTCGCCTCGGCCAGGTACGAGAACGTGTCGTGGTTCGTCACGAGCAGTCGCTGCTCGGCGGGCACCTGCTCGATGGAGGCGTGCACCCACTCGTCGAGCGCCTCGAGCTGCGCGACGTAGTCGGCGGTCGACGCCTCGATCGCAGCCGCGTCCGCCGGGTCGGCGGCGGCGAGCGCGGCGCCGATCGTCTCGGCCATGTGCACGACCTGGTGCGGGTCGCTCCACACGTGCGGGTCGGTGCCGCCGTGGTCGTGGTCGTCGTGGCCATCCGAGGCAGTCGCCTCGTCGGCGTGCTCCTCCTCGGCGTGCTCGTCGTCGCCGTGGTCGTGCGCCTCGCCCTCGTGCAGGTGCACGTCGGCCGAGGCGTCGACGAGCTCGCCGTCGAAGCCCGACGCCTCGATGGTGTCGTCGAGCCACTCCTCGAGCCCCGCACCATTGATGACGAGCACGTCGGCGTTCGCGAGCGCGGTGAGCGCCTCGGGCGTCGGGTCGTACGAGTGCGCGGACTGGCCCGGCTGCAGCAGCTGCGTCACCTGGGCGTCGTCGCCGACGATCTCGCGCACGACGTCGCCCATCTGCGTCGTCGTCGCGACGACGCGCAGCGTGCCGTCGCCGGCGCCGGCGCCGGCGGACGTCGAGCAGCCCGCGAGGGCCACGGCGGACGCGGCGAGGGCGACGACGGGCAGGACGAGGCGCGAGGAGCGACGGGGCATGGCTCCACGCTACGCGCGAATGAGAACCGTTGTCAAAGCGACGCACGCTCGGGTTCGCCGCCGCGAGATAGGTTGTGCACAATCGAAATCCGTGCCACGGTGGAGGCATGGCCGTGACCGACGAGATGGTGTGCTTCGCGCTCTACGCGTCGACGCGCGCCACGACGCAGGCGTACCGGGCGCTGCTCGAGCCGTGGGGCCTCACGTATCCGCAGTACCTCGTGCTCGTCACGCTGTGGATCGAGGGGCCGCAGACCGTCCGCTCGCTCGGCGAGCGCATGCAGCTCGACAGCGGCACCCTCTCCCCCCTGCTGCGGCGCATGGAGGAGGACGGCCTCGTCGAGCGGTCCCGCCGGGACGACGACGGACGCGTCGTCGACGTGCGCCCCACCGAGCGCGGCCTCGCACTGCGGGGCGAGCTCGCCCACGTGCCCACGACGATCGCGAGTGCCATGGGCATCGCCGACGCCGACGACGGGCAGGCGCTGCTCGACCGCATCCACGCCGTCACCGACTCGCTGCAGCGGCACGCAGCACAGCGCTCGACGGACCAGCGCTCGACGGAGCAGCGCTCGACGACGCAGCGCTCGACGACCGCCTGACCCGACCGAACCACCGATCCCGAGGAGGACCACCATGGACGTGCTCTACACCGCAGAGGCGCTGTCGACCGGCGCCGGCAGGAACGGTCGCGTCACGACGCCCGACGGGCGCCTCGCGCTCGACATGGCCGTGCCGAAGGACATGGGCGGCTCGGGCGAGGGGTCCAACCCCGAGCAGCTCTTCGCCGCCGGCTACGCCGCGTGCTTCCACTCCGCCCTGCAGGGCGTCGCCCGGGCGCAGAAGGTCGCCATCGCCGACTCGAGCGTCGGCGCACGCGTGCACATCGGCCCGAACGGCGACGGCGGCTACGGCCTCGCCGTCGAGCTCGAGGTCGTCATCCCCGAGCTGCCGCACGACCAGGCGCAGGCGCTCGCCGACGCCGCCCACCAGGTGTGCCCCTACTCGAACGCGACGCGCGGCAACATCGACGTCACGGTCACCGTGACGGACGACTGATGGCCGATCGCTCGGCCGCGCGGCACGGCCGGCGCCCGGCGCAGACCGTGCTGCGCGTCCTGCTCGGCGTCGCGCTCGCCGGCGCGGGCATCGCGCACCTCACCGTCGCCCGCGACGAGTTCCAGGCGCAGGTCCCCGACGTCGTGCCGCTCGATCCCGACGTGACGGTCGTCGCGTCCGGTGTCGTCGAGATCGCGCTCGGCACGGCGCTCGTCGCCGCGAGGCGGCGCCGCATCGCCGTCGGCCTCGCCACCGCCGCGTTCTTCGTCGCCATCTTCCCCGGCAACGTCGCGCAGTGGGTGCACGGTCGCGACGGATTCGGCCTCGACACCGATCAGGCGCGCCTCGGCCGCCTCTTCCTCCAGCCCGTCCTCGTCGCCGCAGCCCTGTGGTCGACGGGCGCCGGCCACGCGATCGCCGAGCGCATCCGCGCCCGCCGCGCTCGCTGAGCCACTCATCCATCACCGCAGAGGAGCTGCATCATGCGTGCGATCGTGCACGAGACCTTCGGCGAGCCCGCCGACGTCCTGACCATCGGCGAGCGCCCCACGCCGGAGCCCGGCCCCGGGCAGGCGCGCGTGCGCGTGCTGCTCGCGACCATCCACAACCATGACCTGTGGACCGTCCGCGGCACCTACGGCGTGCGACCCGAGCTGCCCGCCGTCGCCGGCACCGAGGCCGTCGGCATCGTCGACGCGCTCGGCGAGGGCGTCGACCGCGTCGCCGTCGGCGACCGCGTCGTCATCGGCGGCGCGCCCGGCGCGTGGGCCGAGCAGGTCGTCGTCGACGCCCGCGGGCTCGTCCCCGCACCCGAGGGCATGCCCGACGAGGCCGCCGCGCAGCTCGTCGCGATGCCGTTCAGCGCCGTGAGCCTGCTGCACTCCCTCCACCTCGAGCCCGGGCAGTGGATCGTGCAGAACGCGGCCAACGGCGCCGTCGGCCGCATGGTCGCGCAGCTCGCCGTCGCCCGGGGCATCCACGTCGTCGGACTCGTCCGCCGCACGGCCGCGATCGAGGAGCTGCGCGAGGCGGGCATCGAGGGCATCGTCGCGACCGACGAGGAGGGATGGCGGGATCGCGTCGCGGCCCTCACGGGCGGCGCGCCGATCGTCGCGGGCGTCGACTCGGTCGGCGGCGCCGCGGCCGGCGAGGTGCTCTCGGTGCTCGGCGAGGGCGGCACGCTCGTCGCGTTCGGCGCGATGGGCGACGCGACGATGGAGCTCTCCTCCGGCGACCTCATCTTCAAGCAGGCCACGGTGCGCGGCTTCTGGGGCGCCGTCGTGAGCCGCACGATGGATGCGGACACGCGCGCGACGCTCTTCGCCGAGCTCGGCGCGCGCATCGCCGACGGCTCGCTCACGCTGCCGGTGTCGAGCATCCACGGCTTCGACGACGTGACGGACGCCGTGCGCGCGAGCCTCACGCCCGGCCGCGTCGGCAAGGTGCTGCTGCGTCCCTGAGCGACCCCGCACGCCGCTCGAGGGGCCCGATCCGTGCGGATCGGGCCCCTCGAGCGTGCTGCGGCCGGCTACGCGCGTCGGCGGCGCAGCAGCAGGAGCGCGCCTGCGAGGAGCAGCAGCAGCGTGCCCCCGAGCAGGCCGAGCGGCAGCTCGGCACCCGTCTGCGGCAGCGCCACTCCCGGCGCCGGCGCCACGATCGGCGGCAGCGCGAGCGGGAAGTCCGCCGTGAGCACCGACTCGCCGGGCCCGACGGTCACGGCGATCTCGGCCGTGCCCTGCGTCACCTCGTAGCCCTCGGGCACCGTCGACAGGTCGATCCGCACGACGTAGTCGCCCGGGGCGACGTCCTCGAACAGGTAGCGACCGTCGGCGTCGGTGACCGTCTCGGCCACGACGTTCCCCTGCGCGTCGACGAGCTGCACGGTGACGCCCTCGATGCCGGGCTCGCCCGCGTCCTGCACGCCGTCGCGGTCCTCGTCGTGGAAGACGGTGTCGCCGACCTGGCCGGTGGGCACGAGGCCGTGCTCCACCGTGCCGACGCCGCCGACAGGCACCTGCACGACGACCGAGGCGGGCGTCGAGCCGACGAGGTGCGGCGGCACGGTGTCGAGGTCGACCCGCACCGTCCAGTCGCCCGCGGGCACGTTCGGCAGGGTCCAGCTGCCGTCCTCGCCCGTCACGACCGTGAGCTCGACGGGGCCGAGGGGGCCGTCCCACGTCACGATCACGGTGACGCCCGAGATGCCCGGCTCGCCCTCGTCGCGCACGCCGTCGCCGTCCTCGTCGACCCACACGACGCCCGAGAGCGACTGCGTGCCGACGACCGCGAAGTCGACGTCGTCACGCGCCTCGCCCGGGCCGACGGGCGCGAACGTCTCGGTGGCGTCACCGCCGTCGAGGTCGCTCGACGGCGCCGTGCCTGACGGCAGGGTCGCGGGGTCGTACGACACGACCACGGGGCCCGCGGGCAGCCCGCCCACGCCGTAGTGGCCCTCGGCGTCCGTCACGACCTCGATGGCGAGATCGTCGTCGGTGCCGGGGATGCCGTCGACGCCGGGCAGGGTCACGATGACCGTGACGCCGCCCACGCCGGGCTCGCGCTCGCCCTGCACGCCGTCGCCGTCCACGTCGAGCCAGATCGTGTCGCCGACGCTCGCGTCGCCCACGAAGCCGAAGTCCTGGTCGAGGTCCTGCTGCCCGGGCTCGAGCGTCAGGCTCGATCCGAGCTCGCCACCGTCGGGGTCCGCGGAGGCCACGAGTCCGGCGGGCACGCCCGCGAGCGACACCTGGAACTCGCCGGCGGGCAGCCCGCCGACGGCGTAGGAGCCGTCGTCGGCGACCGTCGTCGTCCACGTGCGGTCGTCGTCGGTGCCGACGACACCGTCCGGGCCGGCCCAGACGATCGTCACCACGACGCCCTCGAGCCCGGGCTCGCCGGCGTCGCGCTCGCCGTCACCGTCGAGGTCGAGCCACACCAGGTCGCCGATGACGCCGGATCCGGCGAAGCCGAAGTCCTGGTCGAGGCGGACGAGGCCCGTCTCGTCGTCGAGCGTGACGACGCTCGTGCCGTCGGGGTCGACCGTGTCGCCGGCGTCGACCGTGGGCGCGAGTCCGGCGGGGATGCCCTCGCCCACCTCGACGGCGTACGTGCCGGTGGGCAGGCCCGTGAGCAGGTAGCGACCGTCGGCGTCCGTCGGCAGGGTCGGCAGCACGACGTCGTCGGCCGTGCCGCGCTCGCCGTCCGGGCCGAACCAGGTCACGATCGTCTCGACGCCGGCCAGGCGCGGCTCGCCCGGCTCGTCGACGCCGTCGGCGTCGTCGTCCCACCAGATGGTGTCGCCGAGCGCGCCGGCGCCCTGGTAGCCGAAGTCGAGGTCGAGGCGCTCGCGCGCGTCGCCGTCGAGCACGAAGGACGCGGTGGAGTCCGCGCCGCCGTCGGGGTCGGTGACGTTCGTGGCCGTGCCGACGACGCCGTCGACGACGCGCACGACGTAGGCGCCGTCGGGCAGCCCGTCGAAGCGGTACGCGCCGTTCGCGTCCGTCGTGGAGACGAAGACGAGGTCGTCGTCGCTCGGCACGCCGTCGCGGCCGAGCCACGTGAGCTCCACCTGCTGGCCGGGCACGCCCGGCTCGCGGTCGCCCTGCACGCCGTCGCCGTCGAGGTCGAGCCACACGAGGTCGCCGACGACGCCGTCGCCGCGGTAGCCGAAGTCGGCGGTGTCGTGCGCCTCGCCCTCGTCGAGCGTGACGAGCGTGGAGCCGTCGGGGGTGCCGTCCTCGTCGAACGTCGCCACGAGGCCCGCGGGCAGCGTGGAGGCGTCGATGCGCACGCGGTAGTCGCCGGCCGGCAGGCCGTCGAAGCCGTAGGCGCCGTCGACGTCCGTCGTCGTCGCGAAGGTGACGTCGTCGTCGGTGCCGAGCATGCCGTCCATGCCCGCCCAGTCGACGAGCACCGTCACGCCGCCGAGGCCGTGCTCGGCGTCGCCCTGCTCGCCGTCGCCGTCCTGGTCGAGCCAGATGAGATCGCCGAGGGAGGCGGAGCCGCGGACGCCGAAGTCGACGTCGGTGCGCGCGTCGCCTGCGGCGAGCTGCAGCGTCGCGGTGCCGTCGGCGACCTCGTCGAGGTCGTGCGTCCAGGTCACGCCCGGCGGGAGGGTCGACGCGTCGACCGCCACCGTGACGGTGCCCGCGGGCAGGCCCGTGAAGGCGTACGCGCCGTTCGCATCCGTGATCGTCGTGAGCACGACGTCCTCGAGGCCCTCGCGCACGATCGTGAGCGTGACCGTGACGCCGGGGAGGCCGGGCTCGCCGGCGCTCTGCGCGCCGTCGCCGTCGAGGTCGAGCCACACGAGGTCGCCGACCGAGGCCGAGCCGCGGTAGCCGAAGTCCTGCAGCAGCGAGCCCGTGGCGCCGAGCTCGACGACCGAGACGCCCGGCGTGCCGGTGCCGTCGAAGTCGAACGTCGGCTCGACCCCGTCGGGCAGGCCCGCGCCGATCGTCACGGTCCACGTGCCCTCGACGACCTCGGTGAAGAGGTAGTCGCCGTTCGCGTCCGTCGTCGTCGTGAAGGTGAGGCCGTTGGGACCGGTCGCCGTCACGGCGACGCCCTCGAGGCCGGGCTCGCTCGGATCCTGCACGCCGTCGCCGTCGAGGTCGAGCCAGACGCGGTCGCCGAGGACGACCTCGGCGCGGTAGCCGAAGTCGACCGTGTCGAGCGCCTCGCCGTCGCCGAGCGTGTCGGCAGCGGCGGAGTCGCCCTCCTCGCCGTCGGCGGCATCCGGGTCGAACGTGTTCGTGACGCCCGCCGGCAGCGCGCCGGTGACGCGCACGACGTACTCGCCGGCCGGCAGGTTCGCGAAGCCGTAGATGCCGTCGTCGCCCGTGGTCGTCGTGAAGGTCGAGACCTCGCCCGACGGGCCCGTGAAGGTCAGCTCGACCGTCACGCCGACGAGGCCGGGCTCGCCGGCGTCCTGCACGCCGTCGCCATCCTGGTCGAGCCAGATGCGGTCGCCGATCGAGCCGCTGCCTGCGAAGCCGAAGTCGAGGTCGAGGTCGCTCGGCGCGGCAGCGGAGAGCGTCGTGGTCGACGTGAGGTCGAGGACGTCGTTCGACACGGCCGAGACCTGCTCGTACGACTGCAGCGAGTCGCCGGGCACGACGCGCACGTCGTAGACGCCCCACGGGAGCGCGTCGAGCGTCCAGCGACCGTCCTCGCCGGTCGTCACGACCTGCACGACGTCGTCGCCGCCGCCGAGCACGCCGTCAGGGCCGAGCCACGTGACCTCGAGCCGCACGTCCGGGATGCCGGCCTCGCCTGCGTCGACCACGCCGTCGCGGTCCTGGTCGAACCAGACGAGGTCGCCGAGCGAGCCCGTGCCGCGGAAGCCGAGGTCGACGTCGCGGCGCGCCTCGGCCTCGCCGAGCGTGCCGGTCCACACGCCGTCGGCGGCACCGGTCTGGCCGGGGCCGTCCGACGAGGGCACGAGGCCGGAGCCGGCGATGGCCGCCGCGCTCTGGTCGACCGTCACGACGTACGCGCCGCCGGGGAGGTGCTCGACGAGGTAGACGCCGTTCGCGTCGGTCGTGACCGTCCACGACTCGTCGTCGCCGCCGCCGAGCACGCCGTCGGGGCCGAGGTACGTGACCGTCACCGGCACGTTCGCGAGGCGCGGCTCGTCGTCGCCGATCTCGCCGTCGCCGTCCACGTCGTACCAGAGCGTGTCGCCGATGGATGCGAGGTCGAGCTCGACCTCGACGGTGTCGTCGCCCGCGTCGTACGCGGGGTAGTCGCGGTCCGGCTCGGCCTCACGCGTCGCCTCGGGCAGGCCGAAGCCACCGGCGGCGGCGGTGTTGACGATCTCGGGACCGTCGACCTCCTGCTGCTCGTCCCAGTCGGCCGGGACGGTGACGACGTACGTCAGCGTCACGCTGCCGCCGACGGCGATGGGTCCGGCGACGAACCACGCGAGCGAGCCGTCGCTCGGGTCGCCGTCGACGAGGGTCGCGCCCTCGACGCCGGCGATCTCGTAGTCGCCGAGGCTGCCTGCGACGACCACGTCGTCGGTGATCGTGACGTCGTACGCGGGGCTCGTGCCCGAGTTGGCCACGACGATGCGGTAGGTCAGCTGCTCGCCGGGCACCGCGCGCCGCTGGGCGACCCAGGCGTCGCCGCGAGCGACGTCCTTCGCGATGGTCAGGCGGGGCTCGACGATGGTCGTCTGCGCCCGGACGGTCGGCGTCACGACGTCGGACGTCGTCGGGACCGTCGTCGGCGTCCCCGAGGTCGTGTCGGTCAGGTTCGAGCGCACGACGGCTGCGTTCCTGACCACGGTGCCTGCGGCGAGGGTGTCCGTGACGTGCGCGTCGTAGACGATGCGCACGATGCGATCGGCAGGTGCAGCCGTGACGTCGCCGATGAAGAACGCGATCCGGCGGTTCGAGCCCTCGATGACGACGGCGTCCTCATCCGCGACGGGCACGCCGTCGATCGTCCAGGACGCGAGGCCGTCGAACGCGATGCCGGACGGCAGCTGATCGACGACGGTGACGTCGAAGGACTGCGTGTCCGCGGGGATCGTGACGTCGATCGTGTACGTCAGGCTCTGACCGATCGTCGCCTGCGCGAGGTCGACCGACTTCGCCAGCGAGATCTGCGGCGCGTTCACCGAGATGCCGTTGTTGGCGGTCACGCTCGTCCCCGAGTCGCGACCGTTCGGGCCCGGCGTCGTCGTCGCCTCGATGCTCGCGGTGTTGCGCAGCGAGGAGCCGCTCGTGAGCGGGTCCGCCACGACCGACGGGATGCGCAGGTCGATGGTCTGGCCGGGCTCGAGCGTCGCGAAGGTCCAGACGATGGTGCGGGACTGCGGGTCCCACGCGCCGTCGAACGGCAGCGAGTCGGGGTCGCTCGGCGTGATGTCCGCCGGCATCTGGTCGACGACGCGCACCTCGTGCGCGACGGAGCGACCGGAGCCGTTGCCGATCGTGACGAGGTACTCGATCTCCTGGCCTGGCCGCACGCTCTGCGCGCCGCCGACGACGGACTTGGCGATCGTGACCTGCGGCTCGACGATGGTCGTCGTCGTGGTGTTCGACGACGTCGAGCCGCCGTCCCACGACAGCACCGCCGTGTTGTCGAGCCGCGTGCCGTGGGCGTTCGACGCCTCGTCGAGCACGAGGGCGGAGACGAAGATCTCGATGACGTCGTCGCCCGTGCCCGCGGGGTTCGGCTGGTCGACCGAGGTCGTGTAGGCGATCGAGCGGCCGTCGACGGTCAGCTGCCACCCGGCGGGGGCGGTCTCGAGACCGTTCACGAGCACGGTAGGCGTGTCCTGGATCTGCAGCCCGGCGGGGAGGGTGTCGCGCAGCGAGGCCCCGGCAGGCAGGGTCGTGCCCTCGGGGATCGTGGCGGTGATGACGTAGTCGACGGTCTCGCCGATCGTGGCGTCGCCCGCGCCGTTGCCGCTCTCGGTGATCGAGGTCGACTGCTCCTTCGTCACGACGGGCAGGAGGATGCGCACGGTCTCGTCGCTCGTCGTGGCGGGAGTGTACGGGACCTCGGTGCCCTGGTTCGAGACGGTGACGTAGCGGTCGATCGTCGCGACGTTCGTGAGCGCGGCGTTCGGCGCGAACGTGCTCGGCATCGTCACCGAGTAGTCGAAGGTGGCCGAGCCGCCGGCCGCGAGCGCGAAGAGCGGCCACGTGAGCACGGTGCGGCCCGCGGCGTTCGTCGAGACGGTCGCGGTGCCGGGGTTCGTCACGTCGGCCGGCGCGATGCCCGCGGGCAGCACGTCGCTCACGGCGACGTCCTCGACGGGCACGGCCGGCGCACCGGTGCCCGGCTGAGGGTTGGGGTTGGACACCGTGACGCGGTAGGAGACGACGTCGCCGCCGCGCACCGTCGACGCGCCGCCGGGCACGAGCGACTTGTCGATCGTCACGAGAGGCGCGGTGAAGACCGCGGACGCGTCGTCGCGCAGCTGCAGCACGTCGCCGACGGTGTTCCGGTACTGCAGCTTCGCGAGGTTGGCGGTGAGGTCGCCGGCCTGGCGTGCCGTCGTGTCGGTGACGGTCGTCGGGATGATCGCGACGAAGGTCTGGCTCGTGGCGGCTGCGTCCACCGTGCCGAGGGTCCAGGTGATCGTCTGGCCGTCGACCGTCGGCTGACCGGCGGGCTGCACCGAGCCGGGATAGGTGGCGGCGCCGGCCTCGTAGGCGAAGCCCGCGGGCAGGAAGTCGGTCACGACCACGTCGAGCGTGTCGAGCGCAGCGGGGAACGTCGCGGTGATGCGCCAGCAGACCCGATCGCCCACGGTGAAGGCCCCCGTCGCGGTGCGGTCCGACCAGTCGGAGGCGGCGACCGCGGCGCAGTCGAGCGTCGTGCCGGGCGCGGGCGCGTTCGCGACGTCCTTGCGCAGCTCCACGGGAGCCGTGGTCTGGCCGGCGCTCGAAGCATCGACGACGTCGAGCTGCGAGGTCGATCCGTCGTTCGCCGTGATGACGGTGGCCGTCGTCTCGAGGCTCACCTCGTTCGTCCACGAGTCGGCCGCCGACACCGGGCCCGCGCCCAGGTAGTCCGTGCGCGTGGTGGTCGTGTACGAGATCGTCTGCGTGCCGTTGCGGTCCGTGAAGCCGGGGAGGATCCACGTCACCACCTCGTGACCGTCGACCACCGCGACGGAGTGCGGCGTGTCGCTGCCCGCGAAGTCGAGGGCGGTGGGGATGGTATCGACGACCGTGATCGGACCGGTGGCGGTGGCGTACTCGCTCGACTCGACGAGCAGCGTCCACGTGCTCGTCGCACCCTGCTTCGACGTCCCCTGGTCGACCGACTTGTGGATCGACACGTCCTCGGCGATGACCTCGTGCGTCGTCGTCACCGTCCTCGCGGCGCCGAGCGTCGTGCCCGTGACGGCGACGTGGTTGACGAGCGACTGCTCGTCGGCCGTGAGCGCGCCCGTGTTGTTCTCGAGGTTCGCGGTCGAGACCTCGGGGGCGGGCAGGGCGTTCTCGCGCAGCGGGATGGCAGCGGCGTAGTCGATCCGGATCTCGGTGCGTGCGGCGAGCGTCGTCGCGACCCCCGCGGCGGCGAGGGTCGCGGTCGACCACTCCACGCGCGTGTACACGTCGAACGGCAGCGGGCCGTCCGCGCCGTCGGGGTCGACCTCCACGGTCGTCACGCTCGTCGGCGTGACGCAGGGGTTGGCGAAGCGATCGGCCGAGACCGTCGGGATGCGCCCGGAGCCCGGGTACTCCTCCGTGTCCGCGGGGCTCGCGTCGACGACGCCGCAGCCGAGGAACTCGAGGCCGGCCGGCAGGTGGTCGACGATCGAGATGCCGGACGTGGGCGTCTCGAGGTTGTTGCGCACCGTGAGCGTGTAGACGGTCGCGTGGTCCTGCACGCCGCGCAGCAGCTCGGCCTCGGCGCTCGGCTCGGACTTCGTCACCTCGAAGGCGGCGAGCTCGGTGGTGCCGGAGGCCGTGTTCGCGCCCGTCTCGCCGTCGAGGTCGGGGGCGCCGGTCGCCGTGAAGGCGGCGACGTTGCGCGGGTTCGTCGAGGCTGCCGCTGCGACGTCGACGAGGACGTCGTCGCCGATCGTGAACGTCGGCGGTGCGAGGAAGGTGACGTCGAGCCCGACGGTCGCGCCGGCGACGAGGTCGGCCACGTTCGTCCAGACGGCCAGGACGCGACCGTCGGGCAGCGTGGTGACGGTCGGCGCGGGCATGCTCTCGGATGCGGTCGCGATGCTGTCGGCGGGCGTGCCGACGGGCAGGATCGCGCGGAACGCGAGGTTGTACGCGTTCGTCGACGTCTCGTTGCTCGCCGTGAGGGTGACGGCCACGCGGTCGCCGAGGAGCGTCGTGGTCGGCACGTCCGCGCCGGCACCGATGACGATCGCTCCGACCGGCTCGGCGGCCGCCTCGGGCGCGGAGCCCGTGAGCGGCGCGACGATGGGCGAGACGACGAGGGTCGAGAGCGCGAGGGCAGCCACGAGGGCGCGCACGATGCGACGGGGCATGGGGTCTCCGAGGGCGGTCCACGGTCCAGCCAGGCCGCCGCGGAGGATCGTGCGTCAGAAGGATGACGCATGCTCACTGTTCTGTGAGCCGTGCTCACCCTACCTGGGGGACGCGACGGGGCAAGCATCCCGGCGTGTCTGTCCCCCGGAGCCCGAACCGAGGAGCCCGCTCCGCACCGCGCCGCGACGCCCGTGCGCGTCCTATCCTGACCGCATGGACACGCGCCCGGCGATCCTCCTCGCCGCATCCGACGCCGCCGACGTGATCGACCGCGAGTTCCGCGCCCGCTACGACCGCGACTACCGCATCGAGCTGCTGCCCGACGCCGCCGCGACGCTCGCGCGCCTCGCGGAGCTCGTCGACGAGCGCGTCGCCATCGCGATGCTGGGGGCCGCTCGGCACCTGCCCGACGCGACGGGCCTCGACCTGCTGCGCGCGACCCACGCCCTCGCGCCGGCCGCGCGTCGCGTGTCGCTGCTCGCTCCCGGCGAGTACGTCGACGCGATCGACGAGATGCGCGCGGCGATGCTGCGGCGCGACATCGACACCTTCGTCGGCGTGCCGCGCGGCAAGCGCGACGAGGAGTTCCACATCGCGCTCACCGAGCTGCTGTCGGAGTGGGGATGGTCGGTCGCCGGGCCGGTCGTCTCGTCGGCCGACATCGTCGCCGAGCCGGGCGACCGGCGCGTCGGCGCCATCCGCGACCTGCTCGACCGGCTCGGCATGCCGAACCGCACGCTCGCGCCCGACGACCCCGAGGCCCTCGAGATGCTCGTGCTCGCCGGCCCCGATCCCGTCCTCCCGCTCGTGCGATCGTTCACGGGCCAGGTGCTGCAGGATGCGACCCCGGCGCGCGTGAGCGAGGCGATGTACGGGGGCTTCGACGAGATCCCCGACGGCGAGGTCGCCGACGTCGTCGTGATCGGCGCCGGGCCCGCCGGGCTCGCCGCGGCCGTCTACGCGGCCTCCGAGGGGCTCTCGACGATCGTGCTCGAGGGCGACGCGATCGGCGGCCAGGCGGGCTCGTCGTCGATGATCCGCAACTACCTCGGCTTCCCGCGCGGGATCTCGGGCATGCGGCTCGCGCAGCGCTCGCGCATCCAGGCATCCCGCTTCGGCGCGCGCTTCTACACGGGCAGGGAGGCGATCCGCATCGAGCGCGGACCGGCGCACGAGCCCGACCACCATCACGTGCTCGTCGACGGCGCGCAGATGTGCGCGCGGACGATCGTGCTGGCGACGGGCGTGCAGTACCGACGCCTCGCCGTGCCGGGCGTCGACGAGCACGTCGGCAACGGCGTCACCTACGGGTCGGCGACGACCATGGCGCGCGAGCTGCAGGACCGGGATGCGTTCGTCGTCGGTGCGGGCAACTCGGCCGGGCAGGCAGCGGTGCACCTGGCGAAGTTCGCGCGATCGGTGACGCTCGTCGCGCGCCGCGGCGACCTCGCCGAGACGATGTCCGACTACCTCGTGCGCGAGATCGCGGCGCTCGACGCCGTCCGGGTGCGCACCCGGACCCGGATCGTCGACGGCGGCGGGGATGCGCGCCTCGAGCGGCTGACGCTCGAGGACATCGACACCGGCGAGCGGGAGACGGTGCCCGCCGACGGGCTGTGCTGCATGCTCGGCGCGGAGCCCGCGTGCGGCTGGCTGCCGGACGAGATCGCATGCGACGACCACGGCTTCGTGCTCACGGGACGCGACGTGCCGAAGGATGCGTGGATCGACGGCGTGCCGCCGGCGAGCCTCGAGACGACCGTGCGGGGCATCTTCGCGGTCGGCGACGTGCGCGCCGGCTCCATGAAGCGCGTCGCGTCTGCCGCGGGCGAGGGCGCCTCGGCGCTGCCGCTCGTGCACGCAGAGCTCGCGCGGCTGCGCGCGCTGCAGCTCTCGTCGTAGCGGCGCTCGCGGGCTACGAGCGGCGGCGCTCCGGCACGGGCTGCCACGCCTCGAGCGCCGCGATCATCGTGCGGGCGTCGTGGGGACCGCGGTGGCGGGTGCCGTTGATGAAGAAGGTCGGCGTGCCGCGCGCGCCGGAGTCGTGCGCCGACCGGGCGTGCTTGGCGACGCGACGCGCGAGGGCCTCGTCGCGCACGTCCTCGTCGTAGCGCTCGAGGTCGAGGCCGATCTGCTCGGCGTAGCGGCGCAGATCGTGAGCCTCGAGGGCCGACTGGTTCGCGAAGAGCACGTCGTGCATCTCCCAGAACCGATCCTGGCGACCCGCGGCCTCCGCGGCGATCGCCGCACCGCGCGCGTGCGGATGCACGTCGTCGAGCGGCAGGTGCCGCACGACGTAGCGGATCTGCCCGTCGAAGTGCTGCTTGAGGTCCTGCCACATGCCGGTGGCGCGGGCGCAGAACGGGCACTCGAAGTCGAGGTACTCGACGACCGTCAGCACGGCGTCCTCGGGGCCGCGCACGTGGTCCTTCTCGGGATCGACCTCGGGGTCGAGCGTCGAGGGCAGGTCGGCCTCCGTCTCGCCGAGGCGCGTGCGCGCGACCCGGAAGGTGAGCCAGCCGAGGATCGAGGACAGCACGAGCGCGAGCAGCACGCCGACGGTCGCCGCGTCCGCGACCTCGCCCTCGAACGCGAGGGAGATGATGAGCAGGGACATCGTGAAGCCGATGCCCGACAGCGCCGCGCCGCCCGCGACGCTGCCCGGCCCGACGCCGTCGGGCAGCCTGCCGAGGCCCGCGCGCGTGGACGCCCAGGCGCCCAGCCCGATGCCGAGGAACTTGCCGAGCGTGAGCCCGGCGACGACGCCCCACGTGACGGGACTCGTGAGCGCATCGGCGAGCACGCCGCCGCGGAGGTCGACGCCGGCGTTCGCGAGCGCGAAGATCGGCACGATCACGAGCGAGACGGGGCCGCGCAGCACCTCGTGCAGCCGCTGGTTCACCGAGATCGATCGCGCGAGCCCGCGCTGCACGAGTCGAGCCACGCCGGCGTCGGGCGACTGCCAGTAGTCGCGGAAGAGGTACTTCGCCGCCAGCACGTCGCTGCGCTCGGTCGCGGCGGCCGGCACGAGCAGGCCTGCAGCCATGCCCGCGAGCGACGGGTGGACGCCCGACATGAGCGTCGCCGCCCACAGCACGACGATCACGGCCACGTACGGGCTCGAGCGCCACTGCCGCGCCTTGCCGAGCAGGTACAGGAGCACGAGCGCGACCGCGGCGATCCCGAGCGGCACGAGCTGCACGTCCTCGGTGTAGAAGACGCCGATGACGGTGACGGCGAGGAAGTCGTCGACGACCGTGAGGGTGAGGAGGAAGACCCGCAGCTGGTTGGACAGCCGCGGCCCCAGGAGCGCGAGCGCACCGAGCAGGAACGCCGTGTCGGTGCCGATGACGACGCCCCAGCCCTCCGGCGCCGTGCGGCCGGCGATCGCGAGATAGAGGACGGCGGGCAGTGCGACGCCCACGAGGCCGGCGATCAGCGGCACGACGGCGCTGCGGCGATCGCGCAGCGAGCCGACGGCGAGCTCCTCGCGCACCTCGAGGCCGATGAGGAAGAAGAAGATGACCATGAGCCCGTCGTTGACCCAGTGGTGCAGGCTCAGGTCGATCGCGAGGTCGCCGATCGTCACGGCCGCGTGCGTCTCCCACAGGTCGACGTAGGTCTGCGACCACGGCGAGTTCGCCCAGGCGAGCGCCACGAGGGAGACCGCGAGCAGCAGGAGCGCGCTGCCGGACTCCGTGCGCAGACGATCGATCACGGCCTGCGTCCGAGAGATCCGTCGTGTCATGCTCGTGCCCTCTCGCCGCAGCCGCCCGTGCCTGCCTGCACGGTACCCGCCGCGAGGAGCGAACGCATCGCGAGGACGGAGGCATTCCCCGCGCATCGCGTGCAGCGGCTGAGCTCAGCGGTTGCCGTTGCCGTTGCCGCTGTTGCCCCCGCTGCCGCTGCCGTTGCCGCTGTTCCCCGAGGGACCGCTGCCGTTGCCGTTGCCGGCGTTCCCGCTGCCGCCGTTCCCGTTGCCGCCGTTGCCGTTGCCGTTGCCGCCGTCCTCGCTGCTCAGGTCGACGGCGGGAGCCACCCCGGCGGTGCCGCCGCTCGCTGGATCGTCTGCAGGGGCCGGGTCGACGACGGGAGCGACGACCGGCTCCTCGCTCGGCGTCGGCGTCGGAGCGTCGGAGGCGACGGCCGGCGCGGCCGGCGCATCCGAGACCTCGGCCACCTCGGCCGGTGCCGGCGTGCCCGTCGTCGCCTGCGATGCGACCACCGCCGCCACGACGCCCGCCATGACGGCGGCAGCGGTCGTGAGCGCCACGAGGATGGGTCGACGTCGACGGAGCGCGCGATCGCCCGGCGGCGCGGCACGCTGTGCGAGGTCCGCATGGCGGACGTCCGACGCCGTCTGCACGGCGATCGGCATCGTCGCGGTCGGCGGCTCGACGATCGCGGGCACGCGGTCGGCGAGGAGCCCCGCAGCGACCTCGAGGACCTCCTCGGGCGACGGACGGTCGGCGACCTCGCGTGCGGTCATGGCGGCGAGCAGCGTCGCCCATCGCGGATGGATGGACGCCGGGATCACGGGGTCGCGCAGCATGCGGGCCGAGAGCGCCTCGAGGACCGGGCCAGGGAACTCCCGCTCGCCCGTGATCGCCTCGAGCAGCACGAGCCCGAACGAGTAGACGTCGGCGGCCGCCGTCACGGCGCCACCCATCGCCTGCTCGGGGCTGAGATATGCGGCCGTGCCGAGCACCGTGCCCGTCGCCGTGAGTCGCGCGCCGCCCTCGAGCGTCGCGATGCCGAAGTCGGCGAGCCTCGCGTCGAACTCGCGGCCGCGCGACGGCGATGGCGCGAGGAGGATGTTCGACGGCTTCACGTCGCGATGCACGATGCCCCGGGCGTGCACGACGACGAGCGCCTCGGCGAGGTCCACGGCGAGCCGCGCGAGATCGACGTCGGCGATGGGACCGCGACGGCGGCGGCGAGCGAGCGTCGGGCCGTCGACGAGCTCCATGACGATGACGGTGCCGGCGCCCTGCGCGAGGTGGACGGTGGCCGCGTCGAAGACGGTCACGAGCGCGCGGTGGCTCAGGGAGGCGAGCATGTCGACCTCCGCGCGCTCCCGCCGGCGAGCGGTCGCATCCGCGTCCGCGGTCCGCAGCAGCTTGATGGCGACGTCGCGGCCGAGGATCTCGTCGTGCGCGCGATGCACGGTAGCCATGCCGCCCGCGCCGAGCATCGCTCCCACGCGGTAGCGACCCGCGAGGAGGGAGCCGACGAGGAGCGTCGGCGAGGGGAAGTCCTCGGCCATGACGTCGTGAGGCTATGCCCGCGCGACGTGCCGACGAGGAGGGTTGCGCGGCAGGGTGGCCGTGGCCTACGGAGTGGGCGCCGGCTCGGTCGAGGGCGTCGGATCCGCTGGCGTCGTCTCGGTCGGCGGCGCCTCGCTCGGCGGCGGCTCGACGGGCGTGGTCTCGCTCGGCGGCGTCGTCGTCTCGGCGGGCGGCGGCGCGGGCGCCTCGCTCGTCGGCGCGGGTGCCTGCTGCGTCTCGGTCGGGGTCGGCGAGGTCGACGGCGACGCGGGAGCCTCGGTCGTCGGCGTCGGCGAGGTCGACGGCGACGGGCTCGGCGACGGCGTCGACGGCGCGGGATCCGCCTCCTCCGCCGGGGCCGACGGCGTCGGATCCTCGCCGCCCGTCCCCTGGATCGCGAGCGCGCCGACGCCCACGAGGCCCGCGACGATCACGACGCCCACGGTCGCGAGCACCGCGATGCGGCGGCGCCTGCGCGCGGGCACCTGCTCCGTCGCGAGCGGGATGGGGCTCGTCGCGTCGGCGACCGCGGGGCCGGCCGCGCCCATCCCGGCCGCCGCGCCGATCCCGGCACCCGCGGCGGGCAGCAGGATCGTGGGCGGGGCGTCCTCGCCGTCGGATGCGGCGTCGGTCCCGGCGTCGGATGCGAGCACGGCCGTGGGCAGCGCCGCGGTGGCGACGTCGGATCCGGCGGCCGCCGGCACGTGCACCGGGATGCGCTCCAGCTCGACGAGCAGCGCGCGCACCTCGTCGGTCGTGGGCCGATCCGCGGCCTCGCGCGCGGTCATGCCGCGCAGCAGCCACGTCCATCGCTCGTCGAGCGCGGGCGGCATGACAGGGTCGCGCAGCATGCGCGCGGTGACGGCCTCGAGGGCCGGACCGTCGAACTCGCGCTCGCCCGTGATCGCCTCGAGCAGCACGAGGCCGAGAGAGTAGACGTCGGAGGCGGGCCCGACGTCGCCGCCGACGGCCTGCTCGGGGCTCAGGTACGCGGCCGTGCCGAGCACGGCGCCGGTGGCGGTGAGCTCGGCGCCGCCGTCGACGGCAGCGATGCCGAAGTCGGCCAATTTCGCGTCGAACTCGTGCCCGGGCAGCGGCGACGGCGCGAGGAGGATGTTCGACGGCTTCACGTCGCGGTGCACGATGCCCGCGGCGTGCACGACCGCGAGCGCCTCCGCGAGGTCGTGCGCCATGCGCACGAGCTCCGCGTCGGGGATCGGTCCCTCCTCGCGGCGCTGCGCGAGCGTGGGCCCGTCGACGAGCTCCATGACGACGACGATCGAGTCGACGCCGTCGATGCGCGCGCTCACCGCGTCGAACACCGTGACGAGCGCGCGATGGCTCAGCCGCGCGAGCAGCTCGACCTCGGTGCGCTCCCGCTCGTGCGCCGTCGGGTCGCTCGCGCCCGAGCTCACCGCCTTCAGGGCGACGTCGCGGCCGAGCAGCTCGTCGCGTGCGCGATGGACGCTCGCCGTGCCGCCGCGCCCGAGGCGCTCGCCGACGCGATAGCGGCCGGCGAGCAGCGAGCCCGGTGCGAGCGGATGCTCCGCGTCGACCGCGTCCATGTGCATCGCCTCCCGCCGTGCCCCCTGCGATCGTAGGGGGCACGGCGGTGGATCGCCCCCGCTTGCGCCGACGCGTGGTGCGGGCGTAGCGCGCGAGCGCGTCGGGCGTCAGCGGTTCGCCGACTCCCGCCATGCCTTGAGGCCCACGTCGACGCCCTCGACGAGCTCGTCGATGCGGGTCAGCTCCTCCTGCGTCAGCGCAGGCGCGTCGAGGGCTGCGAGGTTCTCGTCGATCTGCGCGGGACGCGAGGCGCCGATGAGCGCCGAGGTCACGACGTCGTCGCGCAGCACCCACTGCAGCGCGAGCTGCGCGAGCGACTGGCCGCGCTCGCGCGCGAGGTCGTTCACGGTGCCGAGGATGCGCACGGTCTCCTCCGGCAGCGGGTTCGACGACAGCGACGCACGCTGCATGCGGCGCTCGGCAGTGCCGTCGCCGAGGTACTTGTCGGTCAGCAGACCCTGCGCGAGCGGCGTGAACGCGATCGCGCCCATGCCCGTCGTGCGCAGCGCATCCGTCAGCCCGTCCTCGATCCAGCGGTTGAGCATCGAGTACGCGGGCTGGTGGATCACGAGCGGCGTGCCGAGGCGCTCGGCGATCGCGTGCGCCTCGACGGTGCGCTCGGCCGAGTACGACGAGATGCCGACGTAGAGCGCCTTGCCCTGGCGCACGAGCGCGTCGAGGGCGCCGATCGTCTCCTCGAGCGGCGTCACGGGGTCGGCGCGGTGCGAGTAGAAGACGTCGACATGGTCGATGCCCATGCGCGTGAGCGACTGCTCGGCGCTCGCGAGGATGTACTTGCGCGAGCCCCACGATCCGTAGGGGCCGGGCCACATCGGGTAGCCGGCCTTCGACGAGATGATGAGCTCGTCGCGGTAGCGCCCGAGGTCCTCGCGCAGCATGCGCCCGAAGTTCGTCTCGGCGGTGCCGGGAGGCGGGCCGTAGTTGTTCGCGAGGTCGAAGTGCGTGATGCCGCGGTCGAACGCGTGGCGCAGCAGCGCGCGCTGGTCGTCGAACGGGATGTTGTCGCCGAAGTTCCACCACAGGCCCAGCGAGATCGCCGGCAGGTAGAGGCCCGAGGTGCCGACCTGGCGGTACCGGTCGACCGCGTACCGGTCGGGCGCGGCCGCGTACGGGCGGTGCAGGTCGAGGGTGTCGGTGGTCCAGCGGGGGGCGTCGTCGCTCACCCGTCCCACGCTAGCGACTCAGTCGCGGCGCACGTACCACTCGGTGAAGTCGCACGCGCGGCCCATCGCATCGAGGCGCACGACCCAGAGGGTGTCGTACGTCGCTCCGTCGGCGTACGACGTGACGCCCTGGATGACGGCGACGTCGCCCTCCTCGGCGACGATGTGCCAGTCGAACGTCCACGACCCCGGCGCGTCCGCCTGCTCGTGCCACATCGCGACGATGGCGTCGATGCCGATCGCCGGCTCGTCGTCGGAGGGATAGCCGCGGTAGATGGCGTCGGGCGCGAACGCCTCGCGCACGACGTCGTCGTCCTCGGTCAGCCACGCATCCACGTAGCGCTCCACGAAGTCCTCGGCACGCGTCATCGCATCGCCCTCCTGGGGCGAGCGTAGCGATGCGGGGCGCCGCCGGGTCAGAGATGGGGCGGGCGCCAGCCGGCGAGCAGAGCCGCCGTGACGCCGTTCGTCCAGCCGAAGCCGTCCTGCAGCTCGTACTCGCCGCCGCCGCCGATGCCGTCGTCGCCGTCGATCTCGTACTTCTCGATGAGGCGGTGCTCGCGCTCGAACACCGATCGCACCGTCGCGATCCACCGCGACGCGATCTCGTCGCCGAGCGGCAGGTCGTGCCTGCGGAAGCCCTCGATCGCCATCCACTGCAGGGGCGCCCAGCCGTTGGGCTGATCCCACTGGTCGCCCGTCGCATGCTCGGTCGTGCCCATGCCGCCGTCGCGCAGCAGCGCGTCCCGCACGGCGGACTCGGTGCGGCGAGCCTGCTCGTCGCTCGCGCAGCCGGCGAAGAGCGGCACGACGCACGCGCCCGTGAGAGATGCGCGCAGCTCGCCCGAGCGGATGTCGCGATCGAGGTAGACGCCGCGATCGTCGTCCCACAGCCAGCGGTCGATCGCCTCGCACCGGTCCTGGGCGGCGGTCGTGAAGATCGCCGCCGACTCGTCGTCGCCGTCCGCCGCGCTTAGGCGCGCGATCTGCCGCTCGAGCACCACGAGCAGCGCGTTGAGGTCGACGGGCACGATGCGCGTCGTCGCGATGGTCGCGAGGTCGTCGGGCACGTCGTTCCACCGCGACGAGAAGTCCCAGCCCGACGCGGCACCCGCACGCAGGTCGCGGTAGACCTCGTGCACGGGGCGATCGGATGCCGCAGCGGTCGCGACGTCCTCGCGGTACGACTCCTCGCGCGGCGAGTCCCGGTCGTCCCAGTAGCGCTGCAGCACCGCGCCGTCGGGCATGGCGACCGACATGCGATGCGCCTCGCCGGGTCGCAGCGCATCCGCGCCGTCCGTCCAGTACGAGTGCTCGCGCCGCAGCGCGTGCAGCAGGTCGCGCGGGTCGACGGCGCCCGCGGCCTCCGCGAGCTGCACCATGCACGCGAGCATCGGCGGCTGCGAACGGCTGAGGTAGTAGGTGCGGTTGCCGTTGGGCATGTGGCCGTAGCGGTCGACGAGGGAGGCGATCGCCGTGACCGCGTCGCGCACGTGGCCGGTGCGGCCGCTCGCCGCGAGGCCGAGCATCGAGAAGTACGTGTCCCAGTAGTAGAGCTCGCGGAACCGACCGCCGGGCACGGGATAGGCCGTCGGCACGTCGATGAGCGAGCCCATCACCTTCGGGGACGCGCGGTGGGTCAGCGGCTCCCACAGCCGGTCGAGGTGCCGTGCGAGGTCGTCGGAGGCGTGCGGGCGGAACCCGCTGTGGGCCGGCTTCGGCTCGTCGAAGTGCTCGCCCACGAACGTCGCGAGGTCGAACCCCTCGCGGTTCCGCTCGCGACGGTACGCGCGCAGGATCTGCTCGGGGTCGTCGCGCGGCACGCAGTCGACGAAGTGCTTCGAGTCCTCGAAGACCTCCCCGTCCTGCACGGCGACGAAGAGCTCCTGGTATCGGTCGGCGGGCGTGAGGGTGTCGGCGGCCATCGGCTCCCCTGGGTCGGCGTCGCTCCAGTCAAGCAGCCACCGCGAGCGGCGGCGGCTGCTTGACCTCGACGGCGCGGCGCCTCAGTCGAGCAGCAGCGCGGGCTCCTCGAGGATCGACGCGACGTCGGCGACGAAGCGCGAGACGATGTCGCCGTCGATCGCGCGGTGGTCGAACGAGCCGCCGACGGTCGTGACGAAGCGCGGACGCACCTCGCCGTCGACGACCCACGGCTTCTGCTTGATCGTGCCGAGCGCGATGATGCCCGTCTCGCCCGGGTTGAGGATCGGGGTGCCCGTGTCCATGCCGAAGACGCCGATGTTCGTGATCGTGATCGTGCCGCGCGCGAGGTCGGCGGGCTGCGTGCGCCCGTCGCGCGCGGTGATCGTGAGCTGCTCGAGCGCCTTCGCGAGCTCGAGCAGCGACATGTCCTGCGCGTCCTTGACGTTCGGCACGAGCAGGCCGCGCGGCGTCGCCGCGGCGATGCCGAGGTTCACGTAGTGGTGCACGACGAGCTCCTCGCCCGTGAACGTCGAGTTCACGTTCGGGTTGCGCCGCACCGCCCACAGCACCGCCCGCGCCATGATGAGCAGCGGCGAGACCTTGACGCCCGCGAAGTCCGTCGACTGCTTGAGCCGGGAGACGAACTCCATCGTGCGCGTCGCATCCACGTCGACGAAGACGCTCACGTGCGGCGCCGAGTACGCCGACTCGACCATCGCCGCCGCGATCGCCTTGCGCACGCCCTTCACGGGGATGCGCTCCTCGCGCTCCCCCGACCACGCCGCCGGCGTCTCGAGATTCTTGAACACGCTCGCCTGCTCCGCGGCGCGCACGACGTCGTCGCGCGTGATCTCGCCTGCGAGCCCCGTGCCGACGACCGAGCGGAGGTCGACGTCGAGGTCGCGCGCGAGCATGCGGATCGGCGGCTTCGCGATCGTCGGCACCGCGGACGCCGCCGGCACCGAGGCGGGGCGGGCGGGCTCGGTGCGCTGCGGCGGCTGCTCGACGGTGCGCGGCTTGCGCCGCCGCGTCTGCGCGTCGCCGCGCACGCCGTAGCCGACGAGCACGGCGCCCGGCTCGTCGTGCGTGATCGTCGCCTGCACGTCGGCGACCGCCTCCTGCGCCTCGAGCGCGGACGGGTCGACCGCCTCCTCGCCGGCCGGCGCGTCGCCGTCCGCGATGCGGATGATGGGCGCACCCACCTCGACGGTGTCGCCCGGCTCGGCGAGCAGCGCCTCGACGCGACCGGCGAACGGGCTCGGCAGCTCGACGAGCGACTTCGCCGTCTCGATCTCGAGGATCACGTCGTTGACGGCGACCTCGTCGCCGACGGCGACCTTCCACGCCACGATCTCGGCCTCGGTGAGGCCCTCGCCGGGATCCGGCAGTCGGAACTCCTGCATCATGCCTCCATCAGTAGGCCAGCACGCGATCGACCGCGTCGAGCACGCGATCCGCGTCCGGCAGGTACACGGCCTCGAGCGCTGCCGGCGGGAAGGGCGCATCGAATCCCGACACGCGCAGCACGGGCGCCTCGAGCGAGTAGAAGGCGCGCTCGTGGATCGTGGCGGCGACCTCCGATCCCACCGACACGTGGCCGGGCGCCTCCTGCGCCACGACGACGCGACCGGTGCGCTGCGCCGACTCGACGATGGGCGCGAAGTCGATCGGCGACAGCGAGCGCAGGTCGACGACCTCGCACGACGTGCCCTCGCCCTCCGCGATCTGCGCGGCCTGCAGCAGCACGTGCACCATGGCGCCGTGGCCGACGAGCGTCACGTCGGTGCCGGAGCGCGCGACGACGGATCGGTGCAGCGGGCCGGGAGGGGCCGAGCGATCGACCTCGCCCTTCGCCCAGTACTTCGCCTTCGGCTCGAGGAAGATCACGGGGTCGTTGCCCTGGATCGCCTGCTGGATCATCCAGTAGGCGTCGTTCGCGGTCGACGGCGACACGACCCTGAGGCCCGAGGTGTGCGCGAAGTACGCCTCCGGGCTCTCCTGGTGGTGCTCGACCGCGCCGATGTGCCCGCCGTAGGGGATGCGGATGACGACGGGGAACGACACGGCGCCCGCGTGCCGAGCGGTGAGCTTCGCCAGCTGCGACACGATCTGGTCGAACGCGGGGTAGACGAAGCCGTCGAACTGGATCTCGCACACCGGGCGGTAGCCGCGCATCGCGAGGCCGATCGCTGCGCCGACGATGCCCGACTCGGCCAGCGGCGTGTCGATGACGCGCGCGGTGCCGAACTCGGCCTGCAGCCCGTCGGTGACGCGGAAGACGCCGCCGAGCGGCCCGATGTCCTCGCCGAGCAGCACGACCGAGTCGTCGGCGGCCATCGCGGCGCGCATGCCGGCGGTGAGGGCCTTCGCGATCGGCATCTGCTCCGTCGCGGGCGCGGCCGCCTCCGGGGTCGCCTGCTCGCTCATGCGTCGCCTCCGAACGTCGCCTCGAACTCCGCGAGCGCGAGCTTCTGCTGCGCGAGCGGCTCGTGCGGATCCGTGTAGACGTGGTCGAAGATCACGTCGCTGGGCGGGCTGCTCGCCTCCAGCGTGCGGCGGCGCACGTCAGCGGCGGTGTCGGCGGCCTCCTCGTCGATGTTCCGCAGCAGCGCGTCCTCCACGCCCTGCGCGCGCAGGTGTGCCGCAAGGCGGGCGATGGGGTCGCGGCGCTGCCACGCCGCCTCCTCCTCGCTCGAGCGGTAGCGCGTCGGGTCGTCGCTCGTCGTGTGGGCGCCCATCCGGTAGGTGTCGGCGACGACGTACCCGGGGCCGGAGCCTGCGCGCGCGGCGTCGAGCTCGGCGCGGCCGACGGCGAAGGCGATGAGCGGATCGTTGCCGTCGATCCAGTGGGCCCGATGGCCGAACCCGCGGGCGCGCAGGTGCAGCGGCGTGCGCGACTGCACGCGCGAGGGCACGGAGATCGCCCACTTGTTGTCCTGCACGTACGTCACGAGCGGCGCGTCGAACGTCGAGGAGAAGACGAGGCTCTCGGAGGCGTCGCCCTGGCTCGTCGCCCCGTCGCCGTAGCAGACGAGCACCGCCTCGTCGCGCTCGACGTCGCCCGTGCCGACCGCGCCGTCCATCGTCACGCCCATCGCGTAGCCCGTCGCGTGCAGCGACTGCGTGGCGATGACGAGGGAGTAGATGCGGCACCCGCGCGTCGCCGCGGGATCCCAGCCGCCGTGGCGCGCGCCGCGGAAGACGTCGACGATCTGCATCCACTCCACGCCGCGCACGTGCGCGATGACGTGCTCGCGGTACGACGGGAAGACGGTGTCCTGGTCGCGCATCGCGAACGCCATGCCGACCTGGCCGCCCTCCTGTCCGACGGAGGGGACCCACAAGCCCAGGCGCCCCTGCCGCTGCAGGTTGCGCGCCTCCATGTCGACGGCGCGCGTCACGACCATCGCGCGCTGCATCGCGATGCGGTCCTCGAGCGTCAGCGCGTCGGCGAGGGCATGCCAGCGCTCGGTCTCGGCGCCGTGCACGAGGGCGCCGTCGGCGTCGAGCAGCCGCAGCGGCTCGTCGAGGTCGGCGAGGGCCACCGTCACGCGAGCTCCCGGATGCGACGCACGGCCTCGACGATGCCGTCGTGCGCCTCGCGCTCGGCGATCGTGATGCGCACGCCGTCGGGGAACTGCCGCGCGACGATGCGGACGTCGTCGAGGATGCCGGCGATCGCCTCGGCCTGGTCGGGGCGAGCGGCGACCCAGATGAAGTTGCCGTGCGCGTGCGGCACGGGGGTCCCGGCGTCCGCGAGCCGCTGCTGCAGCGCGTCGCGGTCGGCTGCGAGCTGCTCGACACGGGCGAAGAGCTCGCCCTCGGCCTCGAGGCTCGCGAGCGCGGCGGCGGTCGCGAGGCCCGTGACCGACAGCGGGATGCCCGAGATGGTGGCGGCGGCGACGATCGACGGATCGCCGATCGCGTAGCCGACGCGCAGGCCGGCGAGGCCGTACGCCTTCGAGAACGTGCGCAGGATCACGACGTTGTCGTGGGCGGCCTGCGCCGCGAGGCCGTCGACCGTCGGAGCCTGCACGAACTCGACGTATGCCTCGTCGAGCATGACGAGCACGTCGGAGGGCACCTGCGCGATGAAGGCGTCCCACTGCTCCTGGGTCACGATCGGACCCGTGGGGTTGTTGGGGCTGCAGACGAAGACGGCACGCGTGCGCTCGGTGATGGCGGCTGCCATGGCCGGCAGGTCGTGCTCGGCCGTCTCGGTGAGCGGCACCATGATCGGCGTCGCGCCCGAGACCTGCACGAGCAGCGGGTACGCCTCGAACGAGCGCCACGCGAAGACGACCTCGTCGCCGGGCCCGGCGACCGCGGTGACGAGCTGCATGATCGCCGACACCGAGCCGTCGGAGACGAGGATGCGCTCCGGCGCGACGCCGTGCTTCGCGGCGAGCGCGGCGACGAGCGACGGGGCGCCCGCGGCGGGATAGCGGTTCACGGTCGACGCCTGCTCGACGATCGCATCGACGACCGAGGGCAGCGGCGGGAAGGGGTTCTCGTTGCTCGAGAGCTTGAATCCGCCCTCGGGAGCTGGCCGCCCTTGCTTGTAGGCGGGGATGGCCATGATGGCGTCACGCAGTCGTACCGGCACTGACCCAGGCTATGGCGAAGGCTCGCCTCATGGGGCATGAGGACGGTGGATGCCAAGATGTCGGCATGCGCTTCCTGCTGCGAATCGCCGGCACCGCCCTGTCGATCTGGGTCGTCACGCTCATCGTGCCCGGGATCCGGGTCGTGCCGTGGGCCGAGGGCGTCTGGCCGGAGGTCGGCACGCTGCTGCTCGTCGCCGTCGTGTTCGGCGTCATCAACGCCACGATCGGCAACCTCATCCGCATCGTCGCCTTCCCCATCTACCTCCTGACGCTCGGCATCGCTGCGCTGTTCGTGAACGCGCTGCTGCTCATGTGCGTGCACTGGCTGTCGGAGGCCGTCGGCTTCGGCCTGTGGATCGAGGGCTTCTGGTGGGGCTTCCTCGGCGCGATCCTCATCTCGTTCGGCACCTGGCTCGTCACCGTGATCACGCGGCCGCTGTGGCGGCGTGAGCGTGCGCGCGACCGCGACTGACCGCGTCCGGACGTTTCCGGCAAGGCCTGGAATGCGTCACGGCTCGCGCCGTTGCATCGAGGCATGAGCGAGCAGACGATGCAGGCGGTCGTGTACGACGCGTTCGGCGGGCCCGAGCGGCTCGAGGTGCGCGAGATCCCGGCCCCGACGCCCGGGCCCGGCGAGGTGCGCATCCGCGTGCTGCGCGCCGGCGTGAACCCCGTCGACTGGAAGGTGCTCGGCGGCGGGCTGCGCGGCCTGATGCACCATGCGCTGCCCATCGTGCCGGGCTGGGACGTCGCGGGCGTCGTCGACGCGCTCGGTCCCGACGTGCCCGAGCTCGCCGTCGGCGACGAGGTGCTGTCGTACGCGCGCAAGGACTGGGTGCAGCAGGGCACGTTCGCCGAGCTCGTCACCGTGCGCGCCGTCGACGTCGCGAGGAAGCCCGCCGGCATGTCGTGGGATGCGGCGGGTGCCCTGCCGCTCGCGGGGCTCACGGCCGAGCGCGTGCTCGACGCCGCCGGCGTCGGCGCCGACGACGTGCTGCTCGTGCACGGCGCGTCGGGCGGCGTCGGCACGCTCGCGGTGCAGCTCGCGCGGCTGCGCGGGGCACGCGTGATCGGCACCGGATCGCCGTCGGGCCACGACCGGCTGCGTGCGCTCGGCGCCGAGCCCGTCGCGTACGGCGAGGGGCTCGTGGACGCGGTCCGCGCCCTCGCGCCGGGCGGCGTCGACGCCGTGATCGACCTCGTCGGCGGCGTGCTGGAGCAGACGCTCGCGGTGCTGCGGGATGGCGGTCGCCACGCGTCGATCGCCGACTCGTCCGCCGAGCAGCACGGTGGGCGCTGGGTGTGGGTGCGTCCCGACGGACCGCGGCTCGAAGCCCTCGCCCAGCGCGTGGCGAGCGGCGAGCTCGACGTCGAGATCGCGGGCTCGTACCCGCTCGACGACGTCGCCGGAGCCTTCGCGCAGAGCAGCTCGGGCACCACGCGCGGCAAGCTCGTCATCCACGTCGCGGACTGAGCGGCGCGCTCACCGCTGCACGTCCCATCCGGCCGACTCGACGGACACCGGGTCCGCTGCCGACTGGATCGGCTGCCACACGGCGTCGACGACCGCGTCGCCCTGCGCGTCGAGCCGAGCGGCGGTGTCGGCGTAGGCCTCGGGGTAGTGCCCGCCGACGGCGAGCCCGGCGAGCGGCTCGCCGCCCGGCTCGTAGCGATCGGTCGCGATCGCCGCGAGGTCGGGAGAGCCCTCGAGCACGAGACGGCCCTCGCCGTGCCGACCGCCGAGCGCCGAGACGACGTCGGAGTCGTTCTGCACCGCGACGGCCGTCGTGCCGCTCGGCGTGCCCATCGCGCCGACGGGCGCGCCGAAGGTGACCACCGACTGCACCGCGACGCGGGCGCCGAGCGCCGCGCCCGCGACGGCGGCGCCGCCCTGCGAGTAGCCGAACAGCTGCACGACATCGCCGTCGGCGACCCCCGCCTCCTCCATCGCCGCGACCACGGCGGCAGCGCTGCCGACGGTCGGGGCGCCCTCGACGTTCATGGCGTTCTCGAGGTTCGACGTCATGTCGTAGGCGGTGTCGGGGTCGTCGAGGGCGAAGGACTCCGTGCCGCCCGCGAAGACCTGCCAGACGACGGTGCCGTCGGCGAGCTCGTAGCGGTCGACCTCGACGTTCGACTCCATGGCCTGGATGCGGGCGAACGCGTCGGCGTACGAGGCGACGGGCTGCTGGTCGACGGCGGCGCCCGACGGGCCGCGCTCGATCGTCACGGGCACGGAGCCGGGCAGCCGCGGCGGATGGCCGGAGACGATGAGCCCCAGCAGGGTCGCCGCGGCGGCACCGGCGCCCAGCGCCACGTCGTCGTCGAGCCGCGCCGGCGCGACCATGGCGAAGCCCGCGCCGACGTCGTCGAGCTGCGAGACGGCGAGCCGGATGGCGTCGACGAACGCGGGATGGTTCAGCAGGTCGGGTCCGTGCTGCTGCACGAGGGTCTGCAGGCCCTGCAGCAGGGGCGCGGCGAGGCGGCTCGCGGCATCGAGCCCCGCCCCGACGAGGCTCACGACGTGCGGGTTGCGCATCGCGATCGCCATCAGCGGCGCCGACAGCAGCCCAGCGCCGACGACCGCGACCCCGATGCCACCCGTCACGACGGTGCGTGCGGCGGCCCCGATGCCCACGGCGAGCGTGTCGGCCGCCCAGTCGACCGCCCCGCGCACGACGGCGTCGGTCGTCGCGTACGACCAGCCGGCGAGGTCGACGGCTGCCCCGAGCCGGATGACGTCCGCGAGCGCATGGCTGCATCCCGCCTCCGCGTCGGCGGCGAGCGCCTGCGCGCCGGCCACGGCGGCGGCTTCGCCTGGCGCGAGCGCGGCGAGCGCCGGCGCGCTGCGCGTCCGCAGCCTCGCCTGCGCGCGCTCGAGCGCGTCGCGGGCGGCGTCGAGGTCGGCGCGCACGGCGTGCGCGGCATCCGGGCTCCAGCCGACGAGCGTCATGCGAGCACCTGGTCGACGAGCGGCACGGCGCGGTCGAGGTCGGCGTGCACGACGTCGATCGCGAGCGCGAGCCGATCGAGCGCGTCGCGCAGCGCCTGCGACGCCGGCCCGAACCAGTCGAGCGTCGTCGACGGCGTCGCCTCCGTCGCAGCGGCCGCCGCGCCGCGCGCGGCGACGAGGTCGTCGCGCAGCGCGACGAGGGATGCGTGGGCCGCCGCGCGCACGGCGGCCTGCAGGGGATCGGTGGGGACGAAGGGTGCGGGCACGACGGGCACACTGGCCCGCTCCGCCGTCGTCCGGGGTCGACCTGCACGCGGCCTGTGGATGGGCGGGCATCCCTCCCGCCTGTGGAGGATCCTTGCCATGATGTGCCTGTGACCATGGACCCCGCGTTCCTCGACGCGTCGCGGTTCCGCATCTGCTTCGTGTGCACCGGCAACATCTGCCGGTCGCCCATGGCGTCGGCGGTGCTGCGGCGGCTCGCCGACGAGCACGGCGTCGCGGACCGCGTGCTCGTGACGAGCGCGGGCGTGAGCGACTACCACGTGGGCGAGACCGCCGACGAGCGCACCATCGCAGCGCTGGAGCGCGCCGGCTACCCCGCGTCGGACCACCGCGCGAAGCACTTCACGCGCAAGTGGTTCGACCGCTTCGACCTCGTCATCGCGCTCGATCGCGGGCAGGAGCGCGTGCTGCGGCAGCTGGCGCGGGACGACGAGGCGCGCTCGAAGGTGCGGCTGCTCATGGCCTTCGAGTCCGACCCGCCGACGCTCGACGTGCCGGATCCGTACTACTCGGAGCCGGAGACCTTCGACGCGGTGCTCCAGCAGATCGAGTCGGCGTGCCGGCGGCTGTTCCGCCAGATCCATCCCGTGCTCGCCGCCTCGCGGCGCGGCTGAGCCTTCACGCGCGGGCGCTCGCGCGCGCTCGATGCCGCCGCACGGCGTCGCGGTTGGCGCACCGCACCGAGCAGTAGCGCTGCCGACCGCCGCGGGTGACGTCGACCACGACGTTCGTGCACGGATCGCCGGGTGCGAGCCCCGCCGCGCAGCGCGAGAGCCGACGCATGCCCCGGGTGGTGACGTGCAGCGCGGTGCCGACGGCGATGACCGCGCGCAGCACGTGCGGCAGCGACTGCTGCGCGTCGCGGTAGTGCAGGTGCCATCCCTCACCGTCGTGGTCGGTGAGGCGGGGGTAGGCGGCGACCGCGGCCATCTCGGCGTTCAGCAGCCGCGCGCGCTCCGACTCGGTCGGTGCGTCGACCACGCGCAGCCAGTCGTCGATCACGATGCGCGTGCGCGCGTGGTCGGCGGCGTCGGCGGGCGTGAAGTCCATCGTCATGCCCGCCTCGCGCGTGCGCGCGACGATCGCGGCGCGGTCCGCCGGCCAGTCGTTGGCGAGGGATGCCGCGAGCAGCACCGCGTACTCACCGTAAGGGTTGAGATGCAAAACGACATTACATCACGCTCGGATGCATGGACCACGACACGCTCGCCGAGCACCCGCCCGCAACCCTCGCCCGACCCCACGAGCACGGCTGGACCACCGAGTCGCGCCACCGCACCAGCGAGGGCGTCGTGCGCTACGCGCGCTGCCTCGTCTGCGGGGCGCGACGCGTCGACCTCGATCCCGTCGCCAGCGTGCCGCCGACCGCGGCGAGCATCGTCGTCGGCGCCTGAGCCTCCCCGACCGCCCGTCGCGATCGTGCTCGTGGGAGCATGGAGGACGTCCGCGCGCCAGTCGGCGCACCAGGCACGACCCTCGAAGGACGTCATGACGCTTCCCCCGCAGCCCGTCTCCCCGCTCGACGGCCGCTACGCCGCGCAGGTCGGCGCGATCGGCGAGCACCTCTCGGAGGCGGCGCTCAACCGGGCGCGCGTGCACGTCGAGGTCGAGTGGCTGCTCTTCTGCGCCGAGCGCGGCCTCTTCTCGACGCCCGCGGTCTCGGCCGACGACGCCGCGTCCCTGCGTGCGTGGGCTGCGCGCTTCGGCCAGGCGGAGATCGACTGGCTCGCGGCCAAGGAGGCCGTGACCCGCCACGACGTGAAGGCCGTCGAGTACCTCGTGCGCGACCGCCTCGCAGCCCAGGGCCTCGGCGCGCTCGCCGAGGCGACGCACATCGCCTGCACGAGCGAGGACGTCAACAACCTCTCCTACGCCCTCACCATCCAGGCCGCGGTGCACGAGGTGTGGATGCCGGCGCTGCGCGAGGTGATCGGACGCCTGTCCGGCCTCGCGGTCGAGCACCGCGACCTGCCCATGCTCGCCCACACCCACGGCCAGCCCGCGACGCCGACGACGCTCGGCAAGGAGATGGCGGTCTTCGCGTGGCGTCTCGAGCGCGTCGCCGGCCAGATCGAGGACGTGGAGGTGCTCGGCAAGTTCGCGGGCGCCACCGGCACGTTCTCGGCGCACGTCGTCGCCGACCCGCAGGCCGACTGGCCGAACCTCGCCAAGGAGTTCGTCGCCGGCCTCGGCCTCACGTGGAACCCGCTCACGACGCAGATCGAGAGCCACGACTGGCAGGCCGAGCTGTTCTCGCGCATCAGCCACGCGGGCCGCATCCTCCACAACCTCGCCACCGACGTGTGGACGTACATCATGATGGGCTACTTCACGCAGATCCCCGTCGAGGGTGCGACGGGCTCGTCGACGATGCCGCACAAGATCAACCCCATCCGGTTCGAGAACGCGGAGTCGAACCTCGAGATCGCGAGCGCCCTGCTCGAGTCGCTCGCAGCGACGCTCGTGACGAGCCGCCTGCAGCGCGACCTCACCGACTCGTCGACGCAGCGCAACGTCGGCGTCGCCCTCGGCCACTCGCTGCTCGCCCTCGACAACCTGCGCAAGGGACTCGGCGAGATCGCGGTGTCGGAGGCTGCGCTCGCCGCCGACCTCGACGGCAACTGGGAGGTGCTCGCCGAGGCGATCCAGACGGTCATCCGCGCCGAGGTGCTCGCAGGCACGTCGTCGATCGAGGATCCGTACGCGCAGCTGAAGGGCCTCACGCGCGGCCACCGCGTGGGCCGCGAGGAGCTCGCGGCCTTCGTCGACGGCCTCGACGTCTCGGATGCGGCGAAGGAGCGGCTGAAGGCGCTGACACCGAACACGTACGTCGGGCTCGCGCCGGAGCTCACCGACCTGGCCCCGTGACCGGGCGGCGCGAGCGCGCCGAGCGCATCCGCATCGTCGGCGCGCGGTGCGTGCTGCGCGACTGGGCGCTCGCCGACGCGGAGCCGCTGCGCTCGCTGCTCGATCCGCGTGCATCGTGGCACGACACGAACGGGCCGTACCTCGGCCGGCCGACCGCCGACGACATGGAACGGGTCCGCCAGGCCTTCCTCGCCCTCGCCGCGATGCCCGCGTCGGACGTGCCGATGCCGCGCCCGTCGCTCGCGATCGCCGATCCCGCGACCGACGCGGTGCTCGGCAGCGTCTCCTGGTACTGGGAGAGTCGCGAGACCGACTGGCGGCGCATCGGCATCGTGCTCTACGACGACGCGGCACGCGGACGCGGCGTCGGTCGCGAGGCGCTGTCGCTGTGGACCGACCACCTCTTCGCCGTCACCGACGCGCTGCGCCTCGACCTCGCCACCTACTCCGGCAACGTCGGCATGCAGCGGGCCGCGGAGGCGGCGGGCTTCACGCTCGAGGGGCGGATGCGGCGCGCCAGGCGCTGGTCGGGCGGCGTGCACGACGCCCTCGTCTACGGGGTGCTGCGCGAGGAGCGTCGAGCGGGCCGATCGGCGTCTCGCGCCGATGCCGAGCGCTGCCGTCGACGATGACGGCGCCGGATCCCACCTGATGCTCAGCGGATAGGGCAGTTCTCCCCATGTCCATGTCGAGCGACTCTCGCTAGCGTCGAGCGCGGAAAGGGGACACCGTGGCGATCAATCTCCCGCACGAGCTTGCGTGGGTGCTGCAGATGCTCGACTTCGACTGGCCCGAGATCGACGAGGACGAGGTCCAGCGCGGCGCGGCGATGCTGCGGCAGTACGGCGAGGACCTCTCCGCGAGCATCGCGGCGATGGATGCGATCGTGCAGGACCAGCTCGTCCCCGCGTACCGCACCAGCGCCGGCGGAGCGGTCGGCTCGGCATGGAGCGACCAGCGGTCGGAGAACCTCCAGCAGTTCGTCGGCCTCATCGACCCGGCGGCCCAGGGCATGGATCTCTTCTCGGATGCCGTCATCGCCTTGAAGCTCAAGGTAATCGCGGAGCTCGTCCTGACGGCAGCGCAGGTCGCCGCGGCGATCGCCGCGGCTGCGTTCACCTTCGGCGCGAGCCTCGCTGCGCAGACCGCCATCCTGCTCGCGCGGAAGGCGGCGCTCAAGTTCGCGACGAACGTCGCCCTCGAGCAGCTCATCATCAAGGTCGTCGAGCTCATCGACGAGCCGCTCATGAACCTCGGGATGCAGCTCGTGGATCGCATGCTCGAGGCTCCCGTCGTCGCCAACGCGGTGGCGGAGAAGGAGTCGTACGAGGCCGACCTCCTCGTCCTCGAGCAGGCGTCGGCCGACCTCTCGGACGCGCAGGCGAGTCAGCAGACCATCACCGAGGACTTCGTGGCGCAGTTCTCGACGCTTCAGATCTCGACGGCGGGGTAGGGACCATGGGACAGATCTTCCGACCGGTGGCGGACATCGTGACGACCACGATCCCGAGGGTGATGCGCGCTGGGGGCGACGCCGTCGGGGACCTCTCGAAGAAGTTCGGCACCAAGGTCGACCTCGACGTCGCCGCGATTCGTGGCATCGACAAGTTCGACAAGTACACGATGACGCCGACTCGTCGGCGACGAGAGGACGCTCGGGGCGACGATGCCGTCACGCAGGATGCGCTCGACGCCGAGTTCGATCGCCAGCTGGACGAGCAGCTCGCTGCTCTGGGCCGGATCGACCTTGCGACGTGGCGCGCGGCGATGGACGGGAACCGCACCCGCCCGCCCGGCTCGATCGCAGAGCAGCGCCGAATCCTCGATCAGGCCAACGAGAGCGCGGAGATCCGCGCCGACCTCATCGAGCGCGGACTCGACCCGGACTTCGTCGCGGCGACGCACCGCCTCGACGGCATCGCCGGCGGCGACTGGCTGGACATCTCGGGGGTGGGCGATCGCAGCATCAACTCCTCGCTGGGGAGCCAGTGGAGGGCTCGGATCCCCCAGCTCACGGCTGCAGTCGACGCATTCGCGGACCTGCATCCCGACGTGGACCTGGGGTCGGTCAACATGGACATCTTCATCCCCTTCCTTCGATAGGCTCCCCGCGTGATCGAGATCAAGGACTTCGTCCAGCACGCGCCCGTGGCGCAGGCCACCATCGATCGCTATCGGGGCCGCGTGCCCGACGACCTCATCGACATCTGGCAGCGGTACGGCTACGGCAGCTTCGGCGATGGCTTCTTCCGCGTCATCGACCCCGACCTCTACCTCGAGCGTCTGGGCGACGGTCTCGGCCGCGTCGGCGACGACGGGGAGCCGGCGACGTCCATCCCCATCTACGCGACCGGTCTCGCCGACCTGATCTGCTGGGAGCCGGAACCCGACAGCGTGACGGCCCTGCTGTTCCGCGATCAGCGACTCACCGGCCTCGGTCGGCAGATCAAGACGATGTTCACGATCCTGAACTACGACGGCATCGAGAAGTACGGCACGGACGCGCTCGACTGGGGCATGTACCAGAAGGCGGTGGAGGCCCACGGGACGCTGTCGTACGACCAGTCGTTCACCTACGTGCCGCTCCTGTCGCTGGGCGGCGAGCAGTCGGTCGAGCACATGCGCAAGCGCGAGACGATCCCGGCCATCCAGGTCTACCTCGAGTTCCAGGGCCCCATCGAGCATTGACCCGCCGGGTGCGCGAGGTCGACGCCGGTCGTCGCGCAGGGACGCTCTGGGAGCACTGCGGCTACGGGTCCTTCGGGCAGGGCTCCTCCCGCCTGATCGATCCAGAGCCGTACGAGCGCCACCTCCCTCTCTGCTGCGACGAGTCGTCCACCTCCGTGCCGCTCCCGTCCCTCGGCGGGAAGAAGGACGTCGAGCACATGCGCACGCGCGAGACGATCCCCGCCATCGAGGGCTCCGTCGGGCTCCAGGGCGTCCTCGAGCACCGAGCCCTGGTCCGGAGCGCGAGCCGGGCCGCTCAGCGCATGCGGTCGATCGTGATCGTGGACGACGCCCACCACGGGGGCGAGATCGGCACGCCCGCGTCCCACGTCTGCGCGACGCCGACGATCCAGGCGTGCAGGCCGGCGATCGCGAGCAGGGGCACGACGATCGCAGCGACCTCGCACGCCGGCGCGAGCCATGCCAGGCGATCGCGTGCATCCCTCGTCGCCCACGCGACCACGAGCAGTCCTGCGATCACGAGCACGACGAGGGGGGACGGGAGGAGGGTCACCGCGAACGTCAGGGGTGCCTCGCTCGTCGGCTCGCCCTGCGCGTCGATCCATGAGCCGTCGCCCGTGACGCCGCCGGCACCGCCACCCACCGATCCGCGCGCGACCATCCAGTAGAGGCCCGCCGCGACGATGCCCGTGGTGACGAGTCGTCGTGTCGGCAGGCGGGGGCGCGTCGGCGCGGTCTGCTCGGTCTCGACGGTCATCGCGCGCACTCCCCGCTCATCATCCCGATCACGCTGCCATGTGCGACATCGGGGCACAACCCTCGCTCGAGAGCGCGGGACGCGATCAGCGCGGGAGGGCGACCGAGAGCCGAGTGCCAGGCACGGGCTCGACCGCGTACGACGCGAGCGCCTCGTCGCGGAGCCGACGCTGCACGAGCACGCCGGGGTCGGTGGATGCCGCGACGCGACCCTCGCTCGTCACGACGAGGGCGCCGGCGGCTGCCTGCCGCAGCGCGTCGCCGATCGCTCGCTCGAACGTCGGGATCGTCACGTCTGCGCCGACCACGCCTGCGAAGGCGCCGTCGACGACGAGCGGCGCGGTGAACGTGAGCGTCGCCTGATCCGTGCACAGCAGGTCGACGTACGGGCCGGTCATGTGCGCCTCGCCCGTGTCAGCGGGCACGCAGTACCACTCGATGTCCTCGTACGAGCGCACGTAGCCCGCATCCGTCGCCCCTGCGTCGAGCCGGCGCACGTCGCGCGAGGCCCCGAGCGCCTGCCACCACGCCATGAGCGGCTGCCCGAGCCGCGCCGGCGCGACGACGTAGCCGCCGCCGAACACCACGGGACGCGCGGCGAGCTCCGCCGCCATGACCCGCTCCACCACGGCGAGTGCCGCCGCCGCGTCGAGGGCGACGGCGGGATCGGCGAGCGCACCGCGCAGTCGCGCGATCACGGCCTCGGCCTCGTCCACCACCACCCGCACGGCATCGATCGCGGTCATGCGAGCCTCCGCTTCGCCTCGAGGAGCCACCGCACGGTGCGGTCGCACGCCGCCTCGACCTGCGCGCGAGCGCCGCCCGCGTCGCCGTCGCGGATCGCGCCGACGAGCAGCTCCGCGCCCGCGCGTGCCGCCGCGCGCTCGTCCGCGTCGTGCAGCGACGCCCAGAGCAGCGGACCGTCGGCGTGCTGGAAGCGCACCTGCTCGCGCACGAGGCGCACCGAGCGGCTGAGCGCGACGACCTGCAGATGCAGGCCGCCGATGCCGCGGCGTGCGGCGAGCTCGTCGTCGAAGTCGATGCCGACGAGGTCGCGCGCGAGCGCAGCGGCCTCGAACGCCGACGCCTCCTCGGCGGCGAGCGCGGCGCCCGTGCCCGCGATGGCGACGGCGTGGACGCCGAGGTCGGCGAGCTCCGCGCTCGAGAGCGCGACGATGCGGTCCTCCATGGCTGCGACGCGATCGGCGTCGTCGAGCGTGACGAAGGAGCCGCCGCGCCGCCCGCGCTGCGTCGTCACGAGCCGGCGCTCGCGCAGGTCCGCGAGCGCCTCGCGCACGGTCGCGGGGGCGACGCCGAAGCGCTCGGCGAGCCGCGACTCCGCGGGGAGCCGCTCGCCTGGATGGAGCATGCCGAGCACGATCGCCTCCTCGAGGCGTGCCGTGACGGCCTCGGTGCGACCGAGCTCGTCGATCGGGGCGAAGACGGCGGAGCGCGCGAGCGTCGCCGGCTGCTCCATCCACGTCCCCCGTCTCGGATTCGTGACGCAACCGTAACACTGCCGACTTCCAAACCTCTGGAATCAGAGGTTTTATGGTGCCCACTGCACAGCATCCGCACAGCCAAGGGAGCACGCGTGACCGAAGCGCATCTGCCGGCCATCCGCCTGCGCGGCCTGCGCCGCGAGTTCGGCCCCGTCACGGCGGTCGACGGCGTGGATCTCGACATCGCCGAGGGAGAGTTCTTCTCCATGCTCGGCCCCTCCGGCTCCGGCAAGACCACGGTGCTGCGCCTCATCGCAGGCTTCGAGACCCCGACCGCGGGCGCCGTGGAGCTCTTCGGCAAGGACGTCTCGGGCGACGCCCCGTACGACCGGCCCGTCAACACCGTCTTCCAGGACTACGCGCTCTTCCCGCACATGAGCGTGCTCGAGAACGTCGCCTACGGTCTGCGCGTGCGCGGCGTCGGCCGCGCCGAGCGCACCCGCAGGGCGACGGAGGCGCTCGACCGGATGCGGCTGGCGGACTACGGCGCCCGCCGTCCGAGCCAGCTCTCCGGCGGCCAGCGGCAGCGCGTCGCCCTCGCACGCGCGATCGTCGTCGAGCCCCGCGCGCTGCTGCTCGACGAGCCGCTCGGCGCGCTCGACCGGGGGCTGCGCGAGCAGATGCAGGTCGAGCTGAAGCAGCTGCAGCGCGACCTCGGCATCACGTTCGTCTTCGTCACGCACGACCAGGACGAGGCGCTCACGCTCTCCGACCGCATCGCCGTGTTCGACGCCGGCCGCATCCAGCAGGTCGGCCCGGCCGCCGAGGTCTACGAGCGGCCCGCGACGCCCTTCGTCGCGACGTTCGTCGGCACCTCCAACCTGTTCGACGACGCGCAGTCGCGCGCGCTGCTGGGCCACGGCGGCATCCACGCCATCCGCCCCGAGAAGCTGCAGATCCATCGCGGCGAGACCGGCGACGGGCTGCCCGGCACCGTGGCCGAGGTCATCTACGCCGGGGCGAGCGTGCGCTGCGTCGTCGACACGGATGCCGGCATGCGCCTGACCGTGCTCGAGCAGTCGTCGTCGGGTCACGCGAGCGTCGCGCGCGGCGATCGCGTGCGCATCGCATGGGCGCACGACGACGTGCGCGACCTCGTCGAGCCCGAGACCGCCGAGCGGCGCGCCGCCGACGATGCGACCACCGACCCCGAGACCCCCACCCCGGCGACGGCATCCGCCTGAGCCACGCACCACAGCAAGGAGTCATCATGCAGGCACGCACCATGCACCGACGCCGCACCGCGGCGATCGGCGCCGGCCTCGGCATCGCCGCGCTCGCGCTCAGCGCGTGCGGCACGTCGGGCGGCGGCGGTCAGGCGACCGGCCCCGCCGACGAGCTCGGCGACACCGAGGGCGGCTCGGTGTCGATCCTCGCCTGGCCCGGCTACGTCGAGGACGGCACCAACGACCCCGAGGTCGATTGGGTGACGCCGTTCGAGGAGGCCACGGGCTGCTCGGTCACGTCGCAGACCTACGGCACGAGCGACGAGGCCTTCAACCTCATGGGCGACGGCGGCTTCGACGTCGTCGCCGCGTCGGGCGACCTCACGCTGCGACTCATCGCCTCCGACGCGGTGCAGCAGCTGAACACGGACCTGCTCGACTCGTACGACGCGATCTTCCCGTTCCTCAAGGAGCAGGAGTGGAACTCGGTCGACGGCGACGTCTACGGCATCCCGCACGGCTACGGCGCCAACCTGCTCGCCTACAGCACCGACGTCTTCCCCGAGGCGCCCACGTCGTGGTCGGTCGTGTTCGAGGACGCGGCTGCGAACTCCGGGCGCATCACGGCCTACGACTCCCCCATCTACATCGCCGACGCCGCGATGTACCTCATGGCGCACGAGCCGGACCTCGGCATCGAGAACCCGTACTCGCTCGACGAGGAGCAGCTCGCTGCCGCCGTCGACCTGCTCACCGAGCAGCGCTCGCACATCGGCGAGTACTGGAGCGACTACCTGCTCGAGCTGCAGGGTCTCGAGGCCGGATCGATCGTGGCCGGCACGACGTGGCAGGTGATCATCAACTCGCTCGCCGAGGGCACGCCCGTCGCGGCGACGCTGCCCGAGGAGGGCGCGACCGGCTGGTCGGACTCGTGGATGATCTCGTCCGGCACCGAGCAGACGGCGTGCGCGTACGCATGGCTCGACTGGATCGCGAGCCCCGAGGGCAACGCGATGGCGACGGAGTACTTCGGCGAGGCGCCGAACAACCCCGAGGCGTGCGAGTTCGCGAGCGAGGGCCACTGCGAGGCGTACCACGCGGGCGACGAGGAGTACGCGTCGCAGATCTGGTACTGGACGACGCCGATCGCCGAGTGCCTCGACGGTCGCACCGACGTCGAGTGCACCGACTACGCCGACTGGACCGAGGCGTGGCAGCAGATCCAGGGCTGACGCCCCTGTCCACGCACCCGATCGCATGACCGCATCCACCACGGTGCTCGCCGCACCCCCCGAGACGGGGGTGCGGCGAGCCTCCCGCGCGCTCGACCGGCATCCGCGCGTCGGGCTCGCCGCCCTGCTCGGCCTCCCGCTCGGCTGGCTCGTCGTCGTCTACGTCGTGAGCCTCGGCTTCCTGCTGATCACGGCCCTCTGGCAGACCGACTCGTTCACGAACGAGGTCCGCACGGAGTGGACGCTCGACAACCTCGCTCGCATCGTCACGCAGGACCTCTACCGCGCCGTCACGGTGCGCACCCTCGGCGCCGCGCTGCTCGTGACGCTCATCGACGTCGCGATCGCGCTGCCCGTCGGCTACGCCATGGCGAAGGTGTTCGGGCCGCGAGCCCGCGCCACGCTCGTCATCGCGTTCCTCATGCCGCTGTGGGCGTCGTACCTCGTGAAGGCGTACGCGTGGCGGTCGATCTTCATCGAGGGCGGCCTGCTGTCGTCGCTCGGCATCACGCCCGGCTTCGGCGAGGTCGCCACGATCGTGACCCTCGCGTACATCTGGCTGCCGTACGTCGTCATGCCGATCTACGCGGGCTTCGAGCGGGTGCCCGACTCGCTCGTCGAGGCCTCGAGCGACCTGGGCGCTCGCAACCTGCGCACGTTCGCGGCCGTCGTGCTGCCACTCATGTACCCGGCGATCATCGCGGGCGCGATCTTCTCGTTCTCGCTCACGCTCGGCGACTACATCGCCGTGCGCATCGTCGGCGGCTCGACGCAGTTCCTCGGCACGCTCATCTACGACAACGTCGGCGTCGCCGGCAACGTGCCCATGGCGGCCGCCGTCGCGCTCGTGCCGATCGCCGTCATCCTGCTCTTCCTGCTCGCCGTGCGCCGCACGGGCGCGCTGCGAAACCTCTAGGAGCCCATCCATGCGCATCTCGAAGCCCGTGCGCAGGGCGTTCGTCGCGATCGTCGCGCTCGCGCTCGCATTCGTCTACGTGCCGCTGCTCGTCGTGCTCGTCAACGCGTTCTCGACGAGCCAGGCGCTCGCGTGGCCGCCGCGCTCGCTCACGCTGGAGTGGTGGGGTCGCGCCGCGCAGAACGCCGGCGCGTGGCAGGCGGTCGGCACATCCGTGGTCGTCGCCCTGTGCGCCACCGCGATCGCGCTCGTGCTCGGCACGCTGTGCGCCCTCGCGCTCGACCGGTTCGCGTTCTTCGGCAAGGAGGCGGTGAACCTCCTCATCGTGCTGCCGATCGCGCTGCCCGGCATCGTGACGGGCATCGTGCTCAACAACCTGTTCCGCACGGGCCTCGGGCTGACGCTCGGGCTCGGCACCCTCATCGTCAGCCATGCCACGTTCTGCATCGTCACGATCTACAACAACGCGTTCGCGAGGCTGCGGCGCCTGAACGGCAACCTCGTCGACGCCTCCGCCGACCTCGGCGCCGACCGCTTCACGACGTTCCGTCTCGTCACGCTGCCGCAGCTGCGCTCAGCGCTCTTCGCCGGAGCGCTGCTCGCGTTCGGGCTGTCGTTCGACGAGATCATCGTCACGCAGTTCACGGCGGGACCGGGCGTGACGACGCTGCCGATCTGGATCTTCCAGAACATGTTCCGGCCGGGCCAGGCGCCGATCGTGAACGTGGTCGCCGTCGTGCTCGTGATCGTCTCGATCGTGCCCATCGCGCTCGCGCAGCGGCTGGAGGCGCGGGCCGAGCAGCGCTGAGGCAGGCGGCTCCGCCGCGGTCACCGACGAGCGAGCATGCCGTCGAGCCAGCGCTCCAGGCGCGCGTACGCATCCGTGCGCGCCGCGCGGCGCGACAGGAAGACGTCGTGCAGCGCGCCGTCGATGCGCTCGATCGTCACCGACCGGCCGAGGTGCAGCGCAGCCCGCGCCACGGGGTCCACGGCGATCACCGTGTCGGCACCCGTGAGCGCCTCCGACCATCGCGTGGGCAGGATGGAGCGCGTCGACAGCAGCACGAGCACCGGCACCTCGATCGCGAGCCCCGCGGCGACCTGCGCGTGGCCGGCGAGCACGGCGCGGATCCATCCGGCGTGCGCCGTCATCGCGATCTCCGGCCGCCAGGCGTGGTCGACGACGTACGGATCCTCGTCGTCGAACACCTCCCGCTGCGCGCGTGCGTAGAAGCCGAGGTCGATCTGCGGCGCTGGCGCCAGCGGCGAGAGGCGACCGCGCAGCTCGGCCACCGGCGTGATGGCCGCGCGCGACCGCGCCCCGAACTGCAGCTCGAGCCAGGGAGCGTTGAGGATGACGGCGCTCGCGACGCCCGGATGCCGATGCGCCCACAACGTGAGCGTGAGTCCACCGGTCGAGTGCCCGAGCAGCACGAGACGCCGCCCGCGCCCGGCGCCGTCCTCGCGCATGACGGCGAGCGCGGCGGCGATGTCCTCGTCGTACGTGCCCAGGTCGGCGACGAAGCCGAGGGTCTGGCCGGGCCGGATGCTGCGGCCGTACTTGCGCAGGTCGAGGGCGAAGAAGCGGGCGCCGCGGTCGGTGAACGAGCGTGCGAGGCGCGTCTGGAAGAAGTAGTCGGACCAGCCGTGCACGTAGAGCACGTCGACGTCCTCGAGCGCACGCTCAGGATGCCAGAGGCGACGCCGGCTGGGCAGCGCCCGCACGAGCGTCGCGACGACCTCTCCCTCGTCGTCGGGCCTCAGCGGGAGGGTGCGCTGGTGGAACCCGTCGCCCAGCACGTCCTCGCGCCAGGCGTCGTCCATGCGATCACGATATCCACGACGACTGGGCGTCCCCGCAGCCGCGCGCGGTGGGCGGGTTCCGGGGGTCAGTCGCCGAGGGCGACGGGGCGGCCCGAGTCGGGGCGCCCCCACTCGGACCACGAGCCGTCGTAGACGCGCACGTCGTCGCGGCCCGCGAGCGTCGCCGCGAGCGCGACGACGCAGGCGGTGACGCCCGAGCCGCACGTCGTGATGATGGGCGCGTCGCCTGCTGCCTCGTCGATGCGGTCGGCGAGACAGCCGACCTCCTGCAGTCGGCCGTCGCACTCGAGCGCCGCGAACGGCAGCGAGACGGAGCCGGGGATGTGACCGCCGCGCAGCCCGTCGCGCGGCTCGGGAGCGATGCCCGCGAAGCGCTCGAACGACCGCGCATCGAGCACGACCGCCTCGTCGGAGGCGATGGCGCGCGCCACGACGTCGGCGTCGACGAAGGCATCCTCGCGCCAGCGCACCGACACGTCGCCCGCGCGCTCGGCGCGCTCGCGCGTGGGCTCGACGGCGCCGCCGGCATCGATCCACGCGGGCAGTCCGCCGTCGAGCACCGCAGCCTCGAGGCCGGCGGCCTCGAGCATCCACCAGGCGCGCGCGCTCGAGAAGAGGCCCTGCGCGTCGTAGGCGACGACGCGGTCGCCATCGCGGATGCCGAGGTCGCGCAGCCGCTGCTCGAAGTCGCGCGGATCGAGCATGTCGTGCACGCCGTCGGTGTCGTGCCGCGACATGACGCCGTCGAGGTCGAAGCGCAGGGCGCCCGGGATGCCGTCGCGGCCCCGGTAGGCGCCGACCGAGGCGTCGACGACGACGAGCCCGTCGTCGCCCAGGTGGTGCTGGAGCCAGGTCGTCGAGACCAGGTCGTGGAGGGTCAAGGATCCACCTCATCGGGGAAGGACGTGATGATGCTGCTCGACGTGAGACCGTAGCCGACCGTGACGATCCACGCACGTTCGACCTCGCCCGTGTCGCCCACGAGCTCGATGCGCACGTCGTAGTTCACGATGTCGTCGCGGTACTCCTCGACGCTCGTCGGCGTCTCGAGCGCCTGATCGATCGCGAACCACGCGACGTCCTCCCACGATGCGCCGACCTCGTGGGCGAGCTCGGCGAAGTCGCCGGCGTGGCCGTCGGCGATGTGCCGCCATCCGGCGCCGTCGGCGTTGCCGCACGTGAGCGTCGCCTCGCCCGCCGCGACGCCCAGCTCGGGCCAGCCGCTGCGATCGAAGACCTCGAGCGCCTCGCGGCCCGCGAGCCCGTCGCAGGCTTCGACGCCGTCGACGTCGAAGCGGTACGGGTCGAAGACCATCGCGGCCGTCTGCAGGGAGGGACCGCTCTGCGGCGGCTCGGAGCCGTCGATCGCGGGCGTGACCGCGACGACGTCCTGCGTCGTGCAGCCGGCGAGGAGCCCCGTGCCGAGCAGCGCGCAGGCGGCGAGCAGTCGCATCCGCCCGCCCGTCGTCGTCACGGCGTCAGTGCCCTCGCGGCCCGTCGCGGTCGTCGCGCTCCTCCTGCGAGGGCGGGTTCGCGACGAGCGTCAGCGTCGCGATCACGACGAGCGAGACGATGAAGGCGATGCCGCCGACGACGATGGCGTGCATGGGCTCGCGGATGACGAGCAGCACGACGAGGGCCGAGAAGACGCCGATGGCGCCGGCGAAGCCGAGGTACTCGACGGGCTTCAGACGGTCGCGACGCGACGGCTTCGACGGGCTCATGCGGATGCCTCCCTCGGCTCGGCACGGGCGGAGAAGGCGGCGATGCCGTGGAAGACGCCCACGATGATGGCGTACGCGCCGACGAGCCCGACGAGCACGACGTCGTGCGCGGGCAGCGCCGCGAAGACGACGGCGGCCACGAGCGTGAAGGCCGCGACGAAGCGCCAGTCGGCGGCGATGCGCCGCGCGCGCGGCCCGCTCGTCGCACGCGACGACCACCACGCCCAGCCCTCGGCCACGCCGGCGACGAGCGCCCACGCCGCGACGACGACCTTCAGCGCGGTCCCCGACGGCGCCGCGATCGCGAGCGCGGCCGCGGCGACGCCCGCGACGAGGCCGGCGGAGCCTGCGACGAGCGGGAATCGGCGCACGGACGCCGGGACGCAGCCGCGCAGCGCGACGAGCGCGGCACCCGTCGCCAGCGACAGCAGCGCGAACGCGGCGAGACCGACGAGCGCGTCGTGCGACTGCAGGAAGGTGACGGCGACGCCGACGACCACGGCGGGCACGGCGCGCACCGCGGGCAGCTGCCACGCCGGGCGGTCGCTCGGCACGGACGGCGCCTGGCCGCCCCGGTGCTCGATCGTGCTCACTGCATCCCAGGGTATCGCCCTCGCGGGAGCGCCCGACCGCTCGTCCGCTGCCCCCACCGCCTCAGGCCGCGCGGTCGAGCAGCCGCCGATGGACGCGGTCGTCGCCGACGAGCTCGGGATGGAAGGCCACGCCGATGCGCGCCCCCTGCTCGACGGCCACGATGCGACCCTCGTGGCGCCCGAGCACCGCCACGCCGTCGCCGACCTCCTCGACGACGGGTGCGCGGATGAACGACGCCGCCACGGGTCGCTCGCCGATCGCCGGCATCGCGACCGCCGTCTCGAACGAGTCGACCTGGCTCCCGTACGCGTTGCGACGCACGGTGACGTCCAGTCCGCCGAGCGTCTGCTGGCCGGGCGCCGCGTCGAGCACGCGGTCGGCGAGCAGGATGAGCCCGGCGCACGTGCCGAGCACCGGCATGCCGTCGGCGATGCGGCGCCGCAGCGGCTCGCGCAGGCCGAGGATGCGGCTCAGCCGATCGATGACCGACGACTCGCCACCAGGGACGACGAGCGCGTCGACGTCGTCGAGCTGCGCCGGGGTGCGCACGGTCGTCGCCGCGGCACCGAGCGCGTCGAGCACGGCGAGGTGCTCGCGCACGTCGCCCTGGAGCGCGAGCACGCCGACGCGCGTCACCAGCCGCGCTCTGCCAGTCGGTGGGGTGCGGGGAGGTCGGCGACGTTGATGCCCACCATCGCCTCGCCGAGCCCGCGCGACGCCGCGGCGATCGCCAGCGCGTCGTCGAACTGCGCCGTGGCGCGGACGATCGCGGCGGCGCGCTCGACGGGGTTGCCGGACTTGAAGATGCCCGAGCCCACGAAGACGCCGTCGGCGCCCAGCTGCATCATCATCGCCGCGTCAGCGGGGGTCGCGACGCCGCCGGCGACGAAGAGCACGACGGGCAGGCGACCCTCGCGCGCCACCTCCTGCACCAGTGGCAGCGGAGCCTGCAGCTCCTTCGCGGCGACGTACAGCTCGTCGTCCGAGAGGGATGCGAGGGCGCGGATCTCCTTGGAGATCGTGCGGATGTGCCGCGTCGCCTCCGAGACGTCGCCCGTGCCCGCCTCGCCCTTCGAGCGGATCATCGCGGCGCCCTCGGCGATGCGGCGCATGGCCTCGCCGAGGTTCGTCGCACCGCACACGAACGGCACCTCGAAGCGCCACTTGTCGATGTGGTTCGCGTAGTCGGCGGGGCTCAGCACCTCCGACTCGTCGACGTAGTCGACCTCGAGCGCCTGCAGCACCTGCGCCTCGACGAAGTGGCCGATGCGCGCCTTCGCCATGACGGGGATCGAGACCTCCGCCTTGATGGCGTCGATGAGGTCGGGGTCCGACATGCGTGCCACCCCGCCCTGCGCGCGGATGTCGGCCGGCACACGCTCGAGGGCCATGACGGCCACGGCGCCGGCGTCCTCCGCGATGCGGGCCTGCTCGGGGGTGACGACGTCCATGATGACGCCGCCCTTCAGCATCTCGGCGAGGCCGCGCTTGACGCCGTCCGTCGCGCGGGTGGGAACCTGATCGTCGCTCATGGGGTGGGACGCTACGCAGGGTGCTCCAGGCCAGTCGGCCCGGAGTGGTCCTGCGTGGCCCGGCCCGCGCGGTCCACTTGGCGATCATCGGCTGCGGACGCGAGATCGGCCGCCAGCGCGGCCAGCAGCGCGGGGTCGCGGGCGGCGAGCCTGCCGAACTCGTCGACGAGCGCGTGCAGCTCCTGCTGCTCGTGCGCCGACAGCCCGGCGGCGCGCACGTGCGGCGCGAGATGGCGGCGCAGCCGCTCGTAGGGGCGCGGCACGTCGTGGCCGAGGCCCATGAGCAGCCGCCAGGCGTAGGCGTCGGGGATGAAGGCCGCTCGGTCGAAGGCGTACAGGGCGATGACGTCGGCCGTCTCGGGTCCGACGCCGCGCACCGCGAGCAGCGAGGCCCGCAGCGCGGCGTCGTCGAGGTGCTCGAGGGCACCGTGCTCGCCGCCGTGCTCGACCGTCCACGCTGCGAGCGCGACGAGGGCGCGCGCCTTCGCGAGCATGAAGCCACTGCGGCGCAGGAGTGGCACGAGCTCCTGCGGCTCGGCCGTCGCGAGCGCTGCGGGATCGAGCAGCCCCGCCTCGCGGAGGCGACCGATGCTGATCGCCGCGTTCTCCCAGCGCGTGTGCTGCACGAGCACGGCGCCGAGCATCATCTCGAACCGGCCGTCCGCCGGCCACCACCCCTGCGGACCCATCCGCGCGAGCAGCGCGTCGTGCAGGGCGCGCAGCAGCGGCAGACCGGCATCGTCCGCCGGCGCGGATCCGTCGGCGCGGTCGTGCCCGTCGTGGCTCACGCGAGGGGCGTCACGAGCAACGACTGCGCGATCCGGCCGACGGGACCGTGCTGGTCGTGCACGACCGCCTGGCTGAGCCCGACGCCCTCCGACCCGATCGACGACTCCGCCTCGATGCCCGTCCACTCCCCGGTCGGACGCTCGAAGAGATGGATGGCGAGCTCGGTGTTGATGAACGTCCACGCGCGCGTGTCGAGCCTGGCGCCCACGCCGTTCGCCGCATCGATCGGCAGGATCGCGCGCAGCGACGGACTGGGCTCCTCGCCCGCCACGAACGGCATCCGCAGCCGGGCCCACGCGACCGTGGGCGCGCCGCGCCGGCCGAAGGTGGAGGCGAAGCGCCAGTCGAGCGAGCCGACGAAGCCCTCGAGCCACAGCGGCGGCACGGGTGCGTCGTGCAGCGTGGGAGATCCCTCGGGTGGCAGCGCGTGGCGCCCGCCCGCACGGTATGCGACGGCGGCGGTGTCCACCGTGCGCATGCGCCAGCCACGGGCGCGCGCCGCCGGCCGCCAGCCTCCGCCGGGCCCGCGCTGCAGCACCTCGGCCTCCACGAGATCGGCGGACCGCCCCGAGCGCACGACGTCGGCGCGCACGGCGACCTCCTCGAGCGACACGGGGCCGAGCAGCTCGACCGCGAGGCGCGTGAGCATCCAGCCCGCCGCACCCGGCGCGCCCTCGCACGCACGCCACAGCAGGCCCGCGACGGGGCCGCCGTGCTGCAGGCTCGCGGTCCACGGGCTGCCCGTGTGCGCCGTCGGCTGCAGCACCTCCGCATCCTCGTGGGTGCCTGCGGGGAGGAAGTAGGCGTCGTCGCTCATCGGCTCCATCCTGGCGGGCACGCGTCGCGCGCGGCTACCGTCGCGACATGGACATCCGCTTCGTGAACGTCGGCATCGCCGTGCGCGACCTCGACGCCGCCGTCGCCTTCCTCACGGACCTCGGCATGACGCTCGTCGGCACGGACGAGGTGCGCGGCGAGTGGGCCGACGTCGCCGTCGGGCTCGACGGCAACCACGCGCGCATCGCCATGCTGCGCACGCCGAGCGGCGACGGCGAGCTCGAGCTCTTCCAGCCCCTCCACCCCGCGCCGATCGAGCGGGAGCCCGCGGTGGCGAACGAGATCGGCATGCACCGCGTCGCCTTCCAGGTCGACGACCTCGAGGAGGCGATCGCGGTCGCGGCCCGCCACGGTGCGCATCCGCTCCGAGGCGTCGCTCGATACAGGGATGCGTTCCTGCTGACGTATCTGCGAGGGCCGAGCGACATCCTGGTGATGCTGGCACAGGATCTGCAGCGCGACCCGCTGCCCTCCTAGCGGACGCGGCCGAGGTGCACCGCGACGTGGAGCATCGCCGCCATCGTCTCGGCGTCCACGATCTCGCCACGGCCGATCATCGCGAGGACCTCGCCGAAGGGCACGCGCCGCACGTCGGCGATGCCCTCCTCCTCCTGCGTCGCGCGCGTGGCTGCCGCGCCGCCGCCGACCGGCCGCAGGCCGCGGGCGAGGAAGACGTGCTCGGGGGCGTCGCAGATGCCGTTGAGCGACGACATGCCGCCGACACGGATCCACTCGGCCGCCTCGAGCCCCGTCTCCTCCGCGAGCTCCCGACGCGCGGCGACGAGCGCATCCTCGCCGTCGGTCGAGCCCGCGGGCACCTCGATCGACCAGCGGCCGGTCGTGTAGCGGTAGAGGTGCACGAGCACGACCTCGTCGTCGTCCGTCAGCGCGACGACGAACACCGCGGGGTTCGCGACCTCGACGACGCCGTAGATGCCGGAGCCGCCGTCGGGGCGCACGACCTCGTCCTCGCGCAGCCGCATCCATCGGTTGGCGTACACCTCGCGGGTCGAGGTGGTCGTCCAGCCGGTCGCTCGCTCGTCGGTCACGCTGCCATCCTGCCCGCGCGGCCGTCGACGTGCGACGCGGAAGGAGCGTGGGTCAGGCGGCCTCGGCGAACGCCTCGGGGTCGAGGCTGCGACGCACGGCCTCGATCGCGACGACGTCGAGCACCCGGGCGTCGTCCGCGCCGCCCGCGCGCACCATGGCGTCGACGAGCATCGCCGCGCGCAGCGTAGCCGTCCGCGCCCTCCAGGCGTCCGCGCCGAGCGCGACGAGCGCGGCGACGGCCGGGCCAGTCGCCTCGATCCACGCGGCCTCCGCGTCGAACGCGTCGACGGGATCGACGCGGTCGCCGATGCCGAGCGCGAGGTACGACGGTTCGGCATCGCGCGTCGCTCGGATGGCCGCGACGATCGCGCGCGCGACCGACGCGTCGTCGGCGGCGGCGATCGCGAGGATCTCGTCGAGGTGGCGGTGCAGGCGCAGCCGCGCACGCGTGCCGAGCGCCTCGAGCAGCGCCGTGCGGTCGGGGAAGTAGCGGTACACCGTGCCGATCGACACCTCGGCGCGCGCGGCGACGTCGCCCGTCGTCAGCGACTCGCGCCCGCGCGCGGCGACCTCATGCGCCGCGGCGTCGAGCAGCGCGTCGATGCGACGCCCTGCGCGCGGCGACGGCGTCTCGATGCGCACCCCGATGCCGTCGGGCAGGGCTTCCGGCGCGGCGCCGGCGATCGCGGTGCTCTCGGTCATCGCGCGATGCCTCCGGTTGCTGACTCATCCTCACGAACCCGCCCGAGCATAGCCCTGCCGACGATGGATGCCGCGTCGGGGTACACGGCGCGCCGTCAGCGCAGCAGGCGGGACAGGACGCGATCGGAGAGCGGCCTGCCGCCCGTCTGGCACGTGGGGCAGTACTGGAAGGTCGAGTCGGCGTACTCGACCTGCCGGATCGTGTCGCCGCAGACCGGGCACGCCTCGCCCGTGCGCCCGTGCACGCGCATGTCGCTGCGCTTCTCGGACTTGAGGCTCGACGCGGGCACGCCCGACCGCGCCGTCACCGCATCCTGCAGCGTCTCGCGCATCGCGACGTACAGGCGGTGCCGATCGTCGGCGCCCATCGACGCCGGATGGAACGGCGACATGCGCGCGACGTGGAGGATCTCGTCGGAGTAGGCGTTGCCGATGCCCGCGATGCGCCGCTGGCTGCGCAGCACGCCCTTGATCTGCGCGCGCCCCGCCTCGTCGAGCACCGCGCCGAACGCCGCCTCGTCGAAGTCGGGCGCGAGCGGGTCGGGACCGAGCGTCGCGATGTCGCGCACGTCGCTCGGGTCGCGCACGACGTGGATCGCGAGCCCCTTCTTCGTGCCGGCCTCCGTCATGTCGAAGCCCGCGTCGTCGTCGAGCATGAGCTGCGCAGCGAGCGGGCCCTTGCCCATGCGCGGCCGAGCCTTCGGCGCCTCGTCGCGCCACCGCAGCCACCCTGCGCGAGCGAGGTGGATGCACACGTGCAGCACGCTCGGGGCGTCGCCGACCGTCGCGACCGCCAGGTCGAGCCACTTGCCGTGCCGCTCGACGCTCGTGACCTCGCCGCCGTCGAGCGCACGCGCAGGCGGGTCGAAGGTCTTCAGCGCCGAGATGGCGTAGACGTCGAGCCGACGCACGCGTCGGCCGACGAGGCGGCCGCGCAGATCGTCGGCGAGCGCCTGCACCTCGGGCAGCTCGGGCATGCGAGCAGTCTGCCCGCCGCCGCCGACATGCGCGAGGGGTCGCGCGTGCGTCGCGCATCCTCGCGACCCGCCGACGCGCCCGCGACCCCCTGACGCCGCATGGGCTCGACGGGGCATGCTGGGGGCACGTCGTACGAGGTGCGACGTGCGAGGAGACCACGTGCCAGCATCCGCCCCGGCCATCTGCGCCATCGGTACGGCGGTGCCCGCCGCCCGGCTCGAGCAGCAGGCGGCGCGCGACCTCCTCGCGCGGCAGCCGGATCTCACGCGGCTGGGCGCGCGCCTCGTGCGCACGGCGTTCGACGCGTCGGCGATCGACGCGCGGCACGTCGTGCTCGACGAGCTCGTCGAGCCCCGCGAGACGCCCTTCTTCGACGTCGAGCACGACGCCCTGCGCAGCCCGTCGACGCGGGTGCGCAACACGCGGTACGCCGAGCACGCGCCGACGCTCGCGCTCGATGCGGCGAGCGCGGCGCTCGCAGACGGCGGGCTCGAGCCGACCTCGATCACCCATGTCGTGACGGCCTCGTGCACGGGGTTCTTCGCGCCCGGCATCGACCATCTGCTCGTGCGCGACCTCGGGCTGCCGTCGTCGACCCCGCGCCTCCACGTGGGCTTCATGGGCTGCTACGCCGCGTTCCCCGCGCTCCGCGCCGCCGACGCGATCTGCCGCGCCGATCCGCGCGCCGTCGTGCTCGTCGTCTGCGTCGAGCTGTGCTCGCTGCACCTGCGATCGTCGAGCGATCCCGACACGATCGTCGCCTCGTCGGTCTTCGCCGACGGCGCCGGCGCCGCCATCGTCGCCGTGCGCCCGCAGCCGCGGTCGAGCCTGCGCATCGACGCCCTCGCCTCGGCCATCGCGCCCTCCAGCGAGGAGGAGATGGCGTGGACCATCGGCGACGAGGGCTTCGAGATGGTGCTCTCGGGCGCCGTGCCACGGCTCATCGGTGCCAACGTCGTCGAGGCGATCGCGCCGCTCGCCGACGCGCGTCGGGCGGGGTCGTGGCCCGAGGTCGCGGGATGGGCGGTGCACCCGGGCGGTCGCGCCATCCTCGACACCGTGCAGCGCACGCTCGGGCTCGACGACGCGGCGCTAGCGCCCTCGCGGCGCGTGCTCGCCGAGCGCGGCAACATGTCGAGCGCGACGGTGCTGCACATCCTCCAGGCGCAGCTGCGCGAGCGATCGCCGGGCGAGCAGGTGTGCGCGATGGCCTTCGGGCCGGGGCTCACGATGGAGTCGGCCCTCCTGACCATGCAGGAGCCGGCGTGAGGTCGCTCGAGCGGCGCTCGCACGAGCTCGAGCGCATGGACGATCCGCACGTCGATGTCGCGCTGCTCGAGCGCACCTACCGGCAGTTCGAGACGGTGAACCGCATCGTGTCGCGCTGGCGATGGCTTTACGTCCGCCGCATCCGACCGACGCTGCCGCGGGATCGCACCGCGACGGTCCTCGACGTCGGCTCGGGCGGCGGGGACGTCGCCCGAGCCCTCGCCAGCTGGATCCGCTCCGACGGCATCGACGCGCTCGTGACGGGCATCGACCCCGACGAGCGCGCGCACGCGTTCGCGACGGCGCGACCGGCTCCGGGCGTGCGGTTCGAGCGCGCGTCGAGCGCCGATCTCGTCGCCGACGGCCGTCGCTTCGACGTCGTCGTCTCGAACCACGTGCTGCACCATCTCGACGACCGCGCGCTCGCCGGCGTGCTCGCGGACAGCGAGGCGCTGACCGATCGGCTCGCGATCCACGCCGACCTCGAGCGCGCACGCGTGCCGCTCGTCGCCTTCGGGCTCGCCACGTGGCCGCTGCGGCGGGGATCCCTGCTGCACGACGACGGCACCGCATCCATCCGACGCAGCCATCGCGCCGCAGAGCTGCGCACGCTCGTGCCCGACCCGTGGCGCGTCGAGCGGCTCGCGCCCTACCGGCTGCTCGCCGTGCTCGACCGCGGGAGGCGAGCGTGACGGCGTCGCGGCGGCTGGCGGTCGGCGCCCTCGCGGTCTATGCGACGACCGCGTCGATGGGCGTCGGCCTCGCGACCGGCGCGTGGCGCAACGAGCGCCACCGATGGGTGCACCACGTCGGCTTCATCGGCGTCACGACGCTCGCGGCCGCCGCCGTCGTCGTCGGCCTCGTCGACGCGCCCCGCCGCGCCGGCCGCATCCTGCCCGCGCTGCTGCCGCTCGCGACGCTGCCGCGCATCCCCACGCGATCCACGCGGCATCCGCTCGTCGCGCTCACCGCCGCGCCGTGGCTCGTCGCCGCGACCCTGCCCCTGGAGAAGGAGTGACCATGGAGCTGTTCGACGCCATCCGCCGTCGCCGCACCACGAACGGCGCGTTCCTGCCCGATCCCGTGCGCGAGGAGCATCAGCGGCTCCTCATCGAGATGGCGGGCCGCGCGCCCTCGCAGCTCAACAGCCAGCCGTGGCGCTTCGTCATCACCGAGGACCGCGCGACGATCGAGCAGATCGCCGCGATCAGCGGGGCGAGCATGACGGAGGCGATGTCGAACGGCACCTTCTTCGAGCGCTACAAGCGCTACTTCCGCTTCTCGAAGCGGGAGATGGAGGAGCGTCGCGACGGGATGCTGTTCGACCGCCTCCCCGCGCCCCTGCGGCCCTTCACGAGCCAGGCGATGACGCCGCGCGGGCAGCGGCTCATGAACTCGCTCAAGGTGCCGCAGACGCTCGGCGAGGAGAACCGGCGACTCGTCGCGGGCGCGCCGCTGCTGCTCGGCGTCATGCTCGACCGCGCCGAGCACCGCCCGGGCGAGCTGTCGTCGTTCTACTCGCTGTTCAGCATGGGTGCGGCGATGGAGAACCTCTGGCTCTCGACCGTCGAGCTCGGCCTCGGCATCCAGTTCATCTCGTTCCCCATGGAGGTGCCGGGGCAGTGGGAGCGCATCGTCGAGCTGTTCAAGGTGCCCGACGAGCTCGAGCTCATGGCCGTCTACCGCATCGGCTACGTGCCCGAGGAGGCACGCAGGCCGCGCATCGACTGGTCGAGCTCCGAGCGCAAGCGCCCCTCGCAGATCGTCTTCCGCGACACGTGCGAGACGCCGCAGCTCGGCTGGGACGACGCGCCGGGCGACGCGCGCGGCTGAGCGAGCGGCTCAGCGCGAGTCGGCGAGCGAGCCGTCGGCGTCGTAGCGGCGCCAGTGGCCCGTCGAGATCAGGACGGGCTCCTCGGCCGGGTCGCGCACGACGAGCGCCGAGTCGTCGTCGATGAACCACACCTGCTGCCCGGTCTGGCCTGCGCGGACGGCCACCCGCTCCTCGACGCCTGCAGGCATGAAGTCCGCACCGAGGTGCCCGATGAAGCGCCAGTCGAACAGCGGCACGGCGGGCGCGACCTCGGTGAGCCCGAACATCTCGCGCTCCTCGCCGTTGCCCGCCGAGTCCCAGCGCTGCATCCCTCGGGAGAAGATCATCGAGCCTGCGCTCCAGCCGATGTACACCTTCTCCTCGAGCAGCTCGGCGAGCACGGGCGCGAGGCCCGTCGACAGCCACGCGTGCGCCGCCCAGAGGTCGCTGCCGCCGTAGCCCAGGATGACGTCGGCGCTGCGCAGCCGGGATGCCACCAGCTCGGCAGGGCCGGCGAAGAGCGAGGCGACGTCGAACTCGGCCCATCCGAGCGACCGCAGCAGCTCGAGGTGCTCGAGCAGCTTGGCGCTGTCGCCGGGGAAGCCGAGGATCGCGTCGATCACGACGACGACGCGCGCCTCGGCGATCGGCGTGCCGAGGAGGTCGACGAGCGCCTCCTCGATCGCGGCGTTGGCGATCCCGTTCGACGTGAGGAGCATGCGCATCGCGACAGGCTACGCGCGCGGATCGGCGGCGCGCGAGGAGTCTGCGGCCTAGGCTCGAGCCCATGATCGCCGTGCACCTGCGCTACACCGACGACCCCGGCCGCCTCGAGCTGCGCCCCCGCCATCGCGAGCTGCTGCAGGGCCTCGTCGAGGAGGGCGTGCTGCTCGCGGCCGGCCCGTACGAGCACGGCGAGGGCGCCCTGCTGCTCTTCGCGGCGGACCGCGACCGCGTGCAGCAGGCGATCGACGCCGACCCGTACATGACCCACCCCGGCGTCGTCATCACGGCGATCGAGGAGTGGAACCCCGCGATCGGCGGCATCCGCCCCCTCTGACCCACATCTGAGGTGTTCGGACGGATCCAACAGCAGAGACGGCCGAGAGCCTCAGAACGTCTCGCTGTAGGTTGAGCGGCATGCGCGTGCTCGACGACCTGGCCTCCGTCCGCCCGTTCACCGAGGAGCTGTACCGGCACCTCCACGCGCATCCCGAGCTGTCGGATCGCGAGCACGAAACCGCGGCGCGCATGGCCGCCGAGCTGCGTGCGACGGGCGTCGACGAGGTGCACGAGGGCGTCGGCGCCTCCACGGGCGTCGTCGGCATCCTCCGCAACGGCGAGGGCCCCACGATCCTCGTGCGCGCGGACATGGACGGCCTGCCGGTCGTCGAGGACGCGATCGTCGAGTACCGCTCGACGCAGACCGCCGAGATCGACGGGCAGACCGTCGGCGTCATGCACGCGTGCGGCCACGACGTGCACATGGCGACGCTGCAGGGATCCGTGCGCCTGCTCGCCGAGCACCGCGACGCGTGGAGCGGCACGCTCGTCGTCGTCTTCCAGCCTGCCGAGGAGACCATCGGCGGCGCCCGCGGCATGACGGATGCGCTGCGCGCCATCGTGCCCGACATCGACGTCGCGCTCGGCCAGCACGTCGGCCCCTACCCCGCGTCGAGCGTGCGCATCGCACCCGGCCCCGTCATGGCTGCGTGCGACGAGCTCATCGTCACGATCCACGGCCGTGGCGGTCACGGCTCGCAGCCCGAGACGACCGTCGACCCCGTCGTGCTGGCCGCATCCATCGTGCTGCGCCTGCAGACGATCGTGAGCCGCGAGATCCCGTCGACGGCGCAGGCGGTGCTCACGGTCGGCACGATCCACGCCGGCACGAAGTCGAACATCATCCCCGACACCGCACGCCTCGGCATCAGCATGCGCACGTACGACGAGGAGCTGCGCACGCGGATGCGCGCCGCGGTCGAGCGCATCGTGCAGGCCGAGTGCCAGGCGGCCGGCGCACCCGAGCCCGCCACGATCGAGCGCACGCTGTGGGCGCCCGTCACCGACAACGACCCCGAGACGACCGCGACCCTCACCGCCGCGCTCGCCGAGGAGTTCGGCGACGACGTGCACCCGATGGTGCGCCTGTCGGGCTCGGAGGACTTCTCGGAGCTCGCCGCCGCCTACGGCCGCCCCTACGCCTTCTGGTTCACGGGCGGCATCGACGACGAGCGCTACGCCGCCGCCGAGGCCGCCGGCACGCTGCTCACCGACATCCCCTCGAACCACTCCCCCGGGTTCGTGCCCGTGCTGCAGCCGACGCTGGATACGGCCGTGCGCGCCATGACGACCGCGGTGCTCGCGCACCTCGGTCGCTGACGCGCACCGTTCGCGTCAGGCCGCGTCGGGCTGCTCGAGCGGCGTGAGGCGGAAGATCGGGAACACGCGGCCCTGGGCCTTCGCCTCGTAGCCGCGGAACCCCTCGCCGACCTGGGTGAAGGCCTCCCACATCCGATCGCGCTCGGCACCGGTGAGCTCGGTCACCGCCACGCGGACGACGCGGATCGGCGCGCCGATGTCGCCGGCGACCTCGAGGTCGATCTCCGAGGCTCGGCGCAGCGAGTACGACCAGGCGGGGTGCTGCGGCGATCCGGCGGCGCTCGCCACGACGTGCCACGAGCCGCCCTGCTCGATCGCCATGAGCGGGATGAGCGCGATCGTGCCGTCGCGCTTCGGGATGTGCAGGAGGCCGAGCGATCGACCGAAGTCGATCGGCTCGCGCACCTCGCCCTCGCCAGCGCGGAAGGCGTCGATGATCATGTCGTTGAAGGCCATGGTGAGGGCAACGCCGGGCGCGGCCCGGGTGTTCCTGCCGCCCGCCGGGGCGCGGTCGCTCGCATGACCGCTCCTCGAGGTGCGAGCGGAGCGAGCCTCGAGAGGGGCCCCTGGACCGACGCGAACGATCGGGGACCCTTCGAGGCTCGCCCTTCGGGCTCGCACCTCAGGGAGCGTGTGGTGGGCGTCGCTGACCCGAGGCGCCCTACGCGATCGCGACGTGCGCCGTCGCCACGCGCCGCAGCAGCGGCCGCGTCGCGAGCAGGCCCGCGGCGACGATCAGCACCCCGAGCGCCACGACGCCCACCGTGACGAGGATGGTGAGGGGATCGAGCAGCAGCGCGAAGCCGAGCAGCGGCACGACGAGCACGCCTGCCGCGACGGCCGCCACGACCACGACGAGCAGGAGCGGCGACAGCACGGCCCGCCTCCGCGCAGCATCCATCGTCGCCACGTCCATGCCGCCGTGGTGCAGCGCACGAGAGACGGCGCGACCGTCGAGGATCGATGCGGCCTGCGTGAGGCCCACCGTGCACGCGACCGTGACGAACGAGCCGACGACGGTGATGACGAGGCCGGTGCGGATGTCGGCGGCGAGCGACGCCTCGCCCGCGGCCTCGGCGGTGCCGAGCAGGGCCGAGCCGACCCCGGCGATGACGCCGACGAACGTCACGAGCGCGACGCCGCCCACCTGCCGCCAGGCCGCCTTCGGCGACTCGAGCACCGTGCGGGCGGCGAGGAGCCGGGGAGGCGTCTGCGCGCGACGCACCTGCCAGCGCGCCTGCACGCCGAGGAGCCAGGGGCCGAGCAGCTGCAGCACGAGCATCGCGACGCCGAAGCCGATGCCGAGGACCGCGACCAGGGCGACGACGCCGAGCGCGGCGCCGATGCTGGAGAACGACGAGAACGCGCTCGCGACGATCGCCATGCCTGCGATGGCGAGCACGACGACGATCCAGTGCACGCGTGCCGGCGTCTCGCGTCGGGCGACGCCCAGCGGCGTCACCATCACGCGACGCATCGACAGCAGCGCGCTCGCCGCGGCGAGCAGCGTGACGGCCGCCACGAGACCGATCGCCCATGCGGGCGGCAGCATCGCGCTCGCACTCAGCGGTGCGCCGTCGAAGGGGATGAGGCCGATGAGGGGCGCGGTGGCGGTCGCGGCTGCGACGCCGACGATGGCGCCGACGAGGGCGAGGATCGTCGCCTCTCCGACCGCGAGCGCGAGGACGGTGCCGCTCGTCGCGCCGAGCAGGCGCAGCGCGGCGAGCCGGTCGTCGCGGCGCCGGGCCGAGAGCCGGGCGGCAGCCCCACCGAGGGTCGCGAGCGGCACGGCGAGCAGCGCCAGCGCGACGATCGCGAGGAGCTGGTAGAAGGCGGCGTCCATCGACGTCCAGGTGAAGAACGCCCGCGCGCCACCGACGACGATGCCGAGGAGCCACGTCGTGACCGCGAAGGCGACTGCGGGCAGCGCGAGGACCGCGGCGCCCTGCGTCGCAGGGCGCAGCAGCAGCGGCGCGAGACGGAGGGCGCTCATGCGCGCACCTGCCACTGCTGCGCGGCGGGTGCTGCGACGGCCGTGCCCGGCGCGGGCGGCGGCAGCGTGCCGGAAGGGGCCGCTGGGGCGGCCGCGGCGTGGGTCTCGACGAGCAGTCCGTCGCGCATCCGCACGACGCGCGAGCAGCGCGCGGCCACCTGCTCGTCGTGCGTCACGAGCACGAGCGTGCGACCGCGGCCGACGGTCGCCGACAGCAGGGCCGACATCACCTCGGCGCTCGTCACCGAGTCGAGAGCGCCGGTCGGCTCGTCGGCGAAGACGATGGATGCACCCGTCACCTGCGCGCGGGCGATCGCGACGCGCTGCGCCTGGCCGCCCGAGAGCTGGCCGATGCGGCGATCCTCCATGCCCGCGAGCCCGAGCGAGCCGAGCCACATCGCGGCCTCCTGCGTCGCCGCCGCACGCGAGGCGCCGACGAGCATGAGGGCGAGCGCGACGTTCTCGACGGCCGTGAGCTCGGGCACGAGCATGCCCTCCTGGAACACGAAGCCGAAGCGCTCGCGACGCAGCCGCGTGCGCTCCGCATCCGAGAGCCGCGCGACGTCGACGACGCCCATGGGCGTCGCGAGGTGCACGGTGCCCGCGTCCGGGGTCACGATGCCCGCGAGGGCGTGGAGGAGGGTCGTCTTGCCGGAGCCCGACGCCCCCATGATCGCCACGGCCTCGCCGGGCGCGACGTCGACGTCCACGCCCGCGAGGGCGGTGGTCGGTCCGAAGGTCTTGCGGAGTCCCCGCGCACTGATCGCTTGCATGCTGCAAGCCTCGCCGCGTGGCCCTCGCCGTCGCGTCGGGCGAGCGGACGATCCGGACGGCATCCCCTCATCCGGGCGGATGAGGGGATGGGGTGCCGTGGGACGAGCGGGTCAGTCCTTCGACCGCAGCCGGATGAGGCGGGCCTGCCCCTCCTCGCGCATCTGCGCGAGCTCCTCGTGCGCCGTCACGAAGTCGGTGAACGAGCGGTAGCCGAGCGACTTCTCGTTGAACGAGGGATCCATGCGCTTCATCTGCGCCTTCACGACGTTGGCGTGCAGCCATTCGTCGTCGTCCTTCGCGTGGCTCACGCGCATCGCTCGCTCGAGCAGCGCCGCAGCGGCCTCCTCGGCGTCGCCGATCGGGTCGGCGCCCTCGTCGTCCTCGTCGTCGTCGATCTCGACGATCTCCCGCTCGACGGGCTTCGACGCGGGCGGCGCCTTCGCCTCGGTCGCCGGCGCCTCGGCGGTCGCATCGTCGGCCTTCGGCCTGCGGCGGCGTCCGGTCGTCCTCGGCTGCTCGGCCTCGGTCGGCGTCTGGGCCTCCTCGGCCTGTGCCGCGGCCTGCGTCGCCCGCGCCTGCTCGGCGAGCTCGGCCTTGGTCGGGATCACCGGGCGCTCGACGCCGGGCAGCGCGTCGTAGTCGGCGAACTCGTCGCACGCGGCGGCGAGCGACTTCGACGTCGAGCCGGCCACGCCGATGCCGACGACGAAGCGGCCCAGGCGCTTCGCCTTCTGCGCGAGCGCGATGTAGTCGGAGTCGCCGGCGACGATCACGACGTGCGTGATGTCGGGCAGGCGGAACAGATCCTCCATGACGTCGACGGCGAGGCGGATGTCGGCGCCGTTCTTGATGCCGCGCGTCGTGGGGAACAGCTGCACGAGGTCGACGGCGCGCGAGAGCAGCTGCTGCCGGTAGCCGGCGTTCACCGCGACCGACCAGTCGGCGTACGCCTTCGAGATGACGGGCGTGCCGAACGACGCCGCGTAGTCGAGGATCGCGCCGACGTCGACCGTCGCCTGCTCGACGCGCGTCGCGACCGCATCCGTCGATCCGCGCTGCACCGACTTCACCCGCTGCTGATGGAAGGTGCCCCTGCCGTGCAGCTGGTCGTAGCGCGAGATGACGATGTTGTCGAAGTCGATGTAGACGGCGACGCGGGAGTCGGCCGGATCGATCATGAAGCCCCTTTCGGCGGCCTCCAGTGTCGCATCCGTGCGGTGGGACGCGGTGTGCGACGCCGTGCGTCGCCAGCCCTGCCGCCGATCAGGTGCGCGGGAGTACCATCCACCCGGGCCGTCGCCCCTTCCGGCGGTCGTCAGGGCGTCGCAGGACGCGACGAGTGCACGAGGAGACCCGACGTGAGCAGCACGACCCCCGCAGGCTGGTATCCGGACCCCGAGCGCGAGGGCGCGACGCGCTGGTGGGACGGCACCCAGTGGGCGCCGTCGCAGGAGCCCGCCGCGAGCGACGACCGCTTCAAGCCGAAGGACGCCGCGGCGACGGATGCCGGCGCAGCCGACGCGAGCAGCGCGGCGAGCACGGAGCAGTCGTGGTCGCCCGAGCCCTCCGCCGCGTCCAGCACGGGCTGGGACGGGCAGCCGTCGACCGACGCATCCGCCGCGTCGTGGAGCCCGACGCCGTCGACGCCCGCCGCATCCGCACCGTCGTGGCAGCAGCAGGAGACCCCGTCGTGGCAGCAGCCCGCCGGCCAGGCGTGGGGGCAGCAGGAGGCGCAGCCGACCTACGGCGCGCCGCAGGACTTCAGCCAGGCCGGCACCCAGCAGTGGAACCAGTACGACCAGCAGCCGAGGAAGAGCCGCAAGGGCCTCGTCATCGGCCTCGTCGCGGGTGGCCTCGTGCTCGTGCTGCTGCTCGTCGTCGGCGGCGGCCTCCTCGTGACGAACCTCATCTCGAACGCCACGCAGCAGACGCAGACGCAGGGCGGCGGAGGCGGCGGCACGGGTGGCGGCGCGCAGGGCCCCGGGTCGTGGCAGGTCCAGGTCGCCGAGGGTGGCGCGCCGTCGGTCACGCAGTTCGAGATCACCACCGACGGCACGTACGAGATCAGCGTCGCCGCCACGAACGGCGCCGACCCGCGGATCACCCTGACGGGCAACGGGCAGACGTGGGAGGACGACGACAGCGGCGAGGGCGTCGACTCGCTGCTCGAGGTCCCGCTGACCGCCGGCACGTACACCCTCTCGGTCGAGGAGTACTTCGGCGACGCGCTCACCGCGACGGTCACCGTCACGCAGCGCTGATCGAGACCGCACGACGGCCCGGGCATCGCGCCCGGGCCGTCGTGCTTCCATCCCTGGTCGCAGCGCCACGGATCGCGGCGTGCCGCCGTCAGTCGAGCGGGAACACCCTTCGCCACTCCACCGATCCGCCGGCGACCGGCACGCTCGCGGCGATCGCCGCTGCCGCCCGATCGTCGGCTGCATCGATGAGGTAGATGCCCGCGACGTGCTCGGTCAGCTCGATCGACGCGCCGTCGGTGAAGACGGCCTCGCCCTCGCGATCCGGACCACCGCCGCGGACGACGCCGCCGTGGTCGGATCGCTGGAGCACGATCGCCTGATCGATGCGGCTGCCGAGCGCGCGGACGATGCTCGCGAACCTGGCCTGCTGGCCGTCTTCGTCGGGATCCGATCCGAACGCCTCGCCTCCTGGCATGAAGCGATCCGAGTCCCACCCTCGATGACGGACGATGAACGCGTACTGCGCCATGTGCACCTCCTGGTCATCGTGGAGACGCACGAGCGGCTCCGCATTCGACACGGCTCGCCCGACGCCGATCGTCGCGCCGACGACGAGCAGCAGCGTACGCGCGCGATCCGCGGTCCGTCGCGCGAGAGGTCGGATCCGACACGCCCGAGGGGTGCGCGCGGAGGTTGCATCCGGCGCAGGATCTCGGCATCGTGGCGTGCTCGCGATCCGAGAGGAGCATCCATGCTCACCCTGACCGAGACCGCCCAGACCGTCATCACCGGCATCGTCGGCCAGTCCGACGTCGCCGACACCGGAGGCCTGCGCATCAGCGCCGCCGGTGGCGACCAGCTGAACGTCGGCGTCGCACCCGCCCCGAGCGAGGGCGACCAGGTGCTCGACGCATCCGGCGCGCGCGTCTTCCTCGACGACGTCGCCACGACGCAGCTGGCGGACAAGGTGCTCGACGCCGCGCCCGACGACCAGGGCCGCGTCACCTTCACCATCGCGCAGCAGGGCTGACGCGATCCACGCCTGCGGGGCGCCGACCATCCGGTCGGCGCCCCGTTCGCGTGCGCGGTGGACACGGATGCGCGACCCCTGTCGCGCGATCGCTCGACGCGACAGCATGGGGGCATGCTCACGATCCCCACCGTGCCGCTCGCCGACGGCACCGCCTTCCCCGAGCTCGGCCTCGGCACCTACAAGCTCGACGGCGAGGAGGGCGTCGCCGCGATCCGTTCGGCGCTCGACGTCGGCTACCGGCTGCTCGACACCGCCGTGAACTACGGCAACGAGGAGGAGGTGGGGCGTGCGATCCGCGACGGCGGCGTGCCGCGCGACGCGATCCTCGTCACGTCGAAGGTGCCCGGCCGCGACCACGGCACCGACGAGACGCGCCGCAGCGTCGACGGCTCGCTCGAGCGGCTCGGCCTCGACCGCATCGACCTGCACCTCATCCACTGGCCGAACCCGTCGGTCGACCGCTACGTCGAGACCTTCGCCACCCTCGTCGCGCTGCGCGACGAGGGCGTCATCGGCTCGGTGGGCGTGTCGAACTTCACCGAGGAGATGCTCGTGCGCGTCGCCGACGCGACCGGCGTGATGCCCGCGGTGAACCAGGTCGAGCTGCACCCCTACTTCCCGCAGGCGAACCTGCGCGCGTTCCACGCCGAGCACGGCATCCGCACCGAGTCGTGGAGCCCGCTCGCGCGACGCAGCGAGCTGCTCACCGAGCGCATCGTCGTCGACGTCGCGGCGACGCACGGCGTGACGCCGACGCAGGCCGTGCTGCGCTGGCACACGCAGCTCGGCTCGACGCCGATCCCGAAGTCGTCGAGCGCCGAGCGGCAGCGCGAGAACGCCGACGTGTTCGGCTTCACGCTCGACGACGCCGAGCTGCGCGCCATCTCGTCGCTCGCGCGCGGCCGCCTCTGGGATGGCGACCCGGAGCGGCACGAGGAGATGTGATGGCGCTCGTGCAGGTGGCGCAACGCGCCGAGGATCTCGCCCGGGCGACCGCGTGGTACTCGGCCGTGCTGGGTGGCGGCCCGGTCGCCACGTACGATCCGCCGGGCTTGGTCTTCTTCGACCTCGGAGGCGTGCGCCTCCTCCTCGAGCACGGCGCGCCCTCCGCGCTCGTGTACCTCGGCGTCGACGACGTGGATGCCGCGCTCACGCGGGCGATCGCCGCCGGCGGCGCGGAGCACACGGCACCGCATGTCATCTTCTCCCACGCCGACGCGACGCTCGGACCGGCCGGCACCGACGAGTGGCAGGCGTTCGTGCGCGACACCGAGGGCAACCTCGTGGGCCTCGTCGAGCAGCGGGTCGCCGCCGTGGCGCGGGAGGCGAGCGGCTAGAAGCCGCCGGTGGGCGGCGGAGCGCCGAAGCCGCCCGTGGGCGGCGGGGCACCGATGCCACCGGGCTGCGCGGCCGGCGGCATCGCGGAGGCGCCGCCGAACGAGGGCGCGTCGCTCGCCATGTCGACGAAGCGCGCGAGGTGGCCCTGGAACGACACGGCGATCGTCGCCGTCGGTCCGCCTCGGTGCTTGCCCACGATGATGTCGGCCTCGCCGGGACGGATGTCGGGCGCGTAGGCATCCTCGCGGTGCAGCAGGATCACCATGTCGGCGTCCTGCTCGAGCGATCCCGACTCGCGGAGGTCGGAGACGGCGGGCTTCTTGTCTGCACGCTGCTCGGGGCCGCGGTTCAGCTGCGACAGCGCGATGACCGGCACCTGCAGCTCCTTCGCGAGGAGCTTGAGCGAGCGGGAGAACTCCGAGACCTCCTGCTGGCGCGACTCGACCTTCTTGCCGCTCGTCATGAGCTGCAGGTAGTCGACGACGACCATGCCGAGGCCGATCTGCTGCTTGAGGCGGCGGCACTTCGCGCGGATCTCGACGAGCGTGAGGTTGGGGCTGTCGTCGATGTAGAGCGGCGCGTCGTTGATGCGGCCGCGCACCTGCGCGAGCGTCGTCCAGTCGCGCGACTCGATCGTGCCCTTGCGCATCTTGTGGTGGTGGATGCTCGACTCGGCCGAGAGCAGCTTCATCGCGATCTCGGACTTCGACATCTCGAGCGAGAAGAAGCAGGTCGGCACGTCGTTCTTGATCGCGGCGGCGCGCGAGAAGTCGAGCGCGATCGTCGACTTGCCGAAGCCGGGGCGCGCGGCGACGATGATGAGCTGGCCGGGATGGAAGCCGTTCGTGAGCTCGTCGAGCTGGCGGAAGCCCGTGGGCACGCCCGTCATCTGCCCGTCGAGGCCCTTCGCCGCCTCGATCTCCTCGATCGCCGACACCATCGCGACCGACAGCGGCACGTAGTCCTCGGACTGCTGGCCGCCGTTCACGGCGTAGACCTCGGCCTGCGCGTTGTTCACGAGGTCGACGACCTCGCCCTCGGAGGCGTAGCCCATCTGCACGATGCGCGTGCCCGCCTCGACGAGCCGGCGCAGCACGGCCTTCTCTGCGACGATCGTCGCGTAGTAGCCGGCGTTCGCCGCGGTCGGCACGACCGACGTGAGCGAGTAGAGGTACTCGATGCCGCCGACGCGCGAGAGCTGGCCCGCCTTCGTGAGCTCGTCGGACACGGCGATGACGTCGGCCGGCTCGCCATGCGAGTAGAGCGAGAGGATGGCCTCGTAGACGACCTCGTGCTTCGGCAGGTAGAAGTCGGGGCCCCGCACGACCTCGATGCAGTCGGCGATCGCGTCCTTCGAGAGCATCATGCCGCCGAGCGCGGACTGCTCGGCGAGCACGTCGTGCGGCGGGGTGCGATCGCGTCGGTACTCCTCGGTACCGAGCTCTGCGACGTCGGTCACTGCCCCTCCGCTCCTGCTCGATCGACACGAACCTCGTCACCATAGGAGCCGCGTGCTCGGCCGACCAAGCCGACCCTGTTGACGACACGCGGTGCGCCTGTGGACGAGGTGTGGACAACCATGGGCGGAACCACCCACATCCGGCGGATGCCTGTGGACAACCCTGTGGCGAGTTCTCGGCGAGAGTGCGAATACCACCATCTGACCGGTCGTTTCCATTTCCACAGGTGAGGGGTGGAAATCCACCTTCAGTGCACGTCGAGACTTCTCGTCGCAGCGTGGGTGGGGATGAGGGATGTGGACAGCAGGGTCCAGATCCACGTCGCGGCCTGCTCGGGAGCGGGTCGCGGGCGCATGTGCAGCCACTGGCCGACGACCGCGATCGCTGCACCCGACACCGCGGCGACCTCGAGGTCGACGGGCACGTCGGTCGTCGGCACCGAGCCGGTGCCGCGCGCACGCTCGACGCCCTCGCGCACGATGGCGTCGATGCGGTCGCGCATGCGCGCCGTCGCGAGCGCCGAGCCATGCGGGCCGAGCACGCGGCGGAAGAGCGACGCGTTGGCGCTCGCGTGCTCGAGGAACGTCTCGAGGGTGCGCAGGATCTGCTCCTCGTCGGGCAGGTCGGCGGCGCCACGAGCGAGCTCGGTCGCCCGCGAGCGCTCGGCGGCGTCGTCGACGGCGGCGTCGATCGCGTCGGCGAGCAGCGTCTCCTTGTCGGCGTAGTGCTGGTAGAAGCTCGAGCGGTGCACGCCGGCGCGCGCGGCGATGTCGGCGACCGAGATCGCATCGAGCGGCTGCTCGCGAGCGAGCGCGAGCAGCGCCTGCTGCAGGCTGCCGCGCGTGCGCGCGATCCGCGGATCCATCCTTCGAGGATGCCATGGGAATCCGACAGGTGTCGATTCTCCGACAACTGTCGGTTAGCATCGACTCGGCCCGACGTCGTGCCGACCGCTCCCGCCTCGCCGTCGAAAGGCATCCATGGCTCTCCTCCTCGCCCGCCTGGGGCGCTTCGCCGCACGCCGCGCCTGGGTCGTGATCGTCGCGTGGCTCGTGCTGCTCGGCGGCGGCGTCGCCGCCTTCCTCGCGTTCGGCGGCACGCTCGCCACGAACGTCACGATCCCCGGCACGCAGACGCAGCAGGTGGGCGACGAGATCGCCGACGAGCTCGGCGGCCAGAGCACCGGCACCGCGAACGTCGTCTTCTCGACCGACGACGGCTCCGCGTTCACCGACGAGCAGCGCGCGGACATCGCCGACCTGCTCGAGCGGATCGGCGAGACCGACTCGGTGGAGGCGACCGTCGACCCCTTCACGACCGAGCAGCAGCGCGCCGATCAGGAGTCGCAGCTCGAGGCGTCCGCCGCGCAGCTCGCGTCGAGCCAGGCGGAGCTGGATGCGGGCCAGCAGCAGCTCGACGCCGGCCAGGCCGAGCTCGACGCGAGCCGTGAGCAGCTCGACGCGGCGCTCGCGCAGGCGGCGGGCACGCCGCTCGAGGCACAGCTGCAGGGGCAGCTGGCGCAGCTCGAGGCCGGGCAGCAGCAGCTCGACGACCAGCAGGCGCAGCTCGACGACGGCCAGGCGCAGCTCGACGCCGGGCAGACGCAGCTCGAGGCCGGCGAGACGCTGCTGCAGGCGGCGGACGCGCTGCAGTTCGTCTCGAGCGACGACAGCGCCGCCATCGCCGTCATCCAGTTCACGACGAGCGCCTACGAGGTGCCGGCCGAGGACAAGACGGCCATCGTCGAGGCCATCGAGGGTGCGGACATCCCCGGCGTCACCGTCGACGCCTCGGCGGAGCTGACGAACAACGTCAACGACCTCGTCGGCCCTGCGGAGATCATCGGCGTCGTCGTCGCGGCGATCGTGCTCCTCGTCATGCTGCGGGCGCTGCTGCCCGCGATGCTGCCGATCGTCGCGTCGCTCATCGGCATCGGCGTCGGCGTCACGACGGCGCTCGCGCTCTCGAGCGTCGTCGAGATGACGTCGATCACGCCCGTCCTCGGCGTGATGCTGGGCCTCGCGGTCGGCATCGACTACACGCTCTTCATCGTCAACCGCCATCGGACGCAGCTGCGGCGCGGCCTCGAGGTGCGCGAGTCGATCGCCCTCGCGAACGGCACCTCGGGCACGGCGGTGCTCTTCGCCGGCTCGACGGTCGTCATCGCGCTGCTCGCGCTCAACGTCACCGGCATCGGCTTCCTCGGCGTGATGGGGTCCGTCGGCGCATGGTGCGTCGCCGTCGCCGTGATGATCGCCGTCTCGCTCACGCCCGCCGCGCTCTCGCTGATGGGGATGCGGGTGCTGACGCGGAAGGAGCGGCGCACGGTGCAGTCCGCGCCGGCCGAGGTCGCGCATCCGACGCCCATGCGCTCGGGGGTCGCCGTGCTGCGCGTCGTGCTCGCGGTCGCCGCGCTCGCCGTCATCGCCATCCCTGCGCTGTCGATGCGACTCGGCCTGCCCGACGGCTCGGCCGAGCCGCAGGACTCGACGCAGTACGCCGCGTACCAGACGACCGCGCGCGAGTTCGGCGAGGGCCTCAATGGCCCGCTCGTCGTGTCCGCGAGGCTCGATGCGCCGATGGCCGACGACGAGGTCGTGACGACCGAGGCGGCGATCGTCGAGCAGCTCATGGGCGTCGACGACGTCGAGGGCGTCGCACCGGTCGGCGTCGGCGAGGACGACGACTTCATCGTCTTCCAGCTCGTGCCCGCCGAGGGTCCCGCGAGCGTCTCGACCGAGCGGCTCGTCCACGAGCTGCGCGACCTCCAGCCGATCGACGGCGTCGCGTCGTACGGCGTCGCGGGCACCGCGAGCGGCAACATCGACCTGTCGGAGACGATCGGCGATGCGCTGCCTGCCTACGTCGCGATCGTCATCGGGCTGTCGTTCCTCATCCTGCTCGTCGTCTTCCGATCGATCCTCGTGCCGCTCATCGCGACGGCCGGCTTCGCGCTGTCGCTGTTCGCCGCGCTCGGCGCCGTCACCGCGGTCTACCAGTGGGGCTGGCTCGGCGAGGTCTTCGGCGTCCACGACCCGGGTCCCGTGCTGAGCTTCGCACCCGTCGTCGTCACCGGCGTGCTCTTCGGCCTCGCGATGGACTACCAGCTCTTCCTCGTCTCGGGCATGCGCGAGGCGTTCGTGCACGGCTCGCGCGCGAAGGAGGCGGTCGTCGTCGGGCTGCGGAACGGCGCGCCGGTCGTCACGGCGGCGGCGATCATCATGATCAGCGTCTTCGGCGGCTTCGTCTTCTCGCACATGGCGATGGTGCGGCCGTTCGGGTTCGGCCTGGCGATCGGCGTGCTGTTCGACGCGTTCGTCGTGCGCATGCTGCTCATCCCCGCCGCGATGCACCTGCTGGGCCGCTCGGCGTGGTGGATCCCGCGCTGGCTCGACCGCATCCTGCCGAACGTCGACGTCGAGGGCTCGAGCCTCGAGCGCGACGCCGGTCGCACGCCGCATCCGACGACGGCGGAGCTCGCCGCCGCCGAGGTGTGCTCGGCGCCGACCAAGGACTGACGCACGCGCGAAGGGCCCCGACCTGATGGTCGGGGCCCTTCGTGGCATTCGCCGTCCTCGATGCTCGAGCCGCGAGCGCTGCGAGCCTCGAGAGGCCCCCACGAGTCGGTGGGCTCCCTTCGAGGCTCGCTCCGCTCGCACCTCACGGAGCGGTCGAGGGGATCGCACCGCGCGCCCCTCGACCAGCTGGTGGGTGGACGCCCGGCGGGCGCAGCGAGCCTCGAGAGGCCCCACGAGTCGGCGGGCTTCCTTCGAGGCTCGCTCCGCTCGCACCTCACGGAGCGGTCGAGGGGATCGCACCGCCGCGCGGCCCGCGGGCGGACGCGGGATCAGCGCGCGAGGAGTCGCTCGATCGCCTCGACGACGCCGTGCTCGACGTTGGAGCCGGCGCGGTGCCGGGCGCGCTGGGCGACGGTGGGATGCGCGTTGGCCATCGCGAACGAGTGCTCGGCGGCGTCGAGCATCTGCAGGTCGTTGAGGAAGTCGCCGAACACGGCGGTCTGCGCGGGCGTGACGCCGAGGCGCCGCTGCAGCGCGCGCACCGCGACGCCCTTGTCGACGTCGTGGGACATGACGTCGACCCAGCGGTCGCTGGAGACGACGATCTGGTGCGTCGCCTGGAAGGCCGAGAGCCCCGCGGCCACCGCGGCGGGGTCGTGGAAGTCGAGCACCGCGAGCTTCAGCACCTCGTCGTCGTGCGCGAGCAGGTCGTCGACGACCGCGATGTCGGCGAAGTACTCGCCCGCCTCCGCGAGGAAGCGCTCGTCGCCGCGCTCGACGGCCGCGCCGTGCCGGCCGCAGAGCACGACGCCGAGGTCGGCGCCGTCGGCGGCGAGCTGCCGCAGCGTGCGCACGATCGCCGCGACCCCGTCGCGCTCGAGGGTCACCGACGAGAGCACCTCGCCGTCCTGCACGACGATCGAGCCGTTGTCGGCGATGACGCACATGCCGTCGATCGCCCGCTCGAACAATCGGTGCAGGGCCGCGTACTGCCTGCCGCTCGCGGGTGCGAAGACGATGCCGCGCTCGCGCAGCCGCTCGAGCTGCCCCCACAGCCGCTCGGGCACCGCGCCGCGCTCGTCGAGCAGCGTGCCGTCCATGTCGCTCACGATGAGGCGGATGTCGGCGTCGTCGAAGGGGTGCGCGATGGCGTGGGCGTCGGTCGTCGTCATGCGGATGCGGCTCCTGGCTGCGGTCGATGGGCCGGGATGGCCCGAGGTGCGCGTGCTCCGTCGCAGCGGCGTGGTCTGGCATCCATCGTCCCATGCGACGCCGCGCGGGGCACGGTCGGCGGCGCGGATGGGATGCTGTCGGCATGGCACGGGACAGCGGCACGACGGCGCTCGAGGGCGTGCGCGCGCTCGCCTCGGCGCTCGCGCCCGGCGAGCTGCTGCCCTCCGAGCGCTCGCTCGCCGCTCGGCTCGGCGTCGCGCGCATGACGGTGCGGGCCGCGATCGACGTGCTCGAGCGCGAGGGGCTCGTGCGCACGCGGCGCGGCGTCGGCTCCGAGCGGCTCGCGCCGCCCGTCGCGCTGCAGGTGCGGCTGCGCTCGTTCGCGAGCGCCGTGCGCGAGCACGGCATGCGCCCCGAGACGCGCGTGCTGTCGTACGCGCGCAGCACCGAGCGACCGGCGGAGGTCTCGGCGCACCTGGGCCTCGACGACGACGCCGAGACCGTGCATCTGCGCCGCCTGCGACTCGGCGACGACCGTCCACTCGCGCTCGAGGACGCGTGGCTGCCGGTCGCGCTCGTGCCGCAGCTCGACCGGCACGCTGCCGAGGGCAGTCTCTACGAGCTCCTCGAACGGCTCGACCTGCTGCCGACGGAGGGCGTGGAGGTCGTGACGGCGGCGCTGCCGAGCCCCGAGGAGGTCGAGGTGCTCGAGATCGCGCCGACGTATCCCGTGCTGCGGCTGTCGCGCACCGCGGTGTCTGACGGCGTGCCCATCGAGTACTCGCGTGCGACGTTCCCCGCCGATCGCTACCAGCTGACGTTCCCGCTCGCCGAGCGGCTCACGCTGCCGCTCGGCTGACGCACGCTGCATCGCAGCACCTGGACCGCGTCGCATCGTGGTCTAGACCAGTGGGGGGTTCCCGGGTAGAGTCCCTGCAATCCCTCTCCCCCTCCCATGGAGTCGCACCATGAAGTTCTTCCAGAGGCTCGGCAAGTCGCTCATGCTGCCCGTCGCCGTCCTGCCCGTCGCGGCGATCCTCTCCGGCATCGGGTACTGGATCCAGAACACCGCGGGCGAGAACGTCGTCCAGGCGTTCTTCACCGCCGCGGGCGGCGCCCTGCTCGACAACCTCCCGCTGCTCTTCGCGATCGGCGTCGCGATCGGCATGGCGTCGAAGCCCGACGGCACCGCGGCGCTCGCCGGCCTCGTGTCGTACCTCGTCGTCACGCGGCTGCTGAGCCCCGACACCGTCGCCATGTTCCAGGGCGTCGCGGCCGAGGACGTCGACCTCGGCTTCACGCGCATCCAGAACGCCTTCGTCGGCATCCTCTGCGGCCTCATCGGCGCGCTCTGCTACGACAGGTTCAAGGACGTGCAGCTCCCGGCCGCGCTCTCGTTCTTCTCGGGCAAGCGGTCGGTCGCCATCGTCACGGCGGGCGCGTCGCTCGTCGTCGCCGTCGTGCTGTACTTCGTGTGGCCCGTGCTCTTCGGCGGCCTCGTCGCCCTCGGCGAGTGGATGGTGGGGCTCGGCCCCGTCGGCGCCGGCCTCTACGGCTTCTTCAACCGCCTGCTCATCCCCCTCGGCCTGCACCACGCGCTCAACGCCGTGTTCTGGTTCGACGTCGCCGGCATCAACGACCTCGGCAACTTCCTGAACGACACCGGCACGTACGGCGTCACCGGCCAGTACATGACGGGCTTCTTCCCCATCATGATGTTCGGCCTGCCGGGCGCGGCCCTCGCGATGTACCTCACGGCCAAGACCACGCGCCGCAAGGTGACGGCCGGCATCCTGCTGTCGGGCGCGTTCGCGTCGTTCTTCGTCGGCGTCACCGAGCCGCTCGAGTTCGCCTTCATGTTCCTCGCGCCGTGGCTGTACGTCGTGCACGCGATCTTCACGGGCATCTCGCTCGCCGTGAGCGCCATCCTGCCGGTGCGCATGGGCTTCGGCTTCTCCGGCGGCTTCATCGACCTCGTGCTCGGCTGGGTGAACCCGCTCGCGCAGAACCCGTGGATGATCTTCGTCATGGGCGCCGCGTGGTTCGGCATCTACTTCGCGGTCTTCTACGTCCTCATCAAGCGCTTCGACCTCAAGACCCCCGGCCGCGAGGACGAGGAGACCGAGGACCTCGGCGGTGCGACGGGATCCACGAGGTTCACCGCGCAGGCCGCCGCGATCCTCGCCGGCCTCGGCGGCAAGGACAACGTGCTCGAGCTCGACAACTGCGCCACGCGGCTGCGGATGGAGATCGCGGACGTGTCGAAGGTCGACGACGTCGCCATCCGCCGCGCGGGCGCCGCGGGGGTCATGAAGCCCGGTGGCCGCTCGGTGCAGGTGATCTACGGCCTCGAGGTGCAGTTCGTGAAGGATGCGATGGAGGACCTCATCGCCGGCCGCGTCGCACCCCCGTCGCCGGCGGAGGTGGAGGCCGTCGAGGCGTCCGCCGCTCCCACCGTCGGCGGCGTCGCTACGGCGACCGTCATCACGGTGCGCCAGCCGGTCGAAGGGCGCGTGGTGCCGCTGTCCCAGGTGCCGGACGCGACCTTCGCCCAGGGCATCATGGGCCCCGGCCTCGCGATCGAGCCCACCGGATCCGTCGTCGTCGCCCCGGCCGACGGCACCGTCGCGCACGTCTTCCCCACCGGCCACGCCGTCGCGATGGTGCTCGGCGACGGCACCGAGCTGCTCGTGCACGTCGGCATCGACACCGTCGAGATGCAGGGGCAGGGCTTCACGACCCTCGTCGAGGTCGGCGACGCCGTCACCGAGGGCACGCCGCTCATCGAGTTCGACCCGGAGGCCATCCGCGCCGCCGGACATCCGACCGTGACGCCCGTGATCCTGCTGAACGGCGGCGACGCGGAGCTGCGACTGCGGTAGCCGACGCGCGCGGAGGCCCCGCCCACCCGACCCGAAGAGGAAGAGAGCAGAGCATGGGCTCGACCATCACCCGAATCGATCGGAGGCGGGGCCTTCGCGCAGCCGTCGCCGTGCCCCTCGTCGCGGCGACCGCGATCGCGCTCGTCGGCTGCACCGATCCCGGCGGCAGCGAGCCGGCGGCCGGCGACGATCCCACCGTCGAGGAGCTGTTCGACGCCGTCGACAACGCCTCGCCCACGTCGGAGCGCGTGGACGCGCTCACCGACATCGCCATGCACTACTACTGGAACGGCGGCGACCTCACGGAGGTCGAGGAGGAGTTCTTCCAGGGCGTCACCCTGCACGGCGACTACGACGTCGTGGCCTCGGCGATGCGCCAAGCCGTCGAGATCGACCCGTACGACCTCGACCTGCGATACGGGCTCGCGTCGGCGCAGCTGCTGCAGGACGACGTCGAGGCGTCGCTCGCGACGCTCGACGGCATCCTCGCGATCGATCCGGATGCGTACGACGCGCACCTGCGCGCTGCCGCGTACAGCCGTGCGTCGGGCGACGACGCAGGCGCGGCCGAGCACGTCGCCGAGATGCAGCGCATCGACCCCGAGCGCGCGGCCGACGACGTCGCGGCGCTCGACGCGGCCGCTGCGGCATCCTCGCTCGTCCTGAACGAGGAGGTGCCGTCGGACCTCCCCGACGAGGGTCACGCGTTCGTCGTGCTCGGCTACGCCCTCGCCGACGACGGCTCGATGGAGCCCACGCTCGTCGACCGGCTCGAGGTCGCGCTCGACGCGGCCGAGCAGCACCCGGACTCGATGCTCATCGTCTCCGGCGGCGTGCCGCGGGAGGGGGTCACGGAGGCGAGCGCCATGACCGAGTGGCTCGTCGAGCAGGGCGTCGACGAGGACCGCATCGTGCAGGAGGCCCTCGCGACCGACACGGTCGAGAACGCCCTCTTCTCGCTGCGGCTCGCGGCCGATCACGACGTCGAGGCGGTCACCGTGATCTCGAGCGCGTCGCACATGCGCCGCGCGATCACGATCTTCGACGAGGTCGCGGACTCGCTCGGCGACTCCATGGGGCTCGAGGTCACCGGCGACGACCTGACGAACGTCGTCGCGATGGACTACGACTCCGCCGAGGAGGCGGCCGAGGTCACGCCGCAGGAGCAGCTGGTCATCTACCGCGACCTGCTGCGCGCATCCGGCGTCTGGGCCTTCCCCGGCCTGCAGCGCTGAGCCGAGGGGCGGGCCGGCGGCATCCGCGGTCCGCCCCAGCCACCCCTGGACGGAGACGCCCCCGAGTGCCACGCTTCGTCCCATGAGCGCAGCCGACGTCGACGCGTACATCGCGACCTTCCCCCCGGAGATCGCCGAGCGACTCACGCTCGTGCGCGAGGCGCTGCTGCGCGCGGTGCCCGATGGCGAGGAGGTCGTGCGCTACGACATGGCCGCCGTCATGCTCGGCGGTCGCTACGCCATCCACTACGCGGGCTGGCGGAGGCACGTCGGGCTCTACCCCGTGCCGACGCTCGACGACGACCTCGAGGCGGAGGTCGCGCCGCTGCGCTCGGGCAAGGACTCCGTGCAGCTGATGCACGCGCAGGAGCTGCCCGTCGACCTCGTCGAGCGCATCGCGAGGGCGATCGTGGCCAGACGAGCGACGGAGTCGTAGGGGTCGACTCCCATCCAACCGGTCGAGGAGCGCGCGAGCCGCCAGGCGAGCACGCGTCACGGGATCACGCGGCCGGCACTCCCACGCGGCCACGCGGCCACGCGCATGGTCGCGCCGAGCGAGCACGTCACGGGGTCTCGTGACGGCTCCTCGCTGCGCTCGGGGCCTCCTCGAGCCCCATCCCTCCACCGCTCCTTGAGGTGCGAGCGAAGCGAGCCTCGAAAGGAGCACCACCCGCCTCGATGAGCTCGCTTCGAGGCTCGCTGCGCTCGCGCCTCACCGAGCGGGCGTGACGCCGAGATCCCTCCCGCTACGCGTCGACCAGCTCGCGCCTCCGCGCCGCGCGGCGGGCCACGACCTTGCTGCGCACCGTGACCGCGAGCACGATCGCCAGCACCGCGTAGAGCACGATCGGGATCGGGCCGGCGACGAGCGTCGAGAAGTCGCCGTCGGCGCTGAGCGCCGCGTCGCGCAGGCTCGTCTCCGCGAGCGGGCCGAGCACCATGCCGATGATGAGCGGCGCGAGCGGCACGTCGAGGGCTCGCATGAGGAACCCGACGATGCCGATGCCCAGCAGCATGAGCAGCGAGAAGACCGAGCCGCTCGTCGCGTAGATGCCGAGCCCGCAGAACACCGCGATGCCCGCGTAGAGGTACGCGCGCGGGATGCGCAGCAGCCTCGCCCAGACCATCGCGAACGGCAGGTTGATGATGAGCAGCACGACCATGGCGATGAAGAACGACGCGAGCAGCGCCCACACCAGGTCGGGCGAGCGGTCGAACAGCAGCGGCCCCGGCTGCAGTCCGTACTGGCGGAACGCCGCGAGCATGATCGCTGCCGTGGCCGAGACCGGCAGGCCGAGCGCGAGCAGCGCGCCCATCGCCATGCCCGTCGTCGAGTTTCCGGCAGCCTCCGGCGCCGCGAGGCCGCGGATGGCGCCCTTGCCGAACTGCGGGTCCGTGCGCCTGGCATCCAGTCGCTTCTCCAGGCCGTAGGCGAGGAACGTGGGGATCTCGGAGCCGCCCGCCGGCACGACGCCGAACGGCAGGCCGATGACCGTGCCGCGCATCCACGCGGGCGCCGCCTCGCGCAGCTCGCGCCGCGACAGCCACGGGCGGCCCTTGGGCTGCACGATCTGGCCGTCCTTCAGGTGGCGAGCCAGGCACGCGACGTAGATGACCTCGCCGAGCGCGAGGATCGCGACGGTCACCGTGACGAGCGAGATGCCGTCGAACAGCTCGGGCACGCCCATCGTGAAGCGCGGAGCGCCGGAGATGCCGTCGACGCCGACGACCGCGATGCCGAGCCCGAGGCAGAGGGAGCCGAGGCCCTTGAGCGCGTCGTCGGTGACGACCGACGACGTCGTGACGAACGCGAACAGCGCGAGCGCGAAGAACTCGGCCGGGCCGAAGCTCGTCGAGAAGGCCGCGAGCGCCGGCGCGAGGAAGACGACGAGGATCGAGGCGACCATGCCGCCGACGAACGCACCGATCGCCGCGGTCGCGAGCGCCTGCGCCGCTCGACCGTGCAGCGCCATCTTGTGGCCCTCGAACGTCGACGCGATCGCCGAGGCCTGGCCCGGCGTGTTCATGAGGATGCCCATGGTGGAGTCGCCGAAGAGGCCGCCGAAGTAGACGCCGGCGAACATGATGAACGCCGCCGTCGGGTCGAGCGAGAACGTCACGGGCAGCAGCAGCGCGACCGCCATCGACGATCCGAGGCCGGGCAGCACGCCGACGGCGGTGCCGAGGAGGCAGCCGACGACGACCCACAGCAGGTTGGCGGGCGTCAGCGCGCCGGCGAATCCCTCGCCGAGGAGACCGAGCACGTCCATGTCAGAACCCCCATCCGACGATGCCCGAGGGCAGCGACAGCTCGAGCACCATGTCGAAGGCGATGTAGCTGATCGAGCTCACGGTGAGCCCGACGACGAGCGGTCGCACCCAGCCCGTCGCGCCCAGCCCCTTCGCGACGCCGAGGAAGAGCAGGCCGGCGCCGACGATCCAGCCGAGCACCTGCAGCAGCAGCGCGAACGCGGCGAAGGACAGCACGACCCAGGCCATGGACCGCCAGTCCACGCGCACGGCGCGCTGCGGCAGCGCGACCTCGGCCTCGTCGACCTCGGTGCCGCTGGCGTCGAGGACCGAGATGGATGCGGTGGTGGGTGCGTCCTCTCGGGCGTCGACGCCGGCTCGGCGCTGCCGGACGAACCGTGCGACGAGCAGCCCTGCGATCAGCAGCAGCGCTGCGGCGATGAGGGCGGGGAAGAACTCGGGCCCGGGGAACGACGCGCCCGCCGGCACCTCCATCGTCACGATGCCGACGATGAGGTACGCGGCTGCGGCGGCGAGCAGCCCCGGTACCGTGAGCTCCTTCGCGACCTCGGCGATGCGACCCCGGTCGGCGCGGAAGGTGAGTCGCTGGCCGACGACGGCCGACGACGACGTGGGATTGCTCTGCGGCATCATCGGCCCAGCTCCTCGTACAGCGCCTGGATGCGCTCTCGTTCGTCGACGAGGAACGCGCCCAGCTCGTCACCGGTGATGATGCGCTCCGTCCAGTGGTACCGCTCCATCGCCTGCGCCCACTCGGGGGTCGCGAGGGTCTCGAGCACGATCTGCTCGAGCTGCGCCGTCTGCTCGGCGTCGAGCCCGCCCGGTGCCGCCACCATGCGCCAGTTGGTAAGCGTCACTTCGTGGCCCTGCTCGACGGCGGTGGGGATGTCGATGCCCTCGACCGGCTCGGCGGCGACGAGCGCGAGCGCCCGCAGACGACCCGCCTCGATCTGGTCGATGTTGTCGGGGTAGCCGCCGGCGGCGGCAGCCGCGGTGCCGTTGAGCAGCGCCTGGATCGCCTCGCCGCCGCCGTCGGAGGGGATGTAGTTCGTGTCGGTGGGGTCGATGCCCGCGGAGACGGCCAGGTCGGTGACGACGAGCTGGTCGAAGGAGCCGCCTCCGGTCCACGGCACGGCACCGGGGCTCTCGGCCCATGCGGTCACGAGGTCGTCGAGCGTCTCGTAGGGGGAGTCGGCCGGCACGACGATGACGTCGTACTCCTCGACCGTCACGGCCAGCGGCGTGATGTCGTCGTGCGTGGTGGCGGAGCCGTACTGGATCTCGGCGGCGAGCAGCCCGGTGCCGCCGACGAGCAGGGTGTCCATCTGGCCGTCGAGTCGTGCGACGTTGCCGAGCGCGATCGTGCCGCCCGCGCCCGGCATGTTCACGACCTGCACGGAGTTGACGATGGCGTTGCCGCGCTGGGCCTGCTGCATCGCGCGCGCGACGCCGTCCCAGCCACCGCCGGCCGCGGCGGGCGCGACGATCGTGATGGAGGTCGTCGGGTCGCCGCCGGCGGCGGCCGACGTCACCGACCCGTAGGCGGCGACGCCGATGGATGCCGCGGCGACGGCTGCGCCGACGACGCGGGCGAGGCTGCGGCGGCCGCGCGGCGCGGCGGCCGCCTGGCTCGCTGGCTGGTCTGTCATGGCTCGCTCCCTCCTGCGCACGTCCTCGTGGCGCAGGTCGAGAAGTACGATGGCAGCCGCCGACCGGCCGAGCAGCCCGTGTCGGAGTTGTGCTCATTGACGCTCACGGCGTCGCTAGCGAAGGGGTGCGTCACGGTGACGAGGCCGCGCGTCGCCCGCCTGGGCCGCATCGCCGTGCTCGCGCTGCCGAGCGTCATCGTGCTGGGGGCCACGGGCATCACGACCGGCGTCGCGGCGGCGGTGCAGGAGCAGAGCATCCGCGCCTCCGTCGTCGACCAGGTCTCGGGCGTCGCCTCGAGCCTCGCCGACCTCCCCGAGGTGCGGGATGCCGTCGCCGCGGTCGTCGACGCGGGACGCCCGGGAGCGCTCGCCGACGCCGACGACCTCGCCGTCGCCACGGCGGCGCTGCAGCCCATCGCGACGCTCGTCGAGCGAGCGTCGGGCGTCTCGTACGTGGTCGTCACCGACGACGAGGGCGTGCGCATCACGCATCCCGACCCTGCCGAGCGCGGCGAGCTCGTCGAGACGACGATCGAGCCGGTGCTCGAGGGCGAGGAGTTCGTCGGCACCGAGACGGGACCCTCCGGCCCCACCCTCCGCGCGAAGGTGCCGATCGTCGACGCCGACGGCGAGGTCATCGGCGTCGTCGCGGTCGGCGTGCTCGAGGCGACGATCGCCGCCGATCGCGAGCGAGCGCTCGGCGAGCTGCTGCCGTGGAGCATGGGCGCGCTCGTCGCGGCGACCCTCGCGAGCGTGCTGCTGTCGATCGCGATCGCGCGCAGGCTGCGACGCGCCGACGCCATCGCGGCGGAGAGCACGCAGATGCGCCGCACCACGGATGCCCTGCGCGAGCAGGCGCACGAGTTCGGCACGCGGCTGCACGTCGTGCGCGGACTCGTCGCGCAGGGCGACGGCGAGGATGCGATGGCGTACATCGACGCGGTCGCGCCGGGCCTCACGAGCGGCGTCGGTGCTGGTGCGCCGCGCAAGGGCGCGGTCGCGACGGCGACGATCGAGGCGGTGCGCGCCGAGCTCGACGCGCACGGTGCCGCCCTCGAGCTGCGCGTCGCCGACGACGTCGTGCTCGACGACGAGGTGCTGCTCGTCGTCGCCAACCTGTGCCGCAACGCCGCGGAGGCGGGCGCGACCGTGGTGCGGTGCACGATCGAGACGCGCGGGCGGATGGTCGCGGTCGCGGTCGACGACGACGGGCGCGGCATCGATCCGGCGGACGCGCACCGCGTGCTCGCTCGCGGCTGGTCCTCGAAGGCCGACGCGACGGGCGTCGGCCGCGGCATCGGCCTCGCCGTCGTGCGCCGCACGGCGTCCGACCGCGGCGGCTCCGTCGTCGTCGGGCGATCGCGGCTCGGCGGAGCGCGCCTCGACGTCGAGATGCGGGCATCGTCGTGACCGCCCCCATCCGCGTGCTCGTCGTCGACGACGACGCCGGCGCCCGCGCGCTCCATGCGCGCTGGGTCGCCGCGACCGAGGGGTTCGAGGTCGTCGGCGCCGCGGCGTCGGGCGGCGCTGCCCTCGCGCACGTCGCGCACGGCGTCGACCTCGTGCTGCTCGACATACGCCTGCCGGACGTGAGCGGCATCGAGGTGCTCCATCGCATGCGCGTCGCGGGCGTCGCGGGCACCGACGTGCTCGTCGTCAGCTCGTCGCGCGACCAGGTGACGGTGCGGCAGGCGCTGGCCGCGCATCCCATCGGCTACCTGCTGAAGCCCTTCGACCGCGAGGTGCTGCAGGAGCGGCTGCGCGCGTACGCCGCCGAGCGCCAGGCGCGCGACGCCGCCTCGCGCGACGTGCCGCTCGCGCAGGGGGAGGTCGACCGGCTGCTCGCGACCGGATCGGTGCGCGTCGTCGGCGCGTCGCGCGACCCCGAGCGCACGCCGCAGCCGCTGCCGAAGGGCGTGAGCGCCACGACCCTCGAGCGGGTCGTCGCCGCGCTCGACCCCGTCGTCGCCCGCTCGATCGACGAGGTCGCGGCCGAGACCGGCACGTCCCGCGCGACGGCCAGGCGCTACCTCGACCACCTCGTCGCGACGGGAGTCATCGACCTCGCGCACCGCTACGGTCGGCGCGGGCGCCCGCAGGTGCTCTACCGCCTGGCGCCGGCGCCCTGACCCGCGGACCTCAGCGCCACCGTCTCGCGCCCGTCGTGCTCGCGATGGCTCGGATCTCGTGACGGCAGCAGCCTTCGGCTGCGGCCTCCTCGACCAGCTGGGGGTGGAAGGCCAGACGAATCCGAACCGGCTCCACCGCCGTCGGTGGAGGACCGTTCCACCCCAGCTGGTCGAGGACCGTTCCATCCAGCCGGTCGAGGACCGTTCCATCCAGCCGGTCCAGGACCGTTCCACCCAGCCGGTCGAGGACCGTTCCACCCAGCCGGTCGAGGACCGTTCCACCCAGCCGGTCGAGGACCGATCCACCCCAGCTGGTCGAGGAGCGCGCGAGCGCAGCGAGCACGCGTCACGAGACCCGCCGAACCCCGAGGACGCCAGCACGTCGAAGCCCTCGCGGCCCCTCGCACGACGACGAGGGCCGCACCCCCTGCGCGGGAGTGCGGCCCTCGGTCGTGGGGTCGCGCCTACTTGGCGGCGACGACCTCGACCGTGATCTGCGCGACGATGTCGTCGCGCAGGCGGGCGGTCGCCTGGTGGCGGCCGACGGCCTTGATCGCGGTCGGGATCTCGATGACGCGCTTGTCGAGCGAGCCGAGGCCCTGCTCGGAGACGGCGTCCGCGATGTCCTGCGTCTGCACGGAGCCGAACAGTCGGCCCTCCTTGCCCGCCTTGACGGTGACGCGGAGCGGATTGGCCTCGAGCTTCAGCTTGAGGTCCTGCGCCTCCTCGATCGTGGCGTGCTCGCGCGCGGCGCGGGCGGCCTTGATCTGCTCGACCTGCTTCTCGCCACCGCGCGTCCACGCGGTCGCGAAGCCCTGCGGCACGAGGTAGTTGCGGGCATACCCGTTCTTCACCTCGACGACGTCGCCGGCGCTGCCGAGGCCCGAGACCTCGTTCGTGAGAATGACCTTCGCCATGTCAGATCCTTCCTCAGCGCCCGGCGCCGGAGTACGGCAGGAGCGCCATCTCGCGGGCGTTCTTGATCGCCTTCGCGATGAGACGCTGCTCCTGCACCGAGACGCCGGTGATGCGACGGGCACGGATCTTGCCGCGCTCCGAGATGAACTTCTTCAGCGTCGCGACGTCCTTCCAGTCGATGACGCCGACGGTGATCGACTTCGCCGGCGCGACCGGCTTCCCGCCCTTGGGACCTCGGCCCCGACGGCCCTGCGGCTTTCCAGCCATGGTGCTTCCTGCTCTCTTGTCTGCTGCAGACGCGCCTAGAAGGGCGTCTCGTCGTTGTAGGAGGTGCCGGGCGCGCCCCAGACGTCGCCGCCCGACGACTGCTGCGCGGCCGGCTGGCCCCACGGCTCGTCGGCGACTGCGCCCTGGCTCTGCCCGCCACCGAACTGGCCGCCGCCGCGGTTGCCGCCGCCGCCACCCGACGAGCGGGTGACCTGCGCGGTCGCGTAGCGGAGGCTGGGGCCGATCTCGTCGACCTCGAGCTCGATCACGGTGCGCTTCTCGCCCTGCTGCGTCTCGAACGAGCGCTGCTTGAGGCGGCCCTGCGCGATGACGCGGCTGCCCTTCGTCAGGCTCTGCGAGACGTGCTCGGCGAACTCGCGCCACACGGACGCGCGGAGGAACAGCGCCTCGCCGTCCTTCCACTCGTTCGCCTGACGGTCGAACGTGCGCGGCGTCGAGGCGATCGTGAAGTTCGCGACTGCGAGACCGTTCTGCGTGTACCGCAGCTCCGGGTCGGCCGTGAGGTTGCCGACGACCGTGATGATCGTCTCGCCAGCCATCAGGCGGCCTCGGTCGCCGTCTTCGCCGGACGCGCCGCTGCGCGTGCTGCCTTGGCCTCGTCCTTCTCCGCCTTCGCGGCGCGCTGGGCGATGACCTCGTCACGACGGAGCACCTTCGTGCGGATGACGGCCTCCGACAGGTTCAGCTGTCGGTCGAGCTCGTTCGTCGCCTCCGGGGTCGCCGTGAAGTCCACGACGGCGTAGATGCCCTCGGTCTTCTTGTCGATCTCGTATGCGAAGCGACGACGGCCCCAGATGTCCACGTTCTCGATCTCGCCCTCTGCGGTGCGGATGACACCGAGGAACTTCTCGAGCGACGGGGCGACGGTGCGCTCGTCGATGGCCGGGTCGAGGATGACCATCAGCTCATAGGGATGCATGCTTCACCCACCTCCTTCGGACTCGAACGGCTGCAGACGATCTGCAGCAGGAGGGTATGCATGGTGCCCGGCGTCGCCGGACAACCTGTCAAGGGTAGCGGATGCGCGCGGCTCGGCGCCACCGACGGGTCGGCCGGCACGACGAGTGGCCACGAAGGGCGACCATCGGCCACGAAGGGCGACCCTTCGTGGCCAGTCGACGCTCGCGGTCAGCCCTCCTGACGCGCCGCCCACCACTCGCGCAGCAGCGCCTCGGCACGCTCGGGGCCGAGCGGGCCGTGCTCGATGCGGGCATCGAGCAGCATGCGGTACGCCTCGCCCACGGCGCGCGACGGCGGGATGCCGAGGATCGCCATGATCTGCTCGCCGTCGAGGTCGGGGCGCATCGCCTCGAGCTCCTCCTGCTCGGCGAGCGCCGCGATGCGCTGCTCGAGGTCGTCGTAGGCGAAGTCGAGGCGCTCGGCCTTCCGGCGGTTGCGCGTCGTGACGTCGGAGCGCGTGAGGATGTGCAGCCGCTCGAGCAGCGGGCCGGCGTCGCGCACGTAGCGGCGCACCGCCGCATCCGTCCACGTGGCATCCATGTAGCCGTAGAAGCGGAGGTGCAGCTCGACGAGGCGCGCGACCGCCTTCACGGTGTCGTTGTCGAAGCGGAGCGCCTTCAGGCGCTTCGCCGCGAGGCGCGAGCCGACGACGTCGTGGTTGTAGAACGTGACGGCCTTGCCCTCGACGCGCCGCGTCGCGGGCTTGCCGATGTCGTGCAGCAGGCCTGCGAGGCGCGAGACGACGTCGGGCTCGGCGCCGGGATGCCTCGACGCCTCGAGCGCGATGCCCTGCCGCAGCACGGTGAGCGAATGCTCGTAGACGTCCTTGTGGTGCGCGTGCTCGTCGACCTCGAGCCGCAGCGCCGGCACCTCCGGCAGCACGTGGTCGAGGATGCCCGTGTCGGTGAGCAGCCGCAGCCCGCCGGTGGGGTCGTCGGTGGACAGCAGCTTCACGAGCTCGTCGCGCACGCGCTCCGCCGAGATGTTCGCGATGCTCGCAGCCGCATCTGTCATCGCATCCCGCACGCGACCCGCGACGGAGAAGCCCAGCTGCGCCTCGAAGCGCGCGGCGCGCAGCATGCGCAGCGGGTCGTCGCGGAACGAGACCTCGGGCGCCTGCGGCGTGTCGAGGATGCGCGCGAGGAGGTGCTCGACACCGCCGCCGACGTCGACGAGGCGCGGCGCCACGCGCGCCACCACGCCGTCCGCGCCGCGGGCGACGAGCTGCAGCGCCATGGCGTTCACCGTGAAGTCGCGCCGCACGAGGTCGTCCTCGAGCCGCTCGCCGAACGTCACCTCGGGCTTGCGCGTCACGCCGTCGTAGACGTCCGCGCGGTAGGTCGTCACCTCGACGCTCTGGCCGTCGACGCGGCAGGCGATCGTGCCGAACTCGCGCCCGACGTCCCACTGCGCATCCGAGATCGGGCGCACGATCGCGAGGATGTCGTCGGCCCGCGCATCCGTCGCGTAGTCGAGGTCGGTCGTCGTGCGCCCGAGCAGCGCGTCGCGGACGGGACCGCCGACGAGCGCGAGCTCGAAGCCCGCCGCGGCGAACGCGTCGGCGAGCAGCGCCGTGGGCCCGGATGCCGCCACCTGCTCCAGCCGCGCCGTCGCCTCCGCCATGCTCGTCACGGACAGCCATCCTGCCAGGGCCCGCGCGATGCCCGCGTCCCGGCCGTCGGCTCTCGCGCTCGTAGACTGTCCACCATGCTCGCGGCGGGTGGGCGCGTGCGGCGCGCACTGGCGATCACGATCGCTGCGATCGGCGCGCTCGGAACCCTCGCGCTGACGCCGACCGTCGCGGTCGCCGCCGACGACCCGGCACCCGCGGTCGCGCCGATCGATCCCGTGCTCACGACGGGCCAGGACCTCGTCGTGCGCGTCAGCGCCGGCACCACCGCGAGCACCGACCTCGGCGTCACCGTGCTCGTCGGCGCCCGTGCCGTCGCGACCCGCAGCGCCCTCACGCAGTGGCTCGACGGCGATGGCGCACCGGCGCTCACGCGCGTGGCGACGGCGACGATTTCCGCGGGATCCTCGAGCATCGACGTCACCGTGCCGGCGGCCGACCTCCCCTGGAGCGCCGCCTCGAGCGGCGCGATGCTGCTCGCGGCGGACGTCGACGGCGCCGACGAGCGCATCCGCTCGCTCGTCACGCTCGACCTGCCCGGCGGTGGTCCGACCGGCGTCGTGCTCACGATGCAGACGACGACGCCCGAGACCGACACGGGCCTGCTGACGGCGGACGAGCTCGAGGCGGCCGTCACCGACGGCGGCACCCTCGCGCAGCAGCTCGCCGTCGCCCAGGCGGGCGCCGCGCTCGGCCTCGACCCGATCGTGCCCGCGAGCGTCGCGGCGCTCGGCGACGACGCCCCCGAGGAGGCCGCCGCCTGGCTCGAGGCCGCCGGCGCGCTGCCGCAGACGTACGCGCTGCCGTACGGCGGCGCCGACGCGCTCGCGCTCGCACGCGCCGAGGTCGACGTGCCCGGGCTCGAGGGCATCCCGACGGCCGACGGGCGCCTGCTGCCCGCCACCCTCGCCGAGGTGCCCACGAGCATCGCGCCGATCGTCGACGCGACGTCGTCGTCGATCGACGGCGAGCTCCTGGGGAGGGTGGGCGCGAGCGCGACCGTCGTGCTCGACACCGACGACCTCGACGAGACCCTCGATCGGCAGACGCCGAGCGCGCACGCCGTCGTCGGCGGCGTCTCGGTGCTCGCCGCCGACGCCGAGCTGCAGCGCCTCGTGCGCGACGCCGTCACGGCGGGCGGCACGGCGTCGATCGACGCGACCGCTCGCACGCTCGCGCTGCTCGCCACGATCACCCGCGAGGCCCCCGCGCTGCAGCGCACGCTCGTCGCGGCGCTGCCGGTCGACGCGGATCCCACGGCCGCCCTCGCGCTGCAGGACGCGATCGGCTCGGTCGCGTGGCTGACCCGCGCCGACGTCGCCACCGCGATCGCACAGAGCCCGCGCAGCGCGGAGCTCGTGGCCAGCGAGCCCACGCGGGCCGAGCAGGAGGCCGCTGGCCGCATCGCGGCGCTCGTCGAGACGGATGCCGCTGCCGAGACCATCGCGGCGAGCCTCGAGGACCCGGCGCCGCTCGTCGCTCCCGTGCGCCTCCAGCTGCTCGCAGCCGTCGCGGCCACCTCGCGCGCGGACGACGCCGCGGCCGTGACGCGCTTCGTCGAGCTCGTCGCGCCGCTGCGCCAGCCCGTGACGATCGTCGAGGGCGGCGACACGGCGCTGCTCGGCAGCCCCGCGGAGCTGCAGGTCACGCTCGACAACGCGCTCGACGTCGACGTCACGGTGCTGCTCACCGCACGGCCCGGCACGAACGCCGTCTCGCTGCCCGACGAGCCCGTGGAGGTCGTCGTGCCGGCGACCGGCCGCATCCGCGTCCCCATGCCCGTCGACGTCGTCGCGAGCGGCAGCGGCATCATCCGACTCGACGTCCAGACCCCCACCGGCGTCTCGCTCGACAGCGCCGTGCTGCGCATCAACGCGCAGCCGGCGTTCGAGACCATCCTGCTCGTCGTCGTCGCGCTCGCTGCCGCGCTGCTGCTCGGCTTCGGCATCCTGCGCTCCGTGCGCAATCGTCGTGCAGGCGTCGCGCGCGGCGACATCGACCCCCGCACCGAGCAGCTCGCCGTCGCCGACGCGCGCGACGCGGCCGCTGCTGCACGGCGAGGCGAGACGCCCGCCGACGACCGACCAGGAGCGCACGGATGACCGACGGCACGAGCACGGGGTCGCCGACCGATCCGCAGGAGGTCGCGGCGGCGGAGCCGATGGCGCCGTCCGCAGCGGCGCCGAAGGGCGCGAGCGTGCAGCGCTCGAGCGCCATCCTCGCCGCGGGCACGCTGGTGTCCCGGGTCCTCGGGTTCGTGAAGTCCGTGCTCCTCGCCGTCGTCATCGGCAACACCGGCTCGCAGGCAGCGGCTGCCTTCGGCCTCGCCAACCAGCTGCCGAACAACGTCTACATCCTGGTCGCGGGCGGCGTGATGAGCGCCGTCCTCGTGCCGGCGATCGTCAAGGCGAGCCTCGGCAGCGACAACGGCCAGGCCTTCGTCTCGAAGATCCTCACCCTCGGCGCCACCGTCTTCGTGCTGCTCACCATCGTCGCGACCGTCGCCGCTCCCTGGCTCGTCGACCTCTACGCCACCACGAGCGACGACGGACGCGGGTACTCCTCCGAGCAGGTCGCGCTCGCCGTCGCGTTCGCGTACTGGTGCCTGCCGCAGATCCTCTTCTACGCGCTCTACACGCTGATCGGCGAGGTGTTCAACGCTCGCGGCGAGTTCGGACCCTTCACGTGGGCTCCGGTCGTGAACAACGTCGTCTCGATCGCCGGGCTCGTGGTCTTCCTCGCGCTCTTCGGCAACGAGGAGGTCAATCGCGACCTCGCTGTGTGGACCGAGGATCGCATCGCGCTGCTCGGCGGCGTGGCGACGCTCGGCGTCGCGGTCCAGGCGCTCGTGCTCATCGTGCTGTTCCGACGCACGGGTCTGCGGTTCCGGCTCGACTTCGGATGGCGCGGCGTGGGGCTCCGCGCGACGGGTCAGCGTGCTGGCTGGCTCTTCGGCGTCGTCCTGATCGGTCAGATCAAGGGCATCGTGCAGTCGCGTGTGGTCACGATGGGCGATCCCGATGGCGCGAACGTCTTCACGATGCAGAACGCCTGGTACGTCTTCTCGCTCCCCCACTCGATCATCGCGGTCTCGATCGCGATCGCCTTCTTCACCCGGATGTCGCACCACGCGTCGAGATCGGACCTCGCCGGGATCCGCACGGACGTCTCGAGCGCGCTGCGCGGCGTCGGCATGCTCACGACCATCAGCGCCCTCGTCCTCGCCATCGTCGCGGTGCCCTTCTTCCGCCTCTTCGACCCCACCGTCGACCTCGCGCTGCAGTCGTCGATCGTCCTCTGGGCCATGCTCGTCTGCCTCGTGGCCTTCAGCGCCGAGTACGTGCTGCAGCGCGTCTACTTCGCGCTCGAGGACACGCGCACGCCCTTCATCTACTCGCTGTTCGGCATGGTGGTGACATTCGGGCTGCTCTGGGCGTGCACGATGCTGCCCGGGATGTGGATCGTGGCGGGCGCGTCGCTCGCAGTCTCGATCGCCAATCTCATCTCCTGCACGGCATGGATCTGGCTCGTGCGCAGGAAGATCGGAGCCTTCGGCTTCCGGCTGGTCGCCGTGCGGCACGTGCAGTACCTCGGGTTCGCCCTCGTGGCGGCCGTCCCCGGCGCCGCGATCGTGTGGGGACTCGGCGGATACCGCGACGGAGGCTTCGGCACGTCGGGGATGGTGCCGGCGCTCGTCACGACGTGCCTCGCCGGCGCCGCGATGGCCGTCGTGTACTTCGGGCTGCTGTTCGTCACGCGCAACCCCGACTTCCGCTCGACCCTCGACCTCGTGCTGGCGCGCTTCACAGGCCGCCGTCGTAGCGTGAGCGAGGACGCGGCACCGCGTCAGGACTGATCGGTCGAGGAGGCACCATGCCCCATCCGCTGGGTCGGCTCGTGGCACCCGTGATCGTCGGCGTTGCCGCCGGCATCGGCGCCGTCGTCGCGCAGTCGATGCTGACGCGGCGCGGCCCCGCGCAGCCCTCGCTCGGCGCGCCCGAGCGTCCGCTGCCGTTCGAGGGCTGGTGGTCGTCCGACGCGTCGTCGCCCATGGCGTACGCGCACCCCGCCGTCCTCTTCGTCGACGGCGGCTCGCGCACGGTCGTCGACTCCTGGGATCGGCGCACCCGCTCGCGCGTCCCGAACCCGAGGATCGTCGGCTCCGAACCCCTCCCGACCGATGCCATCGCCGTGCTCGACGCGAGCACCGGAGACGTTCTCCAGACCCTGCACACCCCGGGAATGGCGCGGGGCTAGCATCGGTTGACCCCATCGAGCGCCAGCGTGGCGCCCACCGAAAGGCATCCGTGCACGACGTCATCATCATCGGCTCCGGCCCGGCCGGCTACACCGCGGCGATCTACGCGGCTCGCGCGAACCTCGCTCCCGTGGTCCTCGCATCGAGCGTCGAGGCCGGCGGCGATCTCATGACGACGACCGAGGTCGACAACTTCCCCGGCTTCCCCGAGGGCGTCATGGGTCCCGACCTGATGTTCAACATGCAGCAGCAGGCCGAGCGCTTCGGCGCCGACGTGCGCCTGGAGGACGTCACGGAGCTCGAGCTCGACGGACCCGTGAAGAAGGTGCACGTCGGCGGCCAGGTCCTCGAGGCGCGCACGGTGATCGTCGCGACCGGCTCGGCCTACCGACGCCTCGGCCTGCCCGGCGAGGACCGCCTGTCCGGCCACGGCGTCTCGTGGTGCGCCACGTGCGACGGCTTCTTCTTCAAGGAGAAGCACCTCGTCGTCGTCGGCGGTGGCGACTCGGCGATGGAGGAGGCGACCTTCCTGACGAAGTTCGCCGCTTCCGTCACGATCGTGCACCGGTCGGAGAGCTTCCGTGCGAGCGCCGCGATGCTCGACCGCGCCGAGGCCGACCCGAAGATCTCGTTCGTCACGAACGCCATCGTCGAGGACATCCTGGGCGAGACGGCCGTGCAGGGCGTGCGCCTGCGCGACACCGTCACGGGCGAGACGCGGGAGCTGCCCGTCGACGGCGTGTTCGTCGCCATCGGCTCGGATCCCCGCACGCACCTCGTGCACGGCAAGCTCGAGCTGACGGCGGAGGGCACGATCGCCGTCGACGGCCGCTCGTCGCGCACGAGCGTCCCCGGCGTCTTCGCCGCCGGCGACGTCATCGACCCCACGTACCGCCAGGCCATCACGGCCGCCGGCTCGGGCACCGTCGCGGCGCTCGACGCCCAGCACTACCTGGCCGAGCTGCCCGAGGCAGTCTCGGCCTGACAAGGAGGAGCATCATGAAGAACGTCACGACCGACTCGTTCCAGGCCGACGTGCTGGAGGCCGACAAGGCCGTCCTCGTCGACTTCTGGGCCGAGTGGTGCGGCCCCTGTCGCGCCGTCGGCCCCATCCTCGAGCAGATCGACGGCGAGACCGACAAGCTCGACGTCGTGAAGGTCAACGTCGACGAGAACCCCGACCTCGCGATGCGCTACGGCATCACCTCCATCCCGGCGATGAAGGTGTTCGTCGGCGGCGAGGTGAAGAAGGAGCTCATCGGCGCCAAGCCCAAGGCGGCGCTCGAGGCGGACCTCGCGGCCTTCCTCTGATCGACCGAGCACCCACGGGTGCACGACGAAGGGCCCCGGCATCGCGCCGGGGCCCTTCCTCGTCTGCAGCTACTCCGCGAGGCTCACGGCATCGCCGAAGGGCTGCTCGCCGAGCTCCGTGAGGATGCGGTTGAGGTCGGCCACTGTCGCGAAGTCGATCACGACCTGCCCCTTCGAGCGCCCGAGGCTCACGCGCACGCGCGTATCGAGACGATCGGTCAGCCGCTCCGCGACCTCGTCGAGCCCGCGCTGCACACCGCCGCGCTGCGGGGTGCGGCGCGGCACCTTCACCTGCGCGAGGCTCGCCGCATGCTCCGCCGCGCGAACTGAGAGTTCCTCGTTTACGATGCGGTCTGCGAGGCGCAGCATCGCATCCTCGGTCTCGACGGAGAGGATCGCGCGTGCATGACCCGCGCTCAGGACGCCGGACGCGACGCGCGCCTGGATGGGCTCGGGCAGCCGGAGGAGCCGGATGGTGTTCGAGATCTGCGGGCGGCTGCGACCGATGCGCTTCGACAGCTCGTCCTGCGTGATCGAGAAGTCCGCCATGAGCTGCTGGTAGGCGGAGGCCTCCTCGAGCGGGTTGAGGTCGGCACGGTGGAGGTTCTCGAGCAGCGCGTCGCGGAGCATCGCGTCGTCGGGCGTGTCCTTGATGAGCGCAGGCACCGTCTCCTTGCCGGCGCGCCGAGACGCCCGCCAGCGACGCTCGCCCATGATGAGCTCGAAGCGCTCCGGATCGCCCGCGATCGGACGCACCACGATCGGCTGCAGCACGCCGAACTCGCGGATCGAGTGCTCGAGCTCGGTGAGGTCGTCCTCGTCGAAGACGTCGCGCGGCTGCACGTGATTGGGCACGATGGCATCGAGCGGGAGCTCGGCCAATCGCGCGCCGGGCACGCTGGGGAGCTCGGTGCCCTCCGTCGTCCGTGCGCTCGGGAAGAAGACGTCGACCGGCCGGTCCTTCGCTGGCGAGGTCGACGCGGCCGCGTCCTCCGCCGCGGGGGCGGTGGGGATCAGCGCGCCGATGCCTCGTCCCAGTCCCGTGCGCTTGCTCATGGTGCTCCTCGCTGTGCGATCTCCGCGGCCGCCTCGCGATACGCGAGCGCGCCGGGCGAGTTGGGATCGTAGGCCAGCACCGTCTGCCCGAAGCCCGGCGCCTCGGAGATGCGCACGGTCCTCGGGATGATCGTGGTGAGCGCGCGATCGCCGAAGTGCGCACGCACCTCGTCCACCACCTGCTTCGACAGCAGGGTGCGGCCGTCGTACATCGTGAGGAGCACCGTCGAGAGCGACAGCGCTGGATTGAGGTGCTGCCTGATGCGCTCGATCGTGTCGAGCAGCTGCGTGACGCCCTCGAGCGCGTAGTACTCGCACTGGATGGGGAGCAGCACCTCCGTGGCCGCGGTGAAGGCGTTGATCGTCAGGAGACCCAACGAGGGTGGGCAGTCGATGAAGACGTAGTGCACTGGCTCGTCGAGCGATGCGAGGTACTGCTCGAGGGCGGCGCGCAGGCGGAACTCGCGTCGCTCCAGCGGCGCGAGCTCGAGGTCGGCGCCGGCGAGGTGGATCGTGGAGGGGACGCCGGCGAGGCCCTCGGAGTCCTGACTCGGCTGCACGGCATCGGCGAGCGGCGTCTCGTCGACGAGCACGTCGTAGGTGCTCGTCGTCTCCGCGTGATGCGGGATGCCCAACGCGGTCGAGGCGTTGCCCTGCGGGTCGAGGTCGACGACGAGTGCACGTGCACCTGCTCGCACCAGAGCCGCTGCGAGGTTCACCGCCGACGTCGTCTTGCCGACGCCGCCCTTCTGGTTCACGACGGCGATGACGCGCGTCGTGCTCGGGAGCGGATGCGGTGCGTTCGCGAGTGCGGTTCGACGCTTGGCGAGATCGGCCATCTCGCGGGCGATCGGCGTGGTGTCGAAGCGACCCGTCTGCACTGGAACGCCGTCCTCTCCCGGTCCTGTTTCACGTGAAACACGCCACGTGGATCCGTTGTCCCCATGCCATCTTGCGGCATCCATGAGCAACGCGCCAACTCACGCTGATCGCCGCGCGCCCACGCGGCACCTGTGGAGACCTGTGGAGAACGATCACTTCCATAGGAAGCGCGATGCACGCCGTCGGTGTCACTGCTGTGTGGCCCCTCTTCCGCGCCAGCACTGGGAAGTCGGGCCATCGGCTGCACGGCGCTGACCGGCCAGTCGGCTCCTATGAGGAGAACTTCTCCACAGCTCTCCACAGCATGCGAGAGGCGCCCACCCTCCGCGTCGGCCCGCCGCCTCTCGTCGAGCGGCACTGTTTCACGTGGAACATCGAGGGGACGGCACACACCGAGCAGCGACGCCGGGACGCTCGACGCAACGAGATCGACGTCTGTCGAGCCGACATGCCGAAGCATTCGACGACGATGGCGGGTGGCCGCCAGGCCACGACCGCGGACGATGACGCGTCGCCCTGAGGGTTCACCGACGCTTCCTGCCCATCCAGCAGCCGCTGATCGAAGCGATCGGAAGCCCGACGCCGAATCCGACCACCGGACGAGCGCAGGTCCGGCTGGCCGCGGGGGGCGACCATGCCCTCTCTGACCCCTCGCGCACTGCATGGAGCACTGACGGCGGGGATCGCCCATACGCTCGTCCTCGCGGAGCACGATCGACCGCCGCCGTCGTTGAGCGTGCTGAGCCAGCGCGGTTTCCAGGACCGATCGGGCGTCGGGATCTGGGTCGACCCCGAGGTGACCCTTCGCGTTCGCAGTCGGCGAGGCCTGCCGGACGCCGGTCGTCCTTGCGTCCGGGCTGAAGGGACGACGATCGTCCGAGTGTGTGTCTGGCCCGGGCGCACCTCGACAGCGGGCATCATCCAGCGCGGCTCGACAGCGCTGATCGCATGCCGTGCACCGAGAGGTGGACCCGCGGCCGAGCGCATCCGAGCCGACCTGCGCACCGGAAGCAGGTCGGCAGTGGTGAACCACGACTCGTCCGAGCCATGTTTCACGTGGAACATCCCGCGGCACCTGGGTGGCACGCGTATCCGCCGACATCCGTGGGCCACCTCCGTTGCGGCACCGCGAGGACGCTCCACGAGATCATGCTTCACGGGAACATGGGGAGAGGCGCTGTGACGCGACACGGCAGCGATCGTGGCAGCTGGACGCGCACCGATGCACCGCCAAGACGACGACGAGCGGTCCCGCCATGGCCTCGACGACGCGTCGGACCGGCATCCGCTGAACTGCAGAGCTCCCTCGCAGCCGCGATGCACATCCGTCGACTCTCGCCCCGCCGAGCTTGGCGCAGTCGCGTTCGGCGTGCTCCGCACGGAACTGCCGGTCGGTCGGAACGCTTCGGCCCACTCGTGAGGTCAGCGATGCCGTCGATCGGTGAGGGTGACGTCGCCGCATGGGTGCGAAGGGCACGCTCGAAGATCGCGCGGCGATGAGGGCGCAGCCCGGCACGCGTCGCGGACGCACGGAGCCTGGCTGTCCAGCAGCGATCGACTCGCACCACCACCTTCCGTCGGGCGCCCGGCCGACGCCTCAGCGCACGCCCAGCCGAGCAGCGGGAGCGTACATGGACGAGGAGCGTGGCCGATCGCCTCGTGACGTCGACGCCGATGTTTCACGTGGAACACCACGCGAGATGCGACAGCGACGGTACGAGGACGGCTGCGTCCATCCGCGCCGATGCGCGCAAGCCGGAGGATCACGGCACGACGCCGGTACCACGCGGCCGGCGCGAACGCCTGGGCGAGAGCACGATGAGCGACCGTGGACACGTCCGGCATGCACCGAGCACGACCCTCGCCGTCCTCGACGTGCGACCGACCAGCCGAACGCGCCGAACACGAACCACCACGAACGCTCGCACCTACGGTTCCACGCGCCGGCGCTCCCGCGGCCGATCATCAGCAACCGGGAGATTCCGGCGGCGACCGGCGGCGCGGATCGGACGTCGAGCGACGGGGTCGAGTCCTGGGCTGCGACCAGCGACCTCGGGGCGGGAGGGGGACTGCGCGTCGTGAGCGCCGAGCGATCGACGGCACGGGACGAGCACGGAGCGGCCGGCGTCGGACGGCTGCGACGTCCACGCCATGCGCAGGAACCGAGCAGAGCCGGCCACGGCACGGCGCGCTGCATCCGGACGGAACGCGCCCTCGAGACGCCGGCCATCCGATCCCACGGGCGCGCACGGAGATCGCCGACGCAGGCGCAGACGGTCGCACGCGACGAGAGGAGGCGCTCGCAGCGCAGGCGACGGACCTCAGCCGCGCACGACCGCCCGGAGCACGCGCGTGACCTCGCCGTCACCCGCATCGAGCTCGAGCACCTCCGGCCTGCCCACCCTGTGCTTGCGCAGCGCCTTCTCGGCAGCGGCGATCTCGTCGTGGACCCGCGCCCCCTTCAGCAGGACGAGCTCGCCACCATCCGCGACGAGCGGCGCGGTCCACGGCACGAGGGTGCGCAGCGCCGACACCGCGCGAGCGGTCACCTGATGGAATGCGCGCGTGCCATGCACCTCCTCGGCGCGAGCCCGCACGACCTCGACGTTCGTCAACCCCATCCGCTCGACCTCCGAGCGCAGCCAATCGCAGCGGCGCTCCATCGGCTCGATGAGCGCGATCGACACGTCGGGACGCGCGATCGCCAGCACGAGACCCGGCAGTCCCGCCCCCGAGCCGACGTCCGCGACGAGCGCCTCGCGCTGCAGCAACGGAGCCACGACCGCAGAGTTGAGGATGTGTCGACTCCACAGCTGGCCGAGCTCGCGCGGTCCGATGAGCCCGAGCGTCTCGCCGTGCTCGGCGAGCGACGCGGTGTACGAGCGTGCGAACTCGATGCGGTCGCCGAACATGCCGGCGGCCGCGGCCGGCTCGGCCTCGTACGTGGTCACGAGTGCGAGCGCGAGGTCACGCGGGCACGACGACCGCGTGACGGTCGCGCCCCTCGCCCTCGGACTCCGAGTGGTAGCCCGCCTCGGCGACGAGGTCGTGCACGAGCTTGCGCTCGTACGAGGACATCGCCGGCAGGGGAGCGCGGTCGGCGCCGCCCTCGATGCGCGCGATCGCCTGCGCCACGAGGTCGCGCAGCTCGTTCGTGCGGGCGTCCTGCGAGCCGGCGACGTCGAGCACGACGCGCGAGAACTCGCCGGTCTGCGACTGCACGGCCAGGCGCGTGAGGTCCTGAAGGGCGGACACCACCTCGGGGGCGCTCAGCGCGGCGAGCGAGTCGTCGCCCGCCTCGCCGATCTTGAGCGTCGTCCGCGACCCGGACTCCTCGATCTCGATGTCGCCGTCGAGGTCGACGATGTCGAGCAGACCCTCGACGTAGTCGGCGGCGATCTCGCCCTCGTCGAGGTCCTGCGTCTGCTGCTCGTCGCTCATCGGTTGCCTCCGCGCTTCGACTTCGTGGTCTTGCGCCTGGGCTGCTGGCGTTGCGTGTTCACGACCACGGGAGGCGCCTCCTCGACGGCGGCCGTCGCGTCGGAGCCCGGTTCCGCGGGCAGACCCTGGCGCTGGCGCTTGCGAGCCATGCGCGCTTCGCGCGCGAGGGCCGCATCCGAGCCGGGGTTCGGCAGCTTCGAGATGATGATCAGCTGCTGCACGAGCGTGTAGATGTTCGAGACGAGCCAGTAGAACATCGTGGCGATCGGGAAGGCCCAGGCCGAGATCAGCAGGAACACCGGGATGACGTAGAGGATGATCCGCTGCTGCTTGTACATCGGCGACTCCTTCATCGCCGGCGTCTGGTTCTTCGACATGATCTGCAGCTGCGTGTAGAACTGCGTCGCGACCATGATGAGCGTCATCACGATGGACGTGAGGATGACGGGCAGCATGCCCTGCTCGAAGCCGTGCTGCATCGTCATGTTCAGCGGCACGACGTCGAAGAGCGATGCGTTCCGGAACTGCTCCGCGAGCGAGACGCCCATGAAGCCCACGCCCGCCTCCCCGCGGTTCGCCGTCTGCAGCACCGTGACGAGGCCGAAGAAGATCGGCATCTGGATGAGCAGCGGCAGGCAGGACGCGAACGGGTTGGTGCCCGCCTTGCGGTAGGCCTCCATCGTCTCGCGCTGCATCGCCTCGCGCGAGAACTGGTCCTTCTTGCCGCGGTACTTGTCCTGGATCTTCTTGATCTCGGGCGCGACCTCGAGCGCCTTCCGCGAGGAGAGGATCTGCCGCACGGTCAGCGGGATCATCGCCGTGCGCACGACGAGCGTGAGCGACGCGATGGACAGCACCCAGACGAGGCCGGAGCTGCCGTCCATGCCGAGCTGCTCGAGCCCCCAGTGCGCGCCGGCCAGGATGGCCTCGAGGACCCACTTGATGGGCCACATCAGCAGGCCGATGATGTCGGGCATCAGCGATTCCTCTTCTTCATGTCTCTAGCGGCTCGCGGTGACGAAGCCGAGTCTCGTGAGCGTCATCGCGCGGCGGGGAGCCGGGATGTCGTCGACCCCGCCCGCGCTCCACGGGTGGCATCGAAGGATGCGCCGCGCTCCCAGCCAGATCCCGCGCACGACGCCGTGCTGTTGGATCGCCTGCAGCGTGTACGACGAGCAGCTCGGGTAGTACCGGCACACGTCGCCGTACAGCGGCGAGACGATCGCGCGGTACGCGACGAGGATCGCGATGCACACGTTGCGCGGGATCAGCATGAGCGCGCTCATCGTGACCTCAGCAATGGTTCGAATGCAGTCGCGAGCGTACCGTAGTCGGCTATGCCCGCCGCGGGGAGCGCCCGCACGACGACGTCGACCGGCGGGTCGAGCGGCAGGACGTGCTGCCGCACGTGCTCGGACATGCGACGGCGGACGCGATTGCGCACGACGGCGTTGCCGACCTTCTTGGACACGACGAAGCCGAAGCGGCTGGTCGCCGCTTCGGCTTCGGTGACGTGGAGCACCGCGACGGACGAGGTGAGCCGCCGCCCGGTGCGGACGATGCGCCGGAAGTCGGCCGCGTGCACGACGCGGTTCGGCTTCGGCAGCACCGGGGCTCAGGCCGAGAGCTCGACGCGCCCCTTGCGGCGGCGCGCAGCGAGGATGGCGCGGCCGGCACGCGTGCGCATGCGGAGGCGGAAGCCGTGCTTCTTGGCGCGGCGGCGGTTGTTCGGCTGGAACGTGCGCTTGCTCATGAGGGTGTCTCCTGGGTGTCGGCCGGGGCCGGAAGTCGAGTGGCTGCACGGCGTCGGGGCGCGCAGCGGCAACCTGGCGATCATACGCGAAGCCGGCGTGGGACTTCAACCGCTGGTGGAACCGTGTCGCACGCCACGCCGCGGGCATTCTCCGACGACTTGCAAGGAATGCGCTATGCGTGCAGACTCGGGGAATCCTCCCGGCGGATCCGTCTCCAGCACGGCGTCGAGGGAGACCCGCACCGGCTTTCTCCACCTGTGGAGAATGGTGTGGAGAGACCCACGCACCCGACGGGATGGAGCCTGCGCATGAGCGATGGTGGCGATGCCCACCAGCTCTGGGCCGCCGTCATGGCGACGCTCGCGGGCGATCAGCGCATTCCCCCCTCT